>JBBSRB010000012.1:0-33998 GCA_038243445.1 Chitinophagales bacterium | reverse complement strand
GAAAAAAATATTATTTCTAACATTTATGGTCTCATTAACTGCAATGTCTTGTAAAAAAGATTTTGATGAGGCTAACCCAAACCAGGCTACTATTAGTAGCTTTTGGAAAACAAGTGATGATGCTGTACAAGGTGTAAATGCTATTTACAGTGTGTTTCATCGTGGTTACGCAGGCTTTTCAAGAGCTATGTATTTTCATGGCATGCTGAAAAGCGATGAAGGATATGGATCAGGAGGAGATGGTGGGTTAAATACGCTTATGAGCTTTACCATGAACGATGCAAATTTTGGACTGACAGCAGATACATGGGATAACTTGTATGTTGGGGTTTACCGTGCTAACCAAGTAATTGCCAATGTTCCCAATATTGATATGGATGCAGATTTGAAAAAACGTCTTATTGGTGAAGCAAAGTTTTTGAGAGGATTGTTTTATTTCCATCTAACGCTTTATTTTGGGCGGCCGCCTTTGGTATTGGAGCCATCCCAGCCAACTCTGCAACCTCGTAATGCTACAACAGAAGAAGCATGGGCACAGGTAGCAAAAGATTTTACAGAAGCTGCTGCTGACCTGCCAAGTAATTATGGATCTGCTGATTTGGGAAGGGCAACAAAAGGAGCGGCTTATGCATTTTTAGGCAAAACTTACCTGCAACAAAAAAAATACGCTGAAGCTGCTACAGCATTTGCTTGGCTGGTTACTGGTCCAGGTGCTTCTACTTATGGTCTTATGCCTAATTACAGAGACAACTTCTTAATTACTTCAGAAAACAACAGGGAGTCCGTATTTGAAATACAGCATGCACGTAAAGATGACGAAAATGGGGATGATGATATAAACCCTGCTATTCGTATGAATACAGGCGCATCTATAGCTAAGTTTTATGGGCCTGGTGGTGGTCGTGGACCAGAGGTTGGATATCAGGATGGAGCCGCTCGCCGGTGGGTAGTCAATGAATTTTATCAGGAAAAAACAACGACCGGTGAACGTGATCCCCGTTTAGCAGCTACCTTTCTTTACGATTCTACTGATATTGGTGGTCCTACTGTTACAGATGTATATGGTCAGTCATGGGAAAGCCGCTATGGTTTGGGAAATTCTACAGTATTTTATCGGAAACTTTTAAATGATCATTGGAGAAACACAGAAACATTTAACTCCCCGAATAACTATCGCATGATACGGTATGCCGATGTATTGTTGATGTATGCGGAAGCCCTCAATGGACAGGGACAAATGACTACAGCTTATCAATACGTTGATGCAGTTCGTGAAAGAGCGGGTTTAAAAAAGCTATCAGAGGTAATGCCAGGGCTTTCACAAGCCGCATTGTTACAACAGTTAAAACATGAAAGAATTACTGAGCTTTCTGGAGAAGCGTGGCGGTTTGCTGACTTGGCCCGCTGGGGCGATTTAAGTCCGGCATTACAAAGTCGCGATGCAGAGTTCGCAAATTTTGTAGTGGGTAAGCATGAATATTATCCTATTCCTCGTAGGGATATCGATTTGAATCCAAACCTTACTCAAAACCCAAAGTATTAATTATATAAAAAGGTGCTGTAATTATTACAGCACCTTTTAGTATTAATCTTAATTGTTCGGTAGCATTATTATAAACAGACATATGATTTACTTTATAATACATCTCGCTCATGGCAAACCTTAGAACTTTATTTCTCCTTTTACTGGTAACCTCTCTTTCCTGTGGTAAAAACTCCGGTGGTGGTACTCCAAACCCTCCAATTTTACCGCCGACACCTACCAATACCTTTACAAACCCTCTTTTAAACTCGGGCCCCGATCCATATGTGGTTATAAAGGATTCAGTTTATTATTACACACACACTTTAGGAAACCGCATTGCACTTTGGAAAACCAAAAAAATGTCGGAGCTTAAAAACGCACCTGTTCAAAACATCTGGACGGCCCCGCCAACAGGAGCAGGTTCAAAAAACATCTGGGCACCAGAGGTTCATTTTATCAACAATAAATGGTACGCTTATTACGCAGCGGATGACGGCAATAATGCAAACCACCGGATGTATGTATTAGAAAATAGTGCGGCCGATCCACTTTCCGGAACCTGGAACGAGAAAGGAAAAATCAGCGATCCAACCGATAAATGGGCAATTGACGGCACCGTTTTGGAGCAAAATAATCAACTATATTTTATTTGGTCGGGTTGGGAAGGAAATGTTGATGTAAAACAAAATTTGTATATAGCTAAAATGCTTAATCCTTGGACAATTGAAGGAGAGCGTGTGATGATATCTTCCCCAACTTATAATTGGGAAACAATAGGTTCGCCGGATGTAAACGAAGGTCCGGGAGTACTAAAGAACAGCAGTGGCAAAGTATTTTTAACCTATTCGGCAAGCGGCTGCTGGAACGATGATTATTCAATTGGGCTGCTTACGCTGAAAGATGGAGGCGACCCCTTGGTAGCCCAAAACTGGACAAAAACCCCGATGCCTGTTTTTACAAAAAATCCGTCTGGTGGAGCGTTTGGGCCAGGACATAATGCGTTTTTTAAATCGCCCGATGGTACAGAGGATTGGATTTTGTACCATGCAAATCCGGCAAGCGGGCAAGGCTGCGGCAATGCCCGAAGCCCGCGAATGCAAAAGTTTACCTGGAATGCAGATGGTACACCGAATTTTGGGCAGCCCGTGTCAATTGGTGCCGCAATTAAAAAACCTTCGGGAGAATAAAGTCAATCACAAATGCAGAAGAAAGTCACTTTTTTAATTGGGATTGTTTTATTGCTTCGTTTGTGTGCCTTTTCGCAAACCGACACCAGTACTTTCACCAATCCGCTGCTTCCCTCCGGAGCCGACCCCTGGAGCATTTATAAAGACGGCTTTTATTACTACACACATACTTTAGGCGATAGCATTGTTATTTGGAAAACGAAAGACCTTGCTGATTTAAAAACAGCAAGCCGGAAAACGGTTTTTGTGCCGCCGCCAAACACGTTGTATTCAAAGCAATTGTGGGCGCCGGAAATTCATTTTATAAATAACAAATGGTATGTGTATTTTGCTGCGGACAACGGTAACAATAACAATCACAGGATGTATGTTATAGAAAACGCTTCGTCCGATCCTTTTAGCGGAGAATGGGTTTTTAAAGGAAAGATCAGCGATCCATCTGATAAATGGGCTATTGATGGCTCTGTGTTTGCACACCGAAATCAACTGTATATGATTTGGTCGGGATGGGAAGGAGACCAAAATAAGAGCCAGGAAATTTACATCGCTAAAATGAAAAACCCCTGGACCATCGAAGGAAAGCGGGTGCAGTTATCATCCCCGGTTTTTGATTGGGAACGACATGGAACTCTAAACGATCCTTACAATCCGCCACACGTTGCGGTAAACGAAGGTCCGCAAATATTAAAAAACAAAAAAAATCTTTTTTTAATTTATTCAGCAAGTGGCTGTTGGACGGAAAATTATTCCCTTGGAATGCTAACTTTTACGGGTAAAAAAAAGCTGCTGGATGCTTCTTTATGGAAAAAAAGCTCCGTGCCGGTTTTCGATAGCTCAGCAGCAAATGGCGTGTACGCACCCGGCCATAATTCGTTTTTTAAATCGCCCGATGGAAAGGAAGACTGGATTTTATACCACGCAAATTCAGAGCCCGGGCAGGGTTGCGGCAGGCACCGATCGCCGCGGGCGCAGCCATTTACGTGGAGCAAAAACGGAACGCCCATTTTTGGAGAGCCACTACCGCCAGGAACGCCGCTGAAAACACCATCTGATAATCAAAATAAAAAACATGACTAGACCCTTTTTTAAAGGTTTTGCGCTAAACGCTTCGATGCTGCTTTTAATGTTCTTATTAGTTGGAGGAACCGTGGGCGCTCAAAAGCAAAAAGTCCAAAAACAAGTTTCGACAGCGCCTTTAAGGGGCGAACGCTGGTCTGCCGAAAAAGCACAGGCCTGGTATAACCAGCATAAGTGGATTACCGGTGCAAATTTTTTGCCAAGCACTGCTATTAATCAATTGGAAATGTGGCAGGAAGCTACTTTTGATACAACAACCATTAGCCGTGAATTAGGCTGGGCGCATGATATTGGTTTTAACACCATGCGTGTTTACCTGCACAGCATTGCCTGGAATCAGGATCCGCAAGGTTTTAAACAACGCATGGATCGGTTTTTAGCTATTGCCGACAGACATCAAATAAAAACCCTTTTTGTATTTTTTGACGATTGCTGGAACCCGGTGCCTGTTAGGGGTTTGCAGCCTGAACCTAAACCAGGAATTCATAACTCTGGTTGGGTGCAAGATCCGGGACAACAGGCATCGAGCGATACGACCCTTTTTCCAGAGCTGGAAAAGTACGTGACCGATGTAATGAATCATTTTAAAAAGGACAAACGCATTTTGTTGTGGGATTTATACAATGAGCCCGGCAATTCCGGAAAGCGTGATTCATCGTTACCACTTGTGAAAAAAGTATTTAGCTGGGCGCGGGCCGTTAATCCCGAGCAACCAATTAGTGTGGGTTTATGGGCTTGGGATTTTGAAGCGTTGAATGCTTTCCAGGCGCAAAACTCCGATGTGATTACATATCACAATTACGAAGACCAGCCATGGCACCAACGAACCATTGAATTATTAAAAGCGCATAACCGCCCAATGATTTGTACAGAATATATGGCGCGAACCCGAAACAGCCGGTTTTCCACTATTTTGCCACTCTTAAAGAAGCATGATGTTGGCGCTATAAACTGGGGTTTTGTGGCCGGAAAAAGTAATACTATTTACGCCTGGGATACGCCGCTTCCAATGGGCGAACAACCAGTTGAATGGTTTCATGATATTTTTTTTAAAGATGGAACGCCGTACCGGCAAGATGAAGTGAACCTGATAAAAAAGCTGAATAAAATAGAAACAAAAACAACGGAAAAATAGGAGGAAAAAGGGCGCTGTGCTGAATAGAATTAGAGAACGTACAAGAGTGTGACACAAGAGACGATGATAGTAGCAATGCTGTTTGGTGCCAAAAAAACCTTTAAAAAAGGGGTGGTGAAACGAGCACGGAAAAGAAACAATGAGAAAAGTTGGTGGGTGTAAAGCGACTTGTAAGTTGTGGAAAACCAGTAATAATAAAACCTTTAAAAAAAGGCTAGTGAGTAACAAAAATGTACAGTTGATGAAGATGAATAAAAAGGATTTTAGAATAGGAAAAATTATGATGCGATTATGGATTGTTTGTGCCGTATTGCTGGTAAGTGCCGGCGCCGGCAGCCAGCAGTTGGTGATGCGTGGCGACCATGCCGACCCGTCTGTAGTAAAAATTGGTGATACATATTGGGCCAGCGCTACCACATCTAATTGGTTTCCGGCGTACCCGCTTTTAAGTTCGAAAGATTTAGTAAACTGGAAAACTAATGGTTATGTTTTTAACCAGCTTCCCGCCTGGGCGGACTACTACTTTTGGGCACCGGAGATTTCGCATGAAGGTGGAAAAACATATATTTATTATTCAGCTCATAAAAAAGGCGGCAATCTTTGCCTCGGTATTGCCTCGGCTGATAAACCTGAGGGTCCTTACACCGATCATGGTCCGCTGATGTGCCAGGAAGTAGGCTCTATCGATGCTTTTCCAATGCGCGACGAAGCAGGAAAACTGTTTTTAATTTGGAAAGAAGATGGAAACAGCGTAAACAAACCAACGCCTATTTGGGCGCAGGAAATGAACGAAAGTCGCACCGCATTAATGGGCGAAAAAAAGGAACTATTTCGAAACGAAGAGGGCTGGGAAGGCAACCTGGTGGAAGGCGTTTCCATGATAAAAAAAGGAGATTATTATTATGCTTTTTATGCCGCAGCCGGTTGTTGCGGAAAAGAATGTACATATCAAACCGGCGTGGCAAGGTCAAAAACATTGATGGGACCGTGGGAAAAATACAGCAAAAACCCTGTTCTTGGTCATGATGAAGAATGGAAATGCCCCGGCCATGGCACGCCCATTGAAAAAGATGGAAAGTATTATTTTTTGTATCATGCTTACGATAAAGAAACAGATGTTTATACGGGCAGAGAAGGCTTGCTGATAGAGTTTCGATTTACACCGGATGGATGGATCGAATTTATAAAAGACACAGTCAGCAATGATGTTGCATTAACTTCTGTAACTGATAATTTTCAGGGCCGAACGCTTGAAAAAGGGTGGCAGTGGAGTGTGTTTCAACCGGCGACATACCGGCAAAAATGTGGTGAATTAAAATTATCAGCTTTGCCTTCGGCAGCGGGTGCATACATTGGACAAAAAACAACAAGCGGCGCTTACATAGCAACAGTACAAATAAAGCCAAAACGTACATCGGCAGCCGCAGGCATCGGCGCTATTGGCGATGACGACAATACTATAAGCGCTTTATATAAGGATGGCGTACTAAGTTTAATTCAATTAAAAGGCGGAAAAGATTCGATTCTTGTTCAAAAAAATATAGACGTAAACAGAAACTTGTATTTGCAAATGGAGGTAACAAACGGAAAAGACATTAAATTTTTGTACAGCAAGACCGCGGACGATTTTCAAATTTTAAATAGCAAACCCATTGATGGAAGCTTTTTGCCGCCATGGGATAGAGCCGTAAGAATAGGTCTTATTTCAAAAGGCGTTTCAAACCAAAAAGCTACGTTTGACAAGTTTACTTTAATAAACAAATAAAAAGAAACAAATAAAACAAATGAATAGACTTTTAATCGCCGTTTTTGCAAGCGTAATCTTAAGCTTCTGCGGCAATGCAAATAATGAAAATAAATCATCATCGACTTCAGATTCAACTACAACAATGAACATTTCACTCCCCGACAGAAAAGCTTTTCAGGATACCATTGATGGGAAACAAACAGATTTGTATTTTTTAAAAAACCAGAACGGGATGACGGCTGCTGTTACTAATTACGGCGGTCGTTTAGTAGGACTTTGGGTGCCCGATAAAAACGGAAAGATGACGGATGTGGTGGTTGGTTTTGGCTCTGTACAAGGATTTAAAAATTCAACAGAACCTTATTTTGGCGCCACTATTGGCCGCTATGGAAACCGAATTGCAAAAGGAAAATTTTCTCTGGATGGGAAACAATATACCTTATTTACCAACAACGGGCCTAATACACTACACGGCGGTAAAAAAGGTTTTCAAGATGTGGTTTGGGATGCAAAACCGGTAAACGATTCAACCCTGGAAATGCATTATTTATCGAAAGATGGCGAAGAGGGTTTTCCGGGTAATTTGGATGTAACTGTTACCTATACACTTACCAACAACAACGAACTTAAGTTTGATTACAAAGCAACTACCGATAAAAAAACAGTAGTGAATTTAACCAATCACGCTTTTTTTAATTTAAATGGCGAAGGCAGCGGCACTATTAATAATCATTTGTTACAGATAGATGCGGATAATTACACCCCCGTTGATTCTACGTTAATTCCACTTGGTAAAAACGAAAGTGTAGAAGGAACGCCTTTTGATTTTAGAAATGCTACCGCTATTGGTGCACGGGTGATGGACAGCGCCAACAAACAATTAAAAAACGGTGCAGGATACGATCATAATTTTGTGTTGAGAGATGCATCTAAAAACATGAAACATGCTGCCACTATCAGCGGCGACAAATCGGGAATTACAATGAGCGTGTACACACAGGAGCCGGGTTTGCAGTTTTATGGCGGTAATTTCATGCAGGGTAAAAACATCTTCAAAAGCGGTGCTACAGACGAGTTTAGAACAGCCTTTTGTTTGGAAACACAACACTTTCCGGATAGTCCAAATCAACCGCAGTTTCCATCAACTGTTCTAGAGCCAGGGCAAACATATCAAACATCATCGCTGTACCGCTTTTCGGTAAACAAGTAAACAATCTTAAAACTACCTTAGCCCATCACAAACCAAACCTTACTTTATGCTTAAAACGGCAGACATCATTGTTTTTGTCCTGTATTTTATTTTGGTAGCCTCTTATGGTATTTGGATTTACCGGCGCAAAAAGCATATTAAAGAGACCTCCACCGACTTCTTTTTAGCCGAAGGCTCGCTTACGTGGTGGGCTATTGGCGCTTCCTTAATTGCATCAAATATTTCGGCAGAGCAGTTTATTGGCATGTCGGGCAGCGGCTTTAAACTTGGCTTGGCCATTGCCGCGTACGAGTGGATAGCAGCGGCATCGCTAATTATTGTAGCTGTGTTTTTTATGCCTATTTATTTAAAGAACCGCATTTTTACTATGCCGCAATTTTTAAAAACGCGGTACAACGAAACGGTCGCTCTAATCATGGCCATCTTCTGGCTTTTTTTATACATTACGGTAAACCTCACTTCAATTTTATATCTCGGTACGTTGGCGATAAACAACCTTGCCGGTGGCGATAACTTTCATCTGATTATGATTGGGCTTGCATTTTTTGCATTGCTTATTACTCTTGGTGGCATGAAGGTTATTGGTTATACCGATGTAATACAAGTAGTGGTGTTGATTGTTGGTGGATTAGTTACCAGTTATATTGCATTAACGCTTGTATCGGAACACCTTGGTTACGGAAAAAGTATGTTGGCTGGTTTTAATGGTTTGCTTGAAACAGCACCGGAGCATTTTAGAATGATTTTTGATAAACCAACGCCTGCGTCAACAAAGGAAGAAGTTAGTAACTATGTAGATTTACCCGGCGTTGCCATGCTAATTGCCGGTATGTGGATAGCCAATTTAAATTATTGGGGATGTAATCAATACATAACCCAAAGGGCTTTGGGAGCCGATTTAAAAACGGCAAGAACAGGTATTTTGTTTGCCGCTTTTTTAAAATTAATGATGCCGTTGATTGTAGTGCTGCCGGGCATTGCAGCATATGTATTGTATAAAAATGGTGGTTTGCAAACCGAAATGTTAACCAATGGCGAATTTAGAAGCGATAATGCGTACTCGGCTATTTTAGGCTTTTTGCCAACAGGTTTAAAAGGCTTGTCTATGGCAGCGTTAACGGCGGCTATAGTTGCATCGCTGGCGGGGAAAGCAAATAGCATTGCCACAATTTACACCCTTGACATTTACAAAAAATATGTAAAGAAAACCGCTCCCGATTCAAAGCTGGTATGGATTGGAAGAATGACCGTTATTGTTGCCTTGATATTGGCCATTATTGTAAACTGGAAAGATTCGTTGGGTATAGGCAGCGAAGGCGGATTCATCTTTATTCAAAAATATACGGGCTATATTTCACCGGCCATTTTTGCAGTGTTTTTGCTAGGTTTTTTCTGGAAGCGAACAACTTCAAATGCGGCGCTTGCAGGCATTATCGGTGGCGTATTGTTAATGGTTTTGTTTGATAAATTTTTACCCGGATGGTTTCAGGAAACACCCCTTTATACAGCCTTTATAAACAGCCAGGGCATTTACGAAATTCCGTTTATGATTAGCATGGGTTGGGTATTTTTCTTTACTATTTTATTGATGGTTGTTATTAGTTTATTAGATGTAAAAGGCAGCAAAGAAGTAAATGCACTGGAGGTTGATACCACCATGTTTAAAGTATCGCCGGGTATTTTAGCCATGATTATTATTATACTTGGTATTTTGCTTGCGTTGTATGTACGGTTTTGGTAAGATTGCATCTTTTATTAATTTGATAAATTACTCCTTTTGTAAAACCTTTAAAAAAGGGGTAAACAGGAATGTGGCTTTTCTTTATTAAGATTATTTACCCGAAAAATAATGCTTTGTTATTAGGCGCATTAAATCTATAAAGGGATTGCCGCAGTACGCCATATATACGCAGGGTTTCTGTCTCATCCCCAATTTATTTATTTCAATAGCTTACCTTAGCGCCGCATTTAAAAATTAAAATCAGAAAAAATTATGTCTGTAAAAGTTGCCATTAACGGTTTTGGAAGAATTGGCCGTCTTGTTTACCGCCAGATCTACAACATGGAAGGAATTGATGTAGTTGCAATCAACGATTTAACCTCCCCGGCAGTGCTGGCGCACCTTTTAAAATACGACAGCGCACAAGGGCGTTTTGAAGGAGAAGTTTCAAGTACAGAAAATTCTATTAAAGTAAATGGCGAGGAAGTAAAGATATATGCACAGAAAGACCCGGCTCAAATTCCCTGGGGAGAACACGGCGTAGATGTGGTAATTGAAAGCACCGGGTTTTTTACCGATAAAACAAAAGCAGAAGCACACATTACTGCAGGCGCAAAACGTGTGGTTATTTCGGCACCTGCAACCGGCGATTTAAAAACCGTTGTGTTTAATGTAAACCATCAAATTTTAGATGGTACCGAAACCATTATTTCCTGTGCCTCCTGTACTACAAACTGCCTGGCGCCAATGGCACAGGTGCTGCACGAAAAGTATGAAATCATCACCGGTATAATGACCACCATTCATGCTTATACAAACGACCAGAATACTTTAGATGCGCCGCACCCGAAAGGTGATTTACGCCGCGCAAGAGCAGCTGCGCAAAACATTGTTCCAAACAGCACAGGTGCTGCAAAAGCAATTGGTTTGGTGTTACCCGATTTAAAAGGAAAACTAGATGGAAGCGCTCAGCGTGTTCCGGTTATAACTGGTTCGCTAACTGAACTCACTACCATATTATCGAAAAAGGTTACGGTTGAAGAAGTAAACAGGGCCATGAAAGAAGCATCGAACGAAAGCTTTGGCTATACGGAAGAAGAACTGGTAAGCACCGATATTATAGGTACCCATTTCGGTTCGCTCTTTGATGCTACGCAAACCAAAGTAATTACCGCCGGCGAAACTCAAATGGTAAAAACCGTTAGCTGGTACGATAACGAAATGAGTTATGTATCTCAGCTGGTACGTACCGTAAAACATTTTGCGGAATTGATTGATAAGAAGTAAAAGCAACGAAAAAGGCTTTCTGAAAGGAAAGCCTTTTTACATACTTTTTTGAGCAACGTTGGTTAAAAGCTACAGTTACAGGTCGGGGTGGTTTTAAAGCAAAGTTATCTTACTCTTTTATTTGTGGGTTTTTGGTGACATTGACTTTCAAAACTTTGCAGAAAAGGAAATTAATTTTATCGTTTCCAAAGAAACAAAGCTTTCAAATATCAAAGCTGGCATAAAAAGGCAAAAAGATACTTAATGTTGTACTCCATAAGTTTCCAGATCATGTTTTGTGGCAGTTATAAAAGGGCACTTTAAAGAGAGCATACGGCGGGTTATAAAAGCCGAAACCGCTATCACCGAACTTAAATAAATTTTCATGAGCAAATTTTCAAACTACAACTTCTCCGGTAAAAAAGTATTGATACGGGTTGATTTTAATGTGCCATTAGATAAAGATTTCAACATCACAGACGATAGCCGAATTTCAGCAGCAGTACCCACCATAAAAAAGATTTTGGCGGACGGTGGGTCGATTATTTTGATGTCGCACTTAGGCCGGCCAAAAGGCACGCCTACAGAAAAATATTCTTTAAAGCACCTGGTGGCCCACATTAGCGAGTTGATAGGAACAGATGTTCAATTTGCGAAGGATTGCATTGGTGAAGAGGCGGTGCAGAAAGCCGCAGCCTTAAAAAGCGGCGAAGTGTTGCTTTTAGAAAACCTTCGTTTTTATGCCGAAGAAGAGGCAGGCGACAAAGCGTTTGCAGAAAAACTTTCGAAGCTTGGTGACGTGTACGTAAACGATGCATTTGGAACAGCGCACCGGGCACATGCTTCAACCGCTGTTATTGCACAATTTTTTACACCCGATAACAAACTATTTGGGCTGGTAATGGAAGGTGAAATTAAGAGCGCCGATAAAGTGTTGAACGAAAATGAAAAGCCGTTTACAGCAATTATTGGCGGTGCAAAAGTGTCGGACAAAATTTTAATTATTGAAAACCTTTTAGGAAGGGCAACGGATATTATTATTGGGGGCGGTATGGCCTACACGTTTGAAAAAGCACGTGGCGGCAACATTGGCAACTCGCTATGCGAAGACGACCGGATTGACACTGCTATAGAATTGCTAAAAAAAGCCGAAGCAAAAGGTGTTTGCATTCATCTTCCCGCAGACTCGGTAATTGCAGATAGGTTTTCTGAAGATTGCAGTATATCATCGTCGTTAAGCGGCGCTATACCTGATGGTTGGATGGGACTCGATATTGGCACTATGGCTTCGGATATGTTTACCAAAGTTATTTTAGCATCAAAAACCATTTTATGGAATGGGCCAATGGGCGTGTTTGAAATGCCGCAGTTTCAACACGGCACCAAAGCTGTTGCAGATGCTGTGGCGGAAGCTACCGAAAAAGGCGCTTTTTCGCTTGTTGGTGGTGGCGACAGTGTGGCTGCAGTAAACAAATTTGGCTATGCCGATAAAGTCAGTTATGTATCTACCGGCGGCGGTGCTTTGCTTGAATATTTTGAAGGAAAAAGCCTGCCGGGAATTGAAGCGATGAAGTAATAGACAGTGAATTATTGATCGTTGGTAGTTGAAAGTTGGTAGTTGGTAGTTGGTAGTTGGTAGTTGGTAGTTGATTGTGGCGCAAATTCGGCTTTTCATTTTTTACGTTGGAGAATGTTAAACGGCTTTCGAAAAGGCGATATGATAGCCGATATGATAATAAAAAGTACAAGTGTGCGACGCAAGGGACGATGCTATGAAATGCTGCTGCCGGTGCCCAAAAAATTGGAAAAACATTTAAAAAAGGGTATCCGTTTCTTATTTTGATGTGATCCATGACTTTAGTCTTAGCGAAAACCCTTTAAAAAGGGGTGCAGAAATTATCCGCAAAATGTTATTTTGAAAATTGGGGAAAACTGCAATTGAAAACACTTAAAAAAAGGCAGAACCATTTATTAATTTTTAAAAAGGACATAATAGCAACTTCGGTTAAAGAGCAACCAAATGTGCAACATGGGATAACCTTTACAAGACAGTTTGTCAATAAAAAACCTTTTCAAAAGGGGTGGAATAGAAATTGCTTAAGCACAGCAATGCCGTTTAAAAGCATTAATTTTAAATCAAATAAAAAGTAAAAACAAATGAGACGTTCATTGCCCTTGTTAATTATTGTGGGTTTGGTAGCATTGCTTCTATTTTGGGGTTGTGGCAGCTATAATGGATTGGTTCAGCAGGATGAAAGCGTGAAAAAAAGCTGGAACTATGTGCAGTCGCAATATCAGCGCCGTGCCGATTTAATTCCAAATTTAGTAAATACCGTAAAAGGTGAGGCTAATTTCGAACGCGGAACGTTGAATGATGTAATTAATGCACGGGCAAGAGCCACTTCTACACAAATAAGTCCCGAAAATTTAACGCCCGAAAACATCGAAAAATTTCAACAGGCACAAGGGCAGTTAACCGGTGCGTTAAGCAGGTTGCTGGTTACGGTAGAAAAATATCCAAATCTTAGGGCAAACGATGCGTTCCGTAATTTGCAAACACAACTGGAAGGAACCGAAAACCGCATAGCGGTAGCACGAAACGATTTTAACGATGCCATTCAGGTGTACAATACCAAAGTGCGTACGTTTCCAACAAACGTATTTGCCGGCATGATGGGCTTTAATCAACGTCAGGGTTTTGCCGCCGACCCTGGTAGCCAAAACACACCGACAGTTGATTTTGGAACCGGCGCGCCTCAGCCTTCTGTAAATTTTGATTCAACAAACAGGTAAGCATTGAAACTATTTCCCTGGCAAAAAGCGCAGGAGTTTTTTACTCCGGCAGAAAAAGATTGCGTTATAGAAACCATCAAGGCCGCCGAACAGCGTACCAGTGGCGAAATACGCATTTTTGTAGAATCGCGGTGCCGGTTTGTAAATCCTATTGACCGTGCCAGGGAAGTTTTTGAAACCCTTGGAATGAACCAAACAGCCGAGCGTAATGGCACCCTTGTTTATGTTGCGGTAAAAGATCGGCAAGCGGCCGTTTTTGGCGATGAGGGTATTCATCATAAAGTAGGTCAGAAATATTGGGAAGATGAGGTGGCTAAAATGCTTCTTTTTTTCAAAGATGCGCATTTAGGTGATGGCATTTGCCAGGTGGTATCCGACATTGGTGAAGCCTTGCACTTTCATTTTCCATACAACAGAGAAACAGATAAAAACGAGTTGCCGGACGATATTGTTTTTGGCAAATAGTACATGAAGTATTTAGCACTGATTATAGGTCTTTTGTTTTCTGTAAGTGTCTTTTCGCAAGGCATTGATAAAGTCGTTCCCCAAAAGCCTAGTCCGCCGCGGCTGGTAAACGATTTGGCAAACGTATTAACGCCCGCGCAGGAACAGGCGTTGGAAGCTAAACTGGTTGCGTACGACGACAGTACCTCGGTTCAAATAGCGGTGATTACAATACAAACAACCGGCGATTACGAAATTAGCGAAGTGGCATTAGCTACGCTGCGCAAGTGGGGCGTGGGTGGCCAGGCTAATAAAGATAATGGCGTAGTAGTGTTGGCTGCAATTGCCGACAGGGACATTTGGATTTCTACAGGTTACGGACTGGAAGGTGCAGTGCCTGATATTACTGCTAAAAATATTATTGAAAATGATATTTTGCCGCATTTTAGAGAAGGTACAGAAGGTAATTTTTACCGCGGCCTCGAAGAAGGAACTAACTCTATAATTAAAGCGGTTGCAGGAGAATATAAGGCGCCCGAAGGTTATCGCAAAAAAGGCAAAGGAGGTTTTAGCGTTAGCCGTATTATAGTGGGCTTTATTGTATTAATGTTTCTGCTTAATATGTTTGGCGGCGGCGGCGGAAGGGGAGGCGGCTTTATGTCGCGCAGAGGCTACCGCGGTTTTGGCGGTCCTGTGTTTTTTCCTGGAGGCTTTGGCGGCGGCGGAGGTGGCTTTGGTGGCGGAGGCTTCGGTGGCGGCGGCGGCGGTTTTGGTGGTTTTGGCGGAGGCGGCGGAGGCGGCGGCGGTGCTGGTGGAAGTTGGTAAAAAGCATTTTTAATTGCCGATTGACTGAAGCTGTAAAGGGACTAAAAACATGTCGAAAAGGGGTAACCAACATTAAGAGAAACCCGGACTTTCGAAAATAAATTTCAAATAATGAACGGGCAAGATTATAAGAACCACAAACAAGTAGTTTACTCTTATTATTTATTTACGGGAGTACCTATTCTTGTATTGATTGCAATTGCGTTGGTTAAACTTTTTAACGGAGATGTAAATCGCGATGTTTGGCTGATTATTTTATTGGTTGGCTACATCTTGTTAACCATGCTTTTTAGAAGCCGGGGTTTTGCATTGAAAGCACAAGATAGAGCCATAAGGGCGGAAGAAAACCTTCGTTATTTTATATTAACCGGCAACAGGGTAGACGAACGGTTGACACTTGCACAAATTATTGCCTTACGATTTGCTTCAGACGAAGAATTGCCCGCACTTGTTAAAAAGGCTGCCGACGAAAACTTGAGCAATAAAGCAATTAAGCAGCAAATTAAACAGTGGCGCGCCGATAAGCACCGTGTCTGATTATTTACTAATAAAACGGTCGAGACTTGCTTTCCCTGGACCCAAAAGTAAAATGGCCAAAAAGGCAGTTAAAAAGATGGCCGCATTTTCACCATCACCAAAAAAGCGGCCTTTGTGGGCGTAAAAAAGCGCTACCGACATAGAAATTACAAGTGGCACTGCTGCAAGGCGGGTAAATAATCCAAGTATAACAAAAGCGGCACAAAAAAACTCGGCAAACACTACAAGCGATAATGAAGTAGTAGATCCAATGCCAAACGGATCGGCAAACTTGCCCGCTTTATCGGCAAAGTGCATTAGTTTATCCAAACCATGATTGACCAGGATTAAAGATCCGGCGCCAACACGTAAAATAAAAGCAGCAATAGAAAGTGCGGAATCTGAGGTGCGGATACTGAATAACTTTTTCATTAGGAGAAAGGCATTTAATGCAGCAATGTTACACCGGAATTTTAATTAACTCAAATCGTTTTTTTTCCTTTACCAACCTGCTCCTGCCAGCATCGCGTTCTCTAACCAGGCGTTCTTCTATTATTTGTTGTACCCCTTTTTTGTATGTTTTTGCGACTTCCTAAATAAATATTTTGTTGCAGAATGAACCGATATCCACGAAACACTGCAGATGAAATTCGGGATAACATTGTTTTTAATTTGTTTTTGCACTTCTTCAGTTCAAACAGTTCATGCAAAAACAAAATGTTTAAAAAAAGGTTGTATCAAGTGGGAATGAATAGGAGTTGAACAAAGAATGTTTTGTTAAACGTGTTTCCTTATTGCAAGTTTGCATTTCAATAATTTTATGTTTGGCAAACCGCAAAATATTTGCGAGGCACAAACGTTATTGCACTACCGGTTAAAGGCTTTATTTATGAAGAAATACTGTTTGCTTGGTTACTTTTCCGCTCTTTCGTTTTTTTCGTTTGCACAACAAAATGGAGTTTACCAGCACTCCGATAGCCGGTACGAAATGGCAAAGGAATACTTTCAAAAAGGGCAATACAACTTGGCTTATCCTTTATTAAAAGAATTACACAGAACCATTACCGAAACCGACCGTGTGAACAACGCTATAAAAGTGGATGAAATAGAATATTATGCAACCGCCGCCGCTTTAATGCAAAACGAAAAAAGAGCTGAATACGACGCCCTGCAATATATTGATGTTACAAAAAATACTGCGCGGGTGCAGATGATGAATTTTCAGTTGGCCGAATATTATTTTAAACGGGAGCAGTTTAGCGATGCACTAACTTATTACGAAGGCACCAACATTGCAAACCTTACCAACCGCGAAATTGCTGATGCAAAATTTCACCAGGGATACTCGTATTTTACCTTAAAACAATTTACGCTTGCAAAGCCTTTATTAAATTCAATCCGCCAGCTAAAAACAGATCCTAATTATACCGATGCTAATTATTATTACGGTTTTATAGCCTTTCGTGACCGCAACTATACCGAAGCTTTAGAAAGCTTTAGGGTAGTAGAAAACGCGGAGGCTTACGAAGAAACAGTGCCTTATTATATTGCGCAGATTTATTATGTACAAGGCAAAAAAGAAGAAGCCATTAAATACGCCGAAGTAAAACTTCAGGCCGGCAAAGCAAATTATTACGATCTGGAGTTAAAGCAACTATTAGGTCATGCGTATTTTGAAAAAAAGCAGTACGCAAAAGCATTGCCTTTTTTAGAAGATTATGTGACCCGGTCGGATAAAGTGCGCAAAGAAGATATATACGAACTTTCCTACGCTTATTATCAGGCATCAAACTACAACAAAGCCATTAAAGGTTTTAAGCAGCTAAGTGGCAAAGAAGATTCGTTAAGTCAACACGCCATGTATTTGCTGGGCGATGCGTATTTAAAAACGGCTCAGAAAGGGAATGCCCGAAACGCCTTTTTGTTTAGTTCGGTAAACAACAGCAATGGAACTCAAAAAGAAATCTCAAGGTTTAATTATGCAAAGCTTTCGTACGAGTTAGGCTACCAGGATGAAGCGTTGAAAAGCCTTCGAACTTTTTTAAACGATTATCCAAATTCCACTTATACCCTTGAAGCAACAGAGTTATTGGTTGGAGCCTTGGCAAACACAAACAATTATAGAGATGCGTTGTCTTTACTTGAAAGTTTGCAATTTCCAACAACAAATACTAAAAGATTAGTGCCCCGAATTTTATACGGCCGAGCAACAGAATTAATTAATGATGGACGATTGGCTGAAGCGGAAACTTTGCTGGATAAGGCTTTGAAAGATCCAAACAACACCTCTGTATTACCGCTAATTAATTTTTGGAAAGGAGAGTTGGCTTATCGTAAAAACGATGTAGATGGAGCCATTAGGTTTTACAACGCTTATTTTGATGGCGGTGCACCCACAAGCGGCGAAGCAAACGAAAGGAATGCCAAATACAATATGGGTTATACTTATTACAGAAAAGAAAATTATAGTGTGGCAAGGGGCTTTTTTGAACCTTTGGCAAAAAGCGTAACCTTAAATTCCGATGCTGTAACCCAGGACGCGTACATACGCACTGCGGATGCTTATTATATGGCAAAAAGCTACGCACAGGCACGTACTATGTATGATAACGTAATCCGCTTTTCTTGGCCGGCAGAAGACTACGCAACCTTTCAAAAAGGCATGATTGCAGGTATTAGTAATTCCACAGAAAAAATTTCTTTGTTAAATACCCTGATCAGAAAATTTCCTTCTTCTTCGTTAACAGCCGATGCGAACATGGAAATTGCCAACACTCTTTTATCGGAGGATAAATTTTCAGGAGCACTGCCGTATCTAAATAACGTTGCAAAAGCAGCCGGCAACAATAGCCTGAAGCCGGGAGCACTTTTAAAATCGGGAATTGCATTTTATAATTTAAACAACAACGCAGATGCCATCGTGCAATTTAAGAAGGTAATTTCCAGCTATCCAAACTCTCCGGAAGCAGCAGATGCGTTGGACAATTTACGCGCCATTTATATAGAAGGAGGCCGGCCGGAAGAATACGCAAATGCTGCACGCGAGGCTGGCCGGCCGCTGTCGGCAAGTACCGAGGATTCAATAACGTTTGCTGCAGCCGAAATTCAATACCGCAATGAAAGTGCAAATGCGGTGGCTTCACTTGAAAACTACGTACAGCGATTTAGCAGTGGCGAGCATGCGGTGGAAGCTCATTATTACCTGGCAGACATTTACAACCTTCGTAAAGATTGGCCGAAAGCATTGCAACATTTTGAAGTGGTTGCTGAAAAAGCGCCAAATACATTTGCCGAAAAATCTATACTTGCTGCTGCTCGGATTAATTTTTTCGAACTGAAAAATTATTCTGCCGCAGAAAAGTTTTATGCCCAGTTAAAGGGGCTAACCGGCAGTCAGGAAACAAGGCTTGAAGCCATGCGTGGGCTTTTGCGCAGCCAGTACCAGCAGCAAAAATGGGGCGAAGCTGCCGAAAATGCAAAAGACTTGGTAGCTCAAAAAGGCAGCAGTGCCGATGATAAAGCACTTTCGAATATGACCATTGGAAAATCGGCGCAGTTGCGTGGCGAGTACGATGCAGCCCTGAGTGCTTTTAAAGCAGTGGTATCGGTAAATAAAGCGGCGCTTGCGGCCGAGGCTCGCTACGAAATGGCAGCCAGTTGGTTTGCTTTGTCTCGCTTGCAAGATGCTGAAAAGGCTGCTTTTGAAGTAGTGAACAAATCGGGTTCTTACGAATTTTGGGTAACTAAAGCGTACATTTTGTTGGGCGATATTTATTTAAAACAAAAAGATTACTTCAATGCAAAAGCCACCTTTCAAAGCATTGTAGAAAACAGCTTAAACGCTGCCTTAAAGGCAGAAGCAGAGCAAAAACTCGCCCAGGTAATTGCCGAGGAAAAAGGAAATAGTAAAGTTTCCGATCAATAATGTTCTTACACGATAAGCCAATAATATGCGTACGTCATTTATACTGTTCTCGCTCCTTTTGTTTACAACGTTTGCCCTTTTTGCACAAGATTCTACCCGTCGGCGGGAGGTAAGTGTAACATCTACGTTTAAGCCTGTTTTAAAAGAGGCAGCCAAGATAAATTTTGGCGCTACACCGCCTCTCAATGATACTGCCCGCCCGAGGCTGCAATATAGTATACCCTCCCAAAATCTTGTGTTGGGCTATCAACCCGGAGCGCTAAAGCCGCTTGCACTAGCGGTAGATACCGGCGGCAGATGGGACAATTGGAATTATGCAAAACTTGGTTATGGCAGCTTTAGCACGCCTTTTTTCGAAACTGGCCTGTCGCTTGGTGATGGCAACACCGCGGGATTGAATATTTACGGAAAGCACATTTCTTCTAAAGGAAAAATTGACTTTCAGGATTACAGCAACACCGCTGTTGAATTAAATGGATTTTTAAAGCCGGGAAAAAACCTTGAGTTTAATGGACGCTTTACTGGGAAAGAAGACCGTTACAATCGCTATGGCTTTGAACCAAAAACGTGGGTTCCTTCAGAGGATTCTTTGAAAGTGAACTATCAATCCATAACAGCCCGGTTTGGGTTTCGAAATATAGAACGCGGAGAATTTGGCCTTTCTTATGCGCCGCAAATACAAATAGATATGTTTACCGACCGGCAGAACAATCGGGAAACAGGAATGTATTTTAACCTTCCGCTGCGTAAAACTTTGGGCGGAAAGTTTGAGGCCGACGTGGCGCTGGAAGGCAATGTAAACCGTTTGGCACTTGACGGCAAGAACACATTAAAAAGTAATTATTTTTCCATTGCACCGTCCTTGCTTGTAAAAACCGACAATATTTATTTGCAGGCCGGCATTCGTCCATCGTGGGATAACGGTGAATTTAAACTGCTGCCGAACATTTTGGTGGAGGCCGGCTCATCGGATAAACAATTTACTCTTATGGCGGGCTGGATCGGTTACTTAAAGTCTAATTCATACCAATCGTTTGCCGCCTACAACCCCTTTATTGTTGCGCCCGAATTTATCAATAACTCGCGGGTGCAGGAAGTTTATGGAGGCGTGAAAGGTGCACTAACCGATCATTTCAGCTATAGTGCCAAAGCCGGATTTCATGTTTTTTCTAACCATCCTCTATTTAAAAACGACACGGCACTTGGTAGCTCATTCAACGTGTTAAACAAGCCAGATTTAAAGGCTATTAATTTTAGCGGTGAGATTGGCTATACTGTTGGAGAAAAGTTTTCTCTTCGCTCGTCAATGAGCCTTAACCGCTATCTTGATCTGGAAGAATTTGACAAAGCATGGGGTTTACTGCCGCTTCAGTTTACCACTTCTTTACGATTGCAAATTATAAAAGACCTGTATGCAAAGAGTGATCTTTTCGCATTTAGCGGCGCCCCTTATGAAACTGAATTGAACGGCAAAGGCAGAACCGGCGGCGGTTTGGATTTAGGTGCCGGGCTGGAATTTGCAGTAGTAAAGAATGTAAAGTTGTGGGCCCAGTTTAATAATATTTTAGGTAAAGAATACCAGCGCTGGAAACAATATCCGGTTTATGGGTTCAACTTTATGGGAGGAGTAGTATTTTCGTTTGCTAAAACGAATTAATAAACAGTGCTTTCATTACTTACTTCTTATTTAATCTCTTCAAAAAGGGTATGCATTCCGCAAGTTGGAACATTTGAATTGCGGTACCAACCGGCATCGCTCAACTTTGCCGACCGGCTGATTTATGCGCCAGCTACCCAGGTGGTTTTTATGGAAGAAGATGAAGTGCCGCAAGAGCAATTAAATTTTTTAGGCTTCGAATTAGGTACAGACCTGAAACTAACCGAAGCTTCGTTAACCCATTTTGGAAAACGTTTAAAAAAGGGTCTTGCAAAAAACTCTTTTAACTGGGTTGGTTTTGGAGAGTTGAAATGGGAGAACGAAGCTCTTGTATTTGAACCTGCGCACGCTGCACAACTTCCTCCGGTGGCAGCAAACAAAATCATTCGCGAAAATGCGCACCACGGGGTTTTAGTAGGGGAGAAGGAAATGCACTCCAGCGATACGTCGTACATAAACGAGCAGGAAAAGAGCCACCGGTCGTACGCTGTACTTACTGGCTGGATTATAGCGTTACTGGCACTTGCTTTTATTATTTACTGGTTGTACAACGCCAATTTTCATCCGTTTTCTACTGGCTTGCAACAAAAAGCTTTGTCCCTTCTTTTTAATAACTGATCTCTTTCCAAATTTATTTAAGGCTTTCATTTACTTTGCACATTATGAGTGCAATTGTGCATTATACGGAGTGTCCTTTATGTAAAAGTTCAAATATAAACCCGTTGTTAACTGTAAAAGATTATACTGTTAGTAATGAATATTTTGTTATTTGGCAATGCCACAGGTGCACGCTTAGGTTTACACAAAATGTGCCCGATGAAAGTTCTATAAAAGGGTATTACAAATCAGAAAATTATATATCGCACACCAATACAGACAAAGGTTTAATTAACAGGCTGTATAAAAAAGTGCGTAAGCGAACTCTGGAACAAAAAAAAGAGTTAATAGTAAAAACCACGGGTCTACAAAAGGGCTCCTTGCTGGATGTTGGTTGCGGTACTGGTGCTTTTTTACACGTAATGCAGCAAAAAGGGTGGAACACAACGGGGTTGGAACCAGACAGCGACGCACGAAAATTAGCCAAAGAGTTGTACAACATAAACGCCGAAGAGCCGGGCCGGTTGTTTGAGTTTGCACCGGCTTCTTTTAACGCTATTACGCTTTGGCACGTATTGGAGCATGTGCACCAACTGCATAGTTATATAGAGCAGCTAAAAAACCTGTTAACAGATAACGGGAAGCTGTTTATTGCAGTACCTAATTATACATCGGTTGATGCGGATGTTTATGGATTAGCATGGGCCGCATACGATGTACCGCGGCATCTTTACCATTTTACACCAAAGGCAATGCAGGTGCTGGTAGAACTGCATGGGCTTAAAATAATGCTTAAAAAGCGCATGTGGTTCGATTCGTTTTACATAAGTATGTTAAGCTCGAATTATAAAAAGGGTAGTACAGGTTATGTTTCTTCTTTTATAACCGGATTGCGTTCAAACCTTAAAGCCATGGGCAATGCAGACCGTTGCAGTTCGATTATTTACATTATTAAAAAGGCTTAGTGCGGAAAATCAATTTCGTATAGCTCGGGCCACCACTTCCCCGTTACATATATTTTTTTTGTTTGGGGATTGTAAGCAATTCCGTTTAACACATCTGCCTGCGGCCTTTTTGATTTAACACGATTGGTTAAATCGGTCAAGTCGAGTTTTGCAACTACATGGCCGCTTTCCGGATCTATTTTAAAAATGTAATTAGAAATAGAATATTGGTTTGCATAGATGTAACCGTTAATGTATTCGAGCTCGTTTAAATTTACTGCCGGCGCGCCATCTTCTGTAACGCCTTGTGTTTGCAACAGCCTAAATGTTGCCGGGTCATAAAAATATAAATTGTTGCTGCCATCGGTTGCAATCAGGTTTTTTCCATCGTTTGTTATGCCCCAGCCTTCGGTGTTCAACTCAAATTCTTTTATCTTTTTAAAATCAGTTGCAGTATAAACAAATACCTTCTTTTCTTTCCAGCTTAGCTGGTAAACCGTATCGTTCAACACAGTTATTCCTTCGCCAAAAACAGCCGAATCCAACGTTACTTCTTTAGTGGCTTTGCCCGTTTTAAAATCGGTTTGCAACAGTTTAGATTTCCCATAATTGCCGGTTCCTTCCAGCAGGTTCCCATTATAAAATTCAAGTCCTTGCGTGTAAGAAGATGTATCGTGGGGATAGGTAGCTACAACGCTGTATGCTAAATTAACCACCGAACTTTTGTTGTTTGAATTCGGGTCACCCGCCGATGCATCATCGTTTGTACAACCCATAAAAATTAAAAGTAAAGAGAAAGATAATGTGAGTGCCCCTTTCATAAAACAAAAATAAAGGTAAGCGCCAATTGATTTTTGTTAAACAAAAAAGATGGTACCGTTTTTGTTTTTTAAAAACTAAGTGTATATTTGAACTCTACACGCAATTCACCGTATCCTTCAAAAAGCCTCCAACTCCATTTAATCCTCATTTAGTTATCCAATTCTTAAGAGAAGTACGCACTATTTTCCAATTCCTTACCGTACCCAATATCGTTTAAAAAGCTCATAGCTATATCCTCCATCCGTATGCGTACCGTTAACTATTGGAACTATGAGAGCGATCCTTCTTTCTGTACTTTTCTTAACCGGCGTGTCCACTTCTGCACAGCGCTCCTGCGCTACGTTGGAATATAACAATTCGCAGGCAATTAAAAATCCATCTCTGCTGCGTGCGCAGGCTGTCGTAGAAACCTTTATTCAAACACAAGCCATTCTACCGGGTGCAAAAGCTGCACAAAATGGTACCGCTATAAGCCAAATCATTCGCATTCCCGTTGTTGTTCACGTACTGTACACAACCGACGCACAAAATATTTCCGAAACGCAAATTAGGAGCGGCATCGAAGCTTTAAACCGCGATTTTAGAAGATTAAATGAGGATTCATCATCTACCCCCGATCGTTTTAAAGGACTTGCTGCCGACACTGAAATAGAATTTTTTTTAGCCACTGCCGACCCGAAAGGCAGACCCACAAGCGGAATTGAACGGAAAAAAACATCTGTTACTGAGTGGAAAATGGATGACCAAATTAAGAGCGCCGTACAAGGCGGCGCCGATGCATGGGATGCAAACAGTTATCTAAACATCTGGCTTGGGCCAATGCGTAATCTGCTTGGCTATTCGAGTGCTCCGGGTGGTGCTTTGCAAACTGATGGCATTGTAATAAATACCCCTTCGTTTGGAACCATTAATGCAAAAGCACCTTATCACCTGGGCCGCACAGTGGTGCACGAAGTGGGGCATTGGTTAGGGTTGAAACATATTTGGGGTGATACCTATTGTGGCGATGACCTGGTGTACGACACTCCAAAACAGGGAAATTTTACCTCAGGAAGTCCAACAGGTTTTCGGTCGTCGTGCAGCAATGGCGAAACCGGCGACATGTATATGAACTATATGGATTTTACTGATGATGCCGCAATGAATTTGTTTACAAAAGGGCAGAAAGAAAGAATGCGAACGCTTTTCAATGCGGGCGGACCAAGATCATTGCTCCTTTCTTCTAAAGGTTTAAGCAAGCCGTGGGCAGCAGAAGAAGTGGCGCTGCCTGAAACTACGAAACCAATCATCACAAGCGGTTTTAAAATGTATCCAAATCCAACTGTTGGCGATGTAGTGCTGAACTTTTCTTACGATGCGTCGTGGCTGGGCCAGGAAATTACCATTTTAAATGCGCAAGGTATTATGGTGAAAAGGGAAACAATAGCTACAAAAACACAAATCGTTTCTACCTCTACTCTTACACCAGGAACTTATTTTATTGAAGTGCGCAAAGGAGGGCAAAGGCTTACACAAAAATTAGTAAAGCTTTAATCCATTAAAAGTTTTGCTGCCTGGTTACCTATTTCAGGTGCCAGGGCAACGCCCATTCCGCCCAAGCCTACAGCACAGAAAATGCCTTCTTCAACTTGTTCTACTACAGGTGTTTTTTTCCGCCCCATTCCCATAATTCCTGCCCACCGGTGTTCAATCGTGTACGGTTCTTTACAAGTGGGCAAAACCATTTCTGCCAGGTAACGTTCCAGTGTTTTTTGAATGGCATCAGAAAGGTCAACATCGGTGGTTTCTTCCTGGCTAAAAGCTTTGTTGCGGGCGCCACCAAGCAGCACACGGTTTCCTACGTTTCTAAAATAATAAAAGCCTTCGTCCGAATGAAAAGTGCCTTTGAAGGGTAAGGCTTTAATAGGAGAAGTAACCAGCACTTGTCCGCGTGCCGGCGTAATGCCTGCATGCGGTAACAATTCAGCGGCAAAGGCATTGGTTGCAATTAATACCTTTTCGGCCGAAAATTGATACGCTGCATTTGTATTTACTTTCATAAGAACACCCCTTTTTTGAATGTTTTTGACATCTATTCCAACCATTACAAGCACACCCATTCCTTGCACTTTTTGCAGTAAACAGCGCAGCAGTTTTCCGGGGTGCAAGTAGCCTTCAAGGCTGTTTTCTATTAAATGATTGGTACTTGAAAAACCAAAAGGAGCAAGCTTTTCATCAGACAATGTAAACGTATTTTTTAAGCTTGTTATTGGTTTTAATAAAGTGTTCAGGTAGCCGCTGCTGTTTTCTAATTCTGCTGTTGTTGTTGATGGTTCGTAAAATAATTCATAACCGCCGGTGAGGCTAAAATCAATGTTTTTTTTAAAATGTTTTTGTATGCGTTGTAAACCTTTAAACCTCAGCTCTACCAATTCAAGCATTTTATCTACACCCATTGTTTTACTATCGTACATCAACTCGCTTAAGCTGCCAAAGCAAGCAAAACCAGCATTACGTGTGCTTGCGCCACACGGCAGTACGCCTCTGTCTAAAACGGTGATTTTTAAATTTGGATGCTTTTTCTTTAAATAAAAAGCTGACCATAAACCAGAAAATCCACTTCCTATTATGATTACGTCCTGAGGTGCAAAAAAAACGCCTTTTTCCCAAATGCTGATCATAGCTATCTTTTATAGAATTTTTAAAAAATCCTTGGTTAAGTTACAATTGATTTTTTTGAAAATGACTTTCACACCTATTCAATAAATAATATCAACGTTGTTTTTTGTGCTCAGCCTGCAACAAATCGCCTGTACAAAGTACAATACAAACTCCTTTATAAACTATGCTACCTGTGGTTACTCAAACCTTTTTCAGGTACGCTAATGCTTTTTGGCAACCCTAAATCCGTTACTTAATCTTTACCTTTAATAAACAGTTGTTTTATGCGTTAGTTTCTTCAATTGAAAAACAATTAGCTAAACTGCCGGTGCCAAACCCATCAAAAAGGGTGTAAAGCTTTCTCCGTAAATGCCGAGATTTTTGGATTGTTTTAAAATGTTTTAATATGAGATTTAAAGATAAAGTTTGCCTTGTTACCGGCGGAACTTCGGGAATTGGAAAAGCAGCGTGTTTGCGTTTTGCAGCAGAAAAAGGAATTGTAATTATAGTGGATATTAACGATGAGGAAGGTGCAGAAACCCTGGCGTTAATAGAAAAAAAAGGCGGAATTGCCATTTATATTCATGCAGATATTGGAATTCCAGCCCAGATAAAAAGTTGCATTGATAGAGTAGTTGAGCAATACGGCAGAATAGATGTAGTGGTGAACAATGCAGCTACGATGACGTTTAAACCTGTTATTGATTTGGAAATAGAAGAATGGGATCACCTGATGCAAGTAAATCTGCGATCGGTATTCCTGTTCTGCAAGTACGGTTTACCTTATATACACCGTGGTGCAATGGTTAATATAAGTTCTGTTCACGGCCACCAAACCACGCCAAATGTGCTTTCCTACGCAGCCAGCAAAGGCGGCATAGAAGCTTTTACAAGAGGACTTAGTATTGAGTATACACCAGAAGTGGCGCGGTTTAACTGTATTGCTCCAGGCGCCGTAAACACACCAATGCTTTGGTCGAACCCAAACCTGCAAAACGGACGTGAAAAAATTGAAGGAGCTATTGGACAACCAGAAGACCTTGCTGCCGCCATTTGTTTTTTGGCTTCAGATGAGGCCGCATACATTAATGGAACCACGCTGATTGTAGATGGGGGAAGATTGGATATTTTGTAAATAGTTGGTATGCGAAACAAATTCATGTTTTTTACAAGTATTGAAAACAGTTATCCAACGATAATGGTTGAGGGCAAAAAAGTGCGTATAGATGAATTGAAAAGCACCGTTATTGGCAATCAGTTTCTCGAATTCCCTTTTTATCGATAGGTTTTGGCAGCAAGAATAAAGTACTTGTTTGCATATTTTGCCAAGTGAACGATAAAAAAAATGTCCCGAGTTCCACACTCAGGACATTCATTATAATCAATAGAATTCTATTAAAAAGGGTAATAAAATAATTTTAATTTAATCGATCTCGCGTTAGAGGTGAATGGCTTCGCCGTACGCTACTTCAATAGCCTCTTTTATGCTTTCGGAAATAGTAGGATGGGGGTGAATAGAATTTAAAATTTCGTGGTAAGTGGTTTCCAGTTTTCGGGCCACTACCGTTTCGGCAATAAGCTCGGTAACGTTGTAGCCAATCATGTGCGTACCCAGCCACTCGCCATATTTAGCATCAAAAATAACTTTCACAAATCCTTCAGTATGTCCGGCTGCCGAGGCTTTGCCCGACGCGCTTAAGGGAAACTTGCCAACTTTTACTTCCAGCCCGGCTTCTTTTGCTTGTCTTTCCGTCATGCCTACAGAAGCAATCTCGGGAACACAATAAGTACATCCCGGCACGTTTCCATAATCAAGCGGTTCCGGCTGATGATTGTGTTTCTTTTCGCCGAAGGCTATGTTTTCAACACAAATAACGGCTGTTTTAGAAGCTACGTGCGCCAGTGCCGGACCAGGAACGCAATCGCCAATGGCGTAAACGCCCGGTACGTTGGTGCTGTAAAATTTATCAACAACAATTTTTCCTTTTTCCGTTTTAATACCTAACTCTTCCAGGCCAATGCTTTCGATGTTTGCCTGAACGCCAACGGCGCTTAACAAAATATCGGCTTCTAATTGGGTTTCGCCAGCAGCGGTTTTAATAGTGGCTACAACTCCGTTCCCTGTAGTGTCAACAGAGGTAACTTCGCTGTTGGTTAAAACATCTATTCCCGCTTTTTTAAAGCTTTTTTCCAGTTCTTTCGAAACGTCAACATCTTCTAAGGGCACAATTCCGGGCAAAAATTCTACTATGGTAACCTTAGTGCCCATGCTGTTATAAAAATAGCCAAACTCGCAACCAATAGCGCCGCTGCCAACAATAATCATGCTTTTCGGTTGCTGCGGAAGCACCAGTGCTTCGCGGTAGCCTATTATTTTTTTACCGTCAACCGGCATTGAAGGTAATTGGCGGGTTCGGGCGCCCGTGGCCAAAATAATGTGTTTGGCTTCTACGGTTTGCTTGCTGTTATCGGCAGCGCTAACTTCTATTTTACCTTTTGATATTAGTTTTCCGAAGCCGTTAATAACATCAATTTTGTTTTTGCGCATCAAAAATTGTACGCCTTTGCTCATCTTATCGGCCACGCCGCGGCTGCGTTTAATAACAGCCTCAAAGTTTTGCTTTCCAGAGGCTTCAATGCCATAATCCTGCGCGTGTTTAATATAGTCGAAAACTTGTGCGCTTTTTATAAGTGCTTTTGTAGGTATGCAACCCCAATTTAGGCAAATGCCACCGAGGCTTTCGCGTTCAATGATTGCTGTTTTAAATCCTAATTGTGCGGCACGGATGGCGGCTACATATCCGCCGGGACCGCTACCAATAACTACCACATCGTAGGCCATAATTATTTTAGATTTTAGATGTACGATTTGAAATCGGTTAAAAAAGACAAATAAGTTGATGAACTGTTTTCAACCTTCAACATTTTGGCTTTCTTTTGCGGGCGAAGCTACTTTAAAAACAGTTCTGCACAAAAACAAGGCACTGAATAAAAACTGCTGTAAAATAGAATAGCACTATTGAAGTGAGTTAATTGCGGCAGGTAACAAAAATCTGCAATCAAACACCGAAACTGAAAAGTTTTCCTTACCTTCGCACTCCAAAAATTTTCACAGTCATGGCAAGAGTATGTCAGGTTACAGGTAAGGTGCCAGTTGGTGGTAATTATGTTTCTCACTCAAATATAAAGACCAAACGCCGCTTTTTACCTAATTTACAAACAAAGCGTTTTTTTCTGGCCGAAGAAAACAAGTGGATCACATTAAAGTTAACAACTGATGCCATCCGCACTATAAACAAAAAAGGCTTGATCAACGTTGTAAAAGAGTTAAGAGCCAAAGGTCAACATATTTAATTAGCAAACGGGCAATGTGAGAATGTGCAAATATTGTGCTTTCATTTTCAAATTGGCTAGCTTTCAAACTTTCAAATTAACAATATGGCAAAGAAAGGAAACCGCGTACAGGTAATACTGGAATGTACGGAGCAAAAGAACACCGATGTGCCTGGTACCAGCCGTTACATCAGCGAAAAAAATAAGAAAAACAATCCGGAGCGTTTGGAGTTGAAGAAATTTAACCGGAATCTAAAGAAAGTTACTGTTCATAAAGAAATTAAATAATCAGCTAATCTACTCATTGGCTTAGCTAATGGTGGAGTGGCATTACCAAATATTATAACTATCAATCATGGCAAAAGCAGCTAAAACCGCCATTAAAAAAGACCCAAAGCAGGCAGCGGAAGCAAAGAACTATACTAAAGTAATTAAAGCTGTTCGCAGCCCAAAATCTGGTGCATATACCTTTAAAGAGGCAATGATGCACAAGGATAAAGTAAAAGATTTTTTAGCTCAGAAGTAAGTTTGTGCTTTATACATTATTCAAAGCTGTCCAATTTTGGGCGGCTTTTGTTATTTGCATAGTCAATTACTTATAAGTTCGGGCATTGAACTATTTTTGATTGAACTTAGTATTTATGGAACTTTTACTTCCAGGTGCTGCTTTGGTTCTTTTTTCAGTTTTCATCCTTTTGGGGTTTGCTATCTGGATTTATTGTTTAGTAGATATATTAAGGCACAATTTCAGCGGGCAGCACGAAAAGCTAATATGGATCATACTTGTAGTAGTTGTACCTTTTTTCGGAGCAATTCTCTATTTATTCCTGGGGAGAAAAACCAGGCTTAAAATTAATCAATAGTAAGAAATGGGATTTTTTGACAAACTGTTTGGTAAAAAAGAAAAGGAAACGCTTGACGAAGGGCTTCAAAAAACGAAAGAAAACTTCTTTTCTAAAGTATCAAAAGCCATTGCCGGCAAAAGTACTATTGACGAAGAGGTACTGGATAATTTAGAAGATGCGTTGGTTTCTGCCGACGTAGGAATTGAGACTACTGTTCAGATAATAGACCGGATTGAACAGCGGGTTGCTAAAGATAAGTATTTGAATTCAAGCGAACTAAATAGCATACTTCAGCAAGAAATAGAAGCTACTTTGGTGGATGCTCCTTCGTCCAATTCGTATGCTTTTGATAGAGATTTACCTACAAAGCCTTATGTAATTTTAGTAGTTGGCGTAAATGGCGTAGGCAAAACAACTACTATCGGAAAGCTTTCCTACAATTTTAAAAAAGCGGGTAAAGCAGTTTTGCTTGGCGCCGCCGATACTTTTCGCGCCGCCGCCGTGGACCAGCTAACCATCTGGAGCGAACGCACCGGCGTGCCGATTGTAAAACAGCCAATGGGGTCCGATCCGGCAGCGGTTGCTTTCGATACTATTCAAAGCGCCCTTTCGCGTGGCTCCGAAGTGGTATTGATAGATACTGCCGGGCGCTTGCACAACAAAGCGCATTTAATGGAAGAGTTAAGCAAAATTAAACGAAGTATTCAAAAGGTAATTCCGGGCGCCCCGCACGAAGTTTTGCTGGTACTTGATGGCTCTACCGGCCAAAATGCCATTGAGCAGGCAAAGCAGTTTACGGCTGCCACCGATGTTACAGCGCTTGCCATTACAAAACTTGATGGTACTGCAAAAGGTGGCGTGGTGCTGGCGATAGCCAATCTATTTAAAATTCCGGTAAAGTTTATTGGTGTTGGTGAAAAGGCAGAAGACCTACTTGTTTTTGATAAGCACGAATTTGTGGACAGCCTTTTTAGCTTGAAAGAGACTTAATCTTCCGCGACAAAATTAATTGTGGCAAAATAAAGCACCAGCAAACCAATTACTGTTGCCAACAAAGAAGCCACTAAAATAGACACTTTTGAAAGCTGAATAAAAGCCTCATTGGTAAAAGCAAGGTTTGCAATAAAAATAGCCATCGTAAATCCAATACCGGCCAAAATTCCCGCACCAATAAGCATTGTCCAGGTCACTCCCTGGGGCAGCGTGGTTATTTTTAGCCTGATGACGAGCCAGCTGAGCGCCAATATTCCTAATGGTTTTCCAATTATCAAACCGGCAATAATGCCTATGCTGCCGTCTGATGAAAGTGCCTGATGCCAGTTGCTTTCTAAAAAGATTCCTGTATTGGCAAGGGCAAAAAGCGGCAGAATAATAAAGGCAACAGGTTTGTGCAAAAAGTGCTGTAAAAGGTACGATGGATTGGTATCATCGTTTTTGCTAAACGGAATGGCAAAGGCAAGCAATACGCCCGTAATAGTTGCGTGAACGCCCGATTGAAGCATACAATACCACATAACAATGCCGGGCAGCAGGTAAAAAAACAAGTTTTTTACTCCGCATTTATTAAAGGCCATCAATACGGCAAAAATGCCGGCGGCTGCAGCCAAAAAGCCCCACGAAATTCCTGTATTGTAAAAAATGGCAATAATAGTAATAGCTCCTAAATCATCAATAATTGCTAAAGCAGTTAAAAAAATAGTAAGCGCAAACGGAACGCGTTTACCAAGCAGCGCCAGCATGCCCAAAGCAAATGCAATATCGGTTGCCATCGGTATACCAAACCCAGATTGTGTTTCAGTTTTGGCATTAAACGCCAAAAAAACTAAAGCAGGCACAACCATTCCGCCAACTGCAGCCGCAATGGGGAGCAAGGCATTTTTAAAGTTTGAAAGTTCTCCTTTATACAGTTCGCGCTCAATTTCTAAACCAACCAGTAAAAAAAATATGGTCATCAGCCCATCATTTATCCAGTGCTCTACTGAATATTTCAGACTTAATCCTGCAAAGGAAGCATCAACGTACGAATGCCAAAAAGCCAGGTAGTTATCGCCCAAACTGCTGTTTGCAATGCCTAAACTAATAAACGTACAAAGCAATAAAAGTATACCGCCTGTCTTCTCGCTTTTAAAAAATTCTGCAAACAGCTTTGTAATCTTCATTTTTAAAATTTATGTTCTTTTTGAAACCCTTAAAAAAGGGTGTCGCTTTATCCTTTTCTAAACATAGCCCGAAAGCAAATGTAATTACCTTTGCGCCACAATAAAATGGCTGAAAGAAGCTTGCGTGCATGAAAGTAAAAACATTAAAGCGGGACAAAGTAAACATCATTACCCTTGGTTGCAGCAAAAACATGGTGGACAGTGAAATTTTGAGCGGCCAATTGCAGTCGGCGCAAATAGATGTTGCTCACGAAAGTGCCAAAAAAGACCACAACATTGTAATTGTAAATACTTGTGGATTTATTGATAAAGCAAAAGAAGAAAGTATTAATACAATTTTAGAACAGGTACACCTAAAGCAAAAAGGAAAGCTGGACAAAGTTTATGTTACCGGCTGTCTCAGCCAGCGCTATCGCGATGATTTGGAGCAGTCGATTCCGGAAGTGGATGCCTGGTTTGGAACCATGGAAATGCCTTTAATTTTAAAACGCTTTGACGTAGATTATAAGGCCGAACTGATTGGCGAGCGCTTATTGGCTACACCGCAACATTATGCGTATGTAAAAATTGCTGAAGGCTGTAACCGCACCTGTGCTTTTTGCGCCATTCCGCTAATGAGAGGAACGCACCTCAGCCGCAGCATGGATGATATTGTAAAAGAAGCCGAAAACCTTGCAAAAAGGGGTGTAAAGGAAATTATGCTGATTGCCCAGGAACTAACGTATTACGGACTGGATCTTTATAAAAAGCGTTTGTTGCCCGACTTAATGAAGCGATTAAGTGATGTGCGGGGTATAGAATGGATCAGGCTGCATTATGCTTACCCGCACAAATTTCCTATGGAAATTTTAGATGTGATGAAAGACCGCCCAAATATTTGCAACTACCTCGATATGCCTCTGCAACATGCCGCAGATGCTATGTTAAAAGCTATGCGCCGCCAAATTACAAGGGCAGAAATGGAAGATTTGCTGCAACAAATCCGCGAAACTGTCCCGGGCATTTGCCTTCGAACAACTCTTATTGCCGGCTTTCCTGGCGAAACGGAGGACGATGTGGAAGAACTGAAAGGCTTTTTAGAACGTCAGCGGCTGGACAGGGTTGGAATTTTTACTTATTCGCATGAAGAAAACACCTCTGCGTATGCCTTGATAGATAATGTGCCTGCCGATGAAAAGCAGCGCCGCGCAGAAGAAATTATGGCGGTGCAGCAGGAAATTAGCCTGGAAAAGAATGCCTCAAAAATTGGGCAAACGTTTAAAGTATTGGTGGATAAACGCGAGGCCGGCCGCTATATAGGCCGAACAGAATTTGATTCAGTAGAAGTGGACAACGAAGTGATTATTCAAACTAGCAAAAAGCTTCAGCCAGGTGACTTTTGTGCCGTAAAAATTACCAAAGCATACGATTACGATTTAGAAGGAGAACTGGTTTTTTAAACACATAAAAAATGTGCTGAGGCGCAACCAAACCCTTTTTTGAAGGATTTGTTTGTGCATAAGTACCTGCTAGGTAGCAATTTGGTGGAGTTACCTCAACTACTTATATAAAATTCTTTCGAAAAGGGTAGTGGTACTTAGAACAATTAATATAGCTCCGCTCTGATCTTTTTCAGCGCCAGTTAAGCTACG
>JBBSRB010000011.1:0-36824 GCA_038243445.1 Chitinophagales bacterium | reverse complement strand
TGCAAACCAATATTAAATTTTTAATTGAAGGCGAAGAAGAAGTAGGCTCGCCAAATTTGGGTGCTTTTGTAGCCGAAAATAAAGAGCTGCTAAAAGCCGATGTTATTTTAATTTCCGACTCTTCGATGCTAAGCATGGAAAACCCTTCCCTGGATATTGGCGTTCGTGGACTTTCGTATATAGAAGTGGAAGTAACGGGCCCAGACCGCGATCTGCACAGTGGTATTTATGGCGGCGCGGTAGCTAATCCAATAACTATTTTAAGTAAAATGATTGCCTCTTGCCACGACGAAAACAACCACATTACCATTCCGCATTTTTACGATGATGTGTTGGAAGCCACCAAAGAAGAAAGAGAATTAATGGCAAGAGCACCGTTTGACGAAGACGATTACATGCAGGATTTAGGCGTAAAAGAATTGTGGGGCGAGCATGGTTTTACCACAAACGAGCAAACCGGTATTCGTCCAACCCTGGAACTTAATGGCATTTGGGGCGGCTACACCAGCGAAGGCGCAAAAACGGTTTTACCTTCTAAAGCAACAGCAAAAATTTCTGCACGCTTAGTGCCCAATCAATCATCGGAAAAAATAACACAAATGCTGATTGATCATTTTATAAACATTGCTCCTCCATCGGTTACTGTAACGGCGTTCGAACATCATGGTGGCGAAGCGTACCTAACGCCAATTGACAGCCAGGCGTACGAGGCGGCTTCAAAAGCAGTGGCAGCAACGTTTGGTAAAAAACCTATTCCTATTCGCGGCGGCGGCTCTATTCCTATTTGTTCTATTTTAGAAAAAGAGTTGGGCATTAAAATAGTGTTTATGGGCTTTGGTTTAGATAGCGATAACCTGCACTCGCCAAACGAAAAATTCAACCTTGAAAACTATTATAAAGGCATTGAAACCATACCTTATTTCCATAAGTTTTTTGCCGAAATAAAAGAAGTGAAGAGTTAAAAGATAGTTTGGGGATAATTTATTAATGGTTAAATGATGGGCTAAGAAAACCTTTGAAAAACGGTATTCCTTTCTTTTAAAACCAACTAAAAAAAGACAACCAAACGCTTAATTTAAAAACATGTAAAAAAGGCTAAAGGCTGCTGCTTTTTAGCCTTTTTTATTTGCTCCATTTTTTGTTAGGGAGCAGCAATGGTTTTAACGGCGCGGCATTTGGAATAGCCGATTTAAACGGCACAACTACATTTGAAAAAGAATTTGGAATAGCCACAACCGCCCTGGAATCGGGCACTATGCACGGCATTCCATCTTGCACTAAAGAGTAAACGGTGGGCTCTGTATTGTAAAAAATTTCCGTCTTTTTATTATCAATGCTGAAAGTTTTTGGAGTGTGTAAAAGGTTGCTGTTTCCCTGCTTTTTAAAATGATTACCATCAAGGCTTTCCAATCTTTTCAACACGTCTTCAGTTGTAATTTGTGCAATAAGAGTGCCGCTAAAAAGAGCAAAGAAAGTAACAAGAAGCAGTTTCATGGCATTAATATTTCATCTAATTTACAACTAAATTTACCACCCCCGATGAGTGCAAAAGATAAATTGCGGATAGACAAATATTTGTGGAGCATAAGGCTGTTTAAAACCCGGTCGGAGGCTGCGGCTGCCTGCGATGGCGGCAAAGTAAAACTGGCTGGCTCCAACGTAAAAGCATCTAAAACCGTACATATTGGCGATGAATATGAAGTAAGAAACGAAGCAAAAAAATGGACTATTAAAGTAGTAGGTCTGCTTTATAACCGGGTAGCATACTCCGAAGCAGTTGCTTATTATTTAGATGTAACGCCCGAAGAAGATAACGATAAACTGCAGCACCAGGCTTCTTCCTTTCATACCGGAAAACGCCAAAGCAAAATTGGGCGGCCAACCAAAAAACAGCGTCGCGAACTGGGCGATTTTATGAGCGACACACCAGTGAATGCTACAACAGAACAAGCGGCGCCGGGCAGCACCACCGAAAAGTAAAGCGCCAAAGCATTTTATAAACCTCTATAATCGGTGTACTTTTAAGGCCAATCTGTTGATGATAAAAAACCCATTTCGGTACCCTTTTTTAAAGGTTTTTGAACTGCGTTAACAATGAAATACACACAAACAACACTTGATAAAATAGGAAAGCTCATTGAAGAAAGCGGCTATATTGTGCGCTACGAACGTGGCTCTTTTCAAAGTGGGTTTTGTATTTTGGAAGACCGTAAAATTGTGGTGCTGAATAAATTTTTGCCGCTGGAAGGTCGCATTAATACGTTGATAGACCTGGTATCAAAACTAAAAATATCTGCCGACAGTTTAACGCCCGAAAGCCGAAAGGTATTTGATGATATTATGGGCCGATATTACGCTGCAAATAATTTGGAAGAATAGTTTTACTGCTTAACAATTAAGGCAAAAACGGCAAACTCGTAAACTTGTACCATTCGTGAACGTCTCTCCGCTCTCTATAACGCTTCTTGGAACCGGCACCAGCAGTGGCGTTCCCATGATTGGGTGTAATTGCGTCGTGTGCACTTCGGGTGATAAAAAGGACATCCGTTTACGAAGCAGCATTTTAGTGCAATCTGCCACCACCACTATTGTGGTAGATACAACGCCCGATTTCAGGTACCAGATGCTGCGCGCCGGCGTAAAAAAATTGGACGCCGTTTTATACACGCATCCGCATAAAGATCATATTGCGGGCATGGATGATGTGCGTGCATTTAATTTTTTTCAAAAAACATCCATACCTGTTTATGCAAACAGGCTGACCATTGAAGCGCTTAAACGCGAATTTGCTTACGTGTTTGCCGATAAAAAATACCCCGGCGTGCCCGATATAGAACTAAAGGAAATAAACCTGGAGCCTTTTACCATTGGAGATATTCCGGTGGTGCCGGTATTGGTATGGCACTTAAAAATGCCCGTGCTTGGTTTTAGGTTTGGAAGCTTTACCTACATTACCGATGCAAATAAAATTGACATCGTTGAAAAAGAAAAGCTGCTGGGCACAAAAGTGTTGGTGGTAAATGCCTTGCGCAAAGAGCCGCACATATCTCATTACACGTTACATGAAGCAATTGCTTTAGCCCGGGAGCTTAACGTAACAGAAGCCTATTTTACTCATATTTCGCACCAATTAGGCTTGCATGCCGGGATAGAAAACGAGTTGCCCCCTGGCATACATTTAGCGTACGATGGTTTGGTGCTAAAAATATAAATAAAAATCAAAAACCTTTAAAAAAGGGTACCTGTAAATAGCTAATCTCGCTGAAGGTCAGCCTGTTTTATTTAAGAACTCCATCTTCGAAATCTGTCAAAATCTATTTATAACTGCCATTTAAAAAGCAGCCAATAATGAGCCCGACAACTACTGCTGTTCCATTATCTTTGCACCCTTAAACGATTGCCCTTTTATGAATTTTGAAACAGCAGAAATTACCACACAGGTGGCACAAACCGCCCGCGACTTTGCCCTACAACATATTAAGCCCTACCTAATGGATTGGGATGAAAGTCAGGAATTTCCGGTACACGTTTTTAAAAAGTTAGGTGAACTGGGAATGATGGGCGTATTAGTGCCCGAACAATACGGCGGCGCCGGATTGTCGTACTTTGAATACAAGGCCGTAATTGTAGAAATATCAAAAGTTTGCGGATCAATTGGTCTTAGCGTTGCCGCCCACAACTCGCTTTGTACGGGTCATATACTAACGTTTGGAACAGAAGAACAAAAGCAAAGGTGGCTGCCTAAGTTGGCTACTGCAGAATGGATTGGTGCCTGGGGTTTAACCGAACCCAACACCGGCTCAGATGCCGGCAACATGAAAACAACAGCGGTTAAGGATGGCGATAATTGGGTGCTAAACGGAACCAAAAACTGGATTACCCACGGTATAAGCGGCGATGTAGCCGTAGTTATGTGTCGTACCGGCGAGCCACGTGCAAAAAATAATGCTACGGCATTTGTTGTGGAAAGAGGCACCGCCGGGTTTAGCGCCGGTAAAAAAGAAAACAAACTCGGTATGCGGGCCAGCGAAACCGCTGAAATGATATTTGAAAATTGCATTATACCCGATGCAAATCGACTTGGTGAAGTAGGCGACGGCTTTAAGCAGGCAATGAAAATTTTAGATGGCGGCCGTATTTCAATTGCAGCGCTCAGTTTGGGCATTGCAAAAGGCGCTTACGAAGCCGCTTTGCAATATTCACAGGAGCGTTACCAATTTGATAAACCTATTTCTTCCTTTCAGGGCATTGCATTTAAACTGGCTGATATGGCCACCGAAATTGAAGCAGCCGATTTGCTGATTTTAGAAGCCTGCGATTTAAAAGAGCGAAAACAACCCATGACGAAAGTATCGGCCATGGCTAAATATTACGCCAGCGAAGTTTCGGTAAGGGTGGCAAACGATGCTGTTCAAATATTTGGTGGATATGGTTATACCAAAGATTTTCCGGTGGAAAAATTTTACCGCGATGCCAAGCTGTGCACCATTGGTGAGGGCACAAGCGAAATACAAAAACTGGTTATTAGTCGCGAAGTGTTGAAATAAAACAGCCAGCCCCCTGCCCCCCGGTGGGGGAACTTAGGTTTGAATTGCTTTGTTTGGTGCAGCTAGGTTCTAGTACTATGCTTTTCTTTTGTGTGATTAGGTGACGTAGCTATTGTAACCCCTTGTTTGTTATTCCGGCGCAGGCCGGCAACTTTCGCTGAACTGAAACATACCCTTTTTTAAAGGTTTTTAATGCAGGAGTTCCCGGGTCAAGCCTGGGATGACAATCGATTTTTTTCACGTTAGTAAAACGGTTTACAATCAAGTTTTCTTTAGAAAGCCTCAAGCAACATTATATTCTTTTTCAAAATAAAAACCTTTAAAAAGAGGGTACTCCAACAACCAAAATTTAAGATAATGCTGTACAAAGAAGAATACTCCGGCCTAAGTTCCCCCACCGGGGGACAGGGGGCTGAGGTATTATTTTACTTCCTGCATTTGCACCAACTTATAATAGTAACCCCTTTTTTGCAACAATTCATCGTGCGTACCGCGTTCTACAATAGCGCCTTTTTGCAACACAATAATTTCATCGGCATGGCGGATAGTTGATAAACGATGAGCAATAACAATCGAAGTCCGGTTTTGCATCATATTGTTTATAGCGTCTTGCACCAGCCGTTCGCTTTCCGTATCTAACGACGATGTGGCTTCATCTAATATTAAAATAGGTGGATTTTTTATAACGGCACGCGCAATAGTAAGCCGCTGACGCTCGCCACCACTAAGCTTTGTTCCTCTATCGCCAATATTGGTGTTATAACTGTTTTCTTTTCGGGTAATAAATTGATGGGCGTTGGCAACTTTGGCTGCTTCTTCAATTTCTCCGTTGTCAGCCGCCTGCTTACCAATTAAAATGTTATTGGTAATGGTATCGTTAAACAAAATAGGTTCCTGCGTTACAATACTTATTTGATCGCGAACAGATTTTAGTGAATACTCTTTAATGTTTATTCCGTCAATCAGTAATTCGCCGCCACTAACATCGTGAAAGCGCGGAATTAAATCCGCCAGTGTAGATTTTCCGGCACCTGAAGAACCAACCAGCGCAACCGTTTTTCCTTTTTCAATTTTTAAATTGATGTTCCTTAAAACATCTACTCCGTCATACGAAAAAGAAACATTGCGCAGTTCAATGCCGTTGGTAAAATGGGTTAATTGTTTGCCATTTGGGTTATCGTCAACCGTATTTGGCGTACCTAAAACTTCTTCTATACGGGCAATGGCGGCACTGCCTTTTTGTAAATTAGAAAACGATGTGGAAAGGGCTTTTGCCGGTGTGATAATGTTGTAAAAAAGGGCTAAATAGCCAATAAAGGCTGATGCTTCCAGCGCAATACTGCCACTTAAAACCAGTCGTCCGCCAAAATATAAAATACCCGAAAACATTAATACACCCAAAAACTCCGACATCGGCGAAGCAAGATCACGCTTATATCCAATGCGGTTTTTGGCCAGCAATAATTGGTTGTTTATCCCAAAAAAACGGTTGCGAAGGAGCGGTTCTACATTAAAGGCTTTTATAACGCGTAATCCGGTTAATGTCTCGTCCAAAACCGAAACTGATTCGGAATGTTTTTGCGCTACTTCTATCGATTGTTTTTTTAACGATCGGGTAATGCGGCCAATGATATAGCCCACAACCGGGATAAAGAAAAGAAGAAAACCGGTGAGTTGCGGACTAATTAAAAACAGCACCGTAAAATTAAAAATAATAGTTAGCGGGTCGCGAACGTACCCTTCTAATGCGCCCACCACGGAACCTTCCACCTCGCTTACATCATTAGTAATGCGGCTAATAAGATCGCCTTTTTTTTGCTCGGTAAAATACCCAATGGGCAGGTGAAGAATTTTATTATACAAATCGGTACGCAACTGGTTAACCACTTTGTTTTTGAGCGGATTTAAAATGTAGTAAGCAAAAACTAAAAAAAGGTTTTTTAAAAAAATAGAGGCGATAATAATGATGCAAACAATACCTAAAGCCTGTACTTTATTATTGGTGTTTACAATGGTTTTTAAAAAGTTTTGAAGCGTGCCAGAAACTGCATTGGCCGATGAAGGAACAACCGCGGCATTGTTAAAAATAAGATCTAAAAAAGGCATCAACATGCCTAAAGAAATAATAGAGAAGATAATAGAAAAGAAGATGGAAAAGCAATACCAAAATACCTCTCTTTTATATTGAGCAATGTATTTAAAAATGCGTGAATATCGCTTCATTGTGGGTATTGCACTTAAAAGGCGCAAAGTAACTAATTTTACAACCAATAAAAGTTAAGGCAATGGAGGAAGGAAAACGTCAGAAACAAATAGCCGGAATGCTGCAGGAAGAAATTACAAAGATTTTTCAACGGCTAAATATGAGCATGATGAATGGCGGGTTGGTTTCCATATCATCGGTAAAAGTTACGCCCGACCTGTTGGAGTGCCGCATTTATGTAAGTCTTTTTCAGGTAAGTGATGTAGCGGCCACCATGAAAAGCATTGAAGACCGGGCCTGGGAAATAAAAAAGGCGCTGGCGGCCGAAGTAAAGCACCAATTGCGGCGCATACCCGAATTGCGTTTTTATCACGACGATACTTTGGATCATGTTTTTAAAATGGAAGAATTGTTTAAAGGTCTTAACAACGATTCGGAAACAGAGCCAAAATGAACCAGTTCACAAGTTTTAAAGTTCGCGGGTTCGCGAGTTGTTTAGTAAACTCGTAAACTCTTAAAGCCGTGAAATTGTGAACTCCCAAACTACTAATCTTGAACTTCCTTTTTGCCTGGCGTTACTTTAAAGCAAAAAAATCTACCAATGCCATTAACATCATTGCATGGATTTCTATAGTTGCCATTGTAGTAGGAACGGCTTCTCTCATTTTAGTGCTTAGTGTTTTTAACGGGCTCGAAGATTTGGTAAAAACGCTGTATTCTTCTTTTTATCCCGATTTAAAAATATCGGCTCAAAGCGGAAAACAAATTGTATTAACCCAGTCGCAACTTCGCCAATTAAGATCTGTAAAAGGGGTAGATGTAGTGTCAATGGTAGTTGAGGAAAAGGCTATGCTGCTAAACGGCGAGTATAAAGTAAATGCGTACCTAAAAGGGGTAGATGAAAACTACAGTAAAGTATCGGGTGTAGCAGCTTACATGGTAAAAGGATCGTTTAATTTGGGCGATTCGGCAGCACCAAAGTTAGTTTTAGGTGCCGGCATAGAAAACGCAGTTGGTGTACAAAGCGACCGCTCCATTTTTCCGCTGCTTATTTACACCGGCCGCCGGGGCCAAATAGATTTGCTAAATCCTTTAAACAATGTAAACAGCGCCGAAGCGGCTACAAGCGGCGCTTTTATTATTCAGCAGGAGTTTGATAATAAGTACGTACTTACCAATATCAACTTTGTAAAAGGACTACTCGAAATAGATGCCAACAGCTATACCGCTGCGGAAATAAAAATTAACCCAAAAGCTGACCCGGAAGAGTTGCAGCAAACAGTACAAAAAACATTTGGAAAAGGGTATTTAGTGCAAAATAGGTTTGAACAAAACCAAAGTTTGTATGCTGTTATGCGGGCAGAAAAATGGGTTATTTACGCCATCCTTTCCCTTATATTGGTTGTGGCCGCATTTAATATGGTGGGTGCTTTAACAATGTTGGTATTGGAAAAAAAAGGGGATATAAGCGTGCTTCATGCACTTGGCGGAAGCCGAAGTTTAATACAAAAAATATTTTTAAGCGAAGGTTTATTGCTTGCCGGTATTGGCGGCGGCATTGGAATGTTGCTGGCGCTGGGAATGGCGTTGGCGCAAATAAAATACAAACTTATTCCCTTGCAGGGAGGATCTTTTTTAATAGATTATTTTCCGGTAAAGATTAATGGCGCCGATTTTTTATTAGTAGGTGGAACGGTGATGGTGATTGCCGTTGTTGCCTCGTGGCTGCCGGCGCATAAAGCAGCGCGGCAGCAGTTTGGCTTGCGGGAAGAATAAAGGAGAGGTCTTGCTGAAGGGTTTTTTAGCGAGTCTTTCGTGATAGATTTACTAATATACTAAACCGTTGTGCGGAAATAGAAACTAATGCCCACCTGCAGCCCGAATTTTCAACATCATGCCCCAAGTATTACCGAACTCCATGTTAGCGGCATCGCATTTTATTCTATATTACTTCTTAATTCATTTATTAGATTAAGGAAATCATAACAATCTTTCTTGGTCTTAAAAAAAATAGTAACTGCACTAGCCACACTTCCATCATCGAGTATAATACAATTTCCACTTGATATACATGAAAATCTTACAGCATGATACTTTTTACTTTTATTTGCTTGATCCCATGCTTGATAAGAATAGCTTAGTTTAATATTACATAATGGTACCAAGTGATCTTCAAGATCAAGTTGTTGTGCGTCAATATTCAAATAAATTGCTTTAATAGGTGTATTTGTGAACTTAAGTCTTGTCTCTTTATTTAAAACATTAACCTTAAATAAAATTTTATCAGTTTTGCTTTGTGAAAATAAGTTATGAGAGATGAGGAAAAATAGGAAAAAAAATAGTGTCTTTAATATCTTAGAAATGATCATTAATTAATATTTTACGATTTATATTTTAAATTATTTCGAATATTCTGCTTCCATATTGTCAATTAGAAAATTTTCCATTTTACCAAAAATTGTGTCTGAATATTTTACTTTATGATTTTTTATAATTTCTATTTCCTGTAAATTTTTTGTAAAACTGTCAAAATTATTTTTTTCTATTGATGGAAATTTTAAGTCAGGATAAGATGCAAGTAGAGTAGGCCAAGAAATAGCGTCAGTTAATTTTATTTCCTTTTTCAGATACTCACAAGAGCCTGATTTATTTGTTGTTTTAGCTGGTATTGCAAGATTGCAAAAACAAAAAAATAATTTATTATCAAAATGATTGAAATTAAGTTGAGTTGAAATGTACTGCACACAACTAATATCATTTTCATTTATCCATTGCATTAAAAATTGTGGAAAGATGTATTCAGGTTTAAAAATAGACTCTCTACTTTTGACTTTAATATTGCATAATAAATGAATTGGGAAATATGTTAAATACCTCACTAAGTTTTTATTGTCAGTAATTTTTTTTTCACGACTTACTCTTGTTTTCCAAAAGAATGAATAATCAAGTTCAAAATGTAATTTCTTTATTTCATTTGAGATTTCAAAACGTGAAACTTGCAATAAGTTTACATCAGGGTAATTTAATTCAATCCAATTGCAGTAAATACTATTCGATAAATACAAACAAGGAAGCCCTGGAATACTGTATCGGTATGTTTCTATATTTTCCCTTTGCTGGAAAGGACGAATGAACATTTCGTTCTTCGTAAATCCCTTTCCATAAGACATTCTTGACTTGAAATATTGATTTTTACTAGCTGCTTCGGTAGCTTCACTTCCAACTAAAACTAAATTTGTGTCCTCGAGCCAAAGAAATTTTTTAATTAGATTCAAGCCATTTTGAAATTCTAAATAAGATTTGTGTACTTGTCCTATATAATAATAATTTGCGGTCATTTTTAGGTTTTCAATTAATTCGCTAATTATTTGAAAATTTGGCCTTAACTCATCAATTATTGAATCATCAATATTTACTAATAAATTAAAATATTCGTCCAATAAATTAGATACAAACACGGGAAAGTCCTCATTGTCTCGTTCTGCGGGAAATTGGAATATTATATTGTTGGAAAAATTTTCTAACGTCATTGATCTATTCGTAGTGTTTTTTTTATATATTAGGTGTCATTCCTAGGTAGCCTTGCAGGTAATAGTTGTATTGCTGGAACATCTTGTACAGCAGCTATTACTTCTCGACATAAGCCGTGCATAAATTACATTTAAAGATCAATAGTAATCCATAAACCTGCCCATACCTTAATAATCGCCTAATGTTTCCGGCAGTTGCGCCAGGGCCTTTTCAAGTTGTTCATCGGTAGGAGCTACGCCATGCCAGCTGTGGTCGTTTTCCATAAAATTTACACCTTTACCCATAATGGTATGCATAATAATAGCAATGGGTTTTCCTTTGCCAATCATCGATTTTGCTTCGGTTAACGTATGCACCACCTCGCTCATTTCGTTACCGTTCATTTCCATGGTGTACCAGCCAAAAGTGTCAAACTTTTCGCGAATATTGCCCAGGTCGTTTATTTTATAAGTCGGACCGTCAATTTGCTGTCCGTTCCAATCAATGGTAACAATCAGGTTATCTACATTGTGGTTGGGCGCAAACATAATGGCTTCCCAATTTTGCCCTTCCTGCAGTTCGCCATCGCCATGAAGCGTGTACACAATATGCTGATCGTTGTTTAGCTTTTTTGCATGCGCCGCACCAATAGCAACACTCATGCCCTGGCCTAAAGAGCCGGTTGCTATGCGCACGCCGGGCAAACCCTCGTGTGTGGTAGGATGGCCTTGAAGCCGTGAATTTAATTTGCGAAAAGTAGCCAGTTCCGTTACCGGGAAATACCCTGAGCGGGCCAAGGCCGAATAAAATACAGGTGAGATATGGCCGTTGGAAAGAATAAAAACGTCTTCTTCCATCGCATCCATATCAAAATGCTGCGGATTATGTTCTAAAATGTCAAAGTACAGTGCGGTAACAAAATCGGCACATCCAAGCGAGCCGCCCGGATGACCGCTGTTTACGCCATGCACCATGCGTAATATATCTCTGCGTACCTGTGAAGCTATTTCTGTAAGAGTTGGCATAAGTAAGTATTGTTTTAAAAGCCAGATTGATTATCTGCTGCAAAAATGCGGCTTTTTTTTTATCAACCCTTTTTTAAGCTTAACAGAACTAATTAAAAGATATTATAAAAAAACATTCTGTACTATTTGACATCGTAACTCTTTATAAGTATTTTTGGCCCTGAACGTAATCCTCTGCTTTATGCTACATGTGCTCTTAACATCTTCGGTTGCCTTTTTAATTACTTTTTTTACCATACCAGCTACTATAATTATTGCACAGCAAAAAAAATTGTACGATGTGCCCGATGCCCGTAAGTTGCACACCCGGCCTATCTCTTCGTTAGGCGGCGTTGGCATTTTTGGAGGTTTTTTTTTGGCAGCCATGCTTTCTGTTTCCATTCCGGGTAACCCCGAGTTTCAATATTATTTGGCCGCTGCTACCGCTATTTTTTTCCTGGGTATTAAAGATGATATTCTGATTTTATCCGCTACTAAAAAATTTATCATTCAATTAATGGCAGCAGGTGTAATCATTCATTTTGGTGGTCTCCAAATAACCAGCATGCATGGGCTGCTTGGTATTAATGAACTGCCACAAATTGTTAGTTTGGCTCTTACCTACACCTCTATTGTGGTTATTGTTAATGCGTTTAATTTAATAGATGGGGTAGATGGGCTTGCGGGCTCGTTGGGGTTTTTAACCACTTGCGTTTTTGGCGCTTACTTTTTTGCTGCAGGGCTTTCGGCGTATGCTTTATTTGCTTTTGCCATGGCAGGGAGTTTAGCAGCGTTTCTAATTTTTAATTTTAATCCGGCCCGTATTTTTATGGGCGATTCGGGTTCGCTGTTGTTGGGATTGGTAAATGCCATATTGGTTATTAAATTTATTGCTGTTGGCGATGGTACGGTAGTGGCTTTTCCGCTGCAATCGATTGTAGCTATAGGCTTTGCTATACTAATGGTGCCACTTTCCGATACGCTTCGTGTATTCAGCATTCGCATTTTTCAGGGGCGTTCGCCTTTTTCCCCTGATCGTAACCATATTCATCATTTGCTGCTCGATAGAGGCTTTAGCCCGCGGCTGGTTGTTTTTTGCTGTGTAGTGCTAAACTGTTTTTTTATTGCCCTTGCATTTCTTGCCCAAAGCCTTGGGCCTAATTACCTCCTGCTGCTGCTTACTTCAATAGCCTGTGCTTTGCTTACCGGCATTGTGTATTTAAAAAAGCCGCTCAAAGGCATCCGCATTGTTCCAGCGCTTTTAAAAGAAACTATACCTTTTAGTAAACCTATTTCAAAGGTGGTTTCGTTGGCAAAAGAAGCAGCTCTCAGCGACAATTAGTTTTTTGCTGCTGCTAAGCTGCTAAAGTGTTCCCCTAGTTTGTTAGTTTTGCGTGTATTAATACCTAATTTGTATGTCAGAAGATGTTTCTTTAACGCTGCAAATGACCGAGGAGTCTATGCAAAAAGCCATCAGGCATTTAGAAGCGGAACTAGTAAAAATAAGAGCCGGAAAGGCAAACCCCCAAATGCTTGATGGGATTGTAGTGGATTATTACGGCACCCCAACGCCCATAGCACAAATAGGTAACATAAGCGCTACCGATGCACGCACTTTAACCATTCAACCCTGGGAAAAAAACATGCTGCAGCCAATTGAAAGAGCCATCATTAACTCAAATATTGGATTGAACCCGCAAAACGACGGAAACATCATCAGGCTTTTTTTACCTCCAATGACGGAAGAACGCCGCAAAGAACTGGTGAAACGATCGCTGGGCGAAGGCGAAACCTGTAAAGTATCGGTGCGCAGCCTGCGCCGCGACGCGATTGAAGACGTGAAGAAACTAGAGAAAAACGGCTTAAGTGAAGACGAAGCTAAAGATGCTGAAGATGGCATTCAAGAGCTGACAAACAAGGCTATTGCGCAGGTAGATAAACGTCTGGCCACTAAGGAAAAAGAAATCATGTCTATTTAATTTCGCCTTTGTTTTGAACCAGATTTGTATAGTTACCGTATCGCTTCGTTAATTTAACCGCTCCTGATAACTTGCCCGCTTGCCAGTGGAAAGCTGCCATGGTGAAGCTTTTATATACCCTTTTTAGTATGTTTTTTAATATAAAAAGCCCTTTAAGCTTTACAACTAAGAACGCAGATGTGCCTTTTTCAACGGTTTTGTAAACCACAAAAGCTTGGCCCACTCGCTTTCCAAATTGAACAAAACAGGCTTTTGTATTTTTAAAGTACCCCTTTTTTAAAGGTTTTTAAATCAAAACTTCAAAAGAAACCTCAACTAAATACCTACATAAAAGGCCTTAATCATAATTGGTCTTTTTATCGGCTCGTTTTTGTAGTTCGGCTATTGGCATGGCAATCATTCGGCCAACGGGTTCTTTCCCTTTATACGTAATTACTTTTAATTGTACGGCATCTTTCGGCGGCGTTAATGCACTGGTATATTTTGGATAAAACCGGTCGGGGAAAGAATTGTCGAACGAATAATAAATATCTAATTTTTCTACTTCGGTGCTCAATTCTATTTTCAATTGTTTACCGGCTGTTTTACTTGCTTTAAAAACCGGATCGTACGCGGAGCGTGCATAATTTATCTCGGCTGCATCGTAGCGCTCAAAATGTTGCTCGGTTTTGGCAAAAAAACGGTTCCAGTCTTTTTTTTCTTTTGGCGACCATACCGATTCGGCAATTGCCCAGCCTCTTGGCCAAAGCATATATTGCACTGTGCGCATGTTATAAATATGTTCGGTCCACAGGTTGGCTTGCCCGCCTTTAATAAATGCAGCATTTGCGCCTGCCGGAGCCGGATCAAACTGGTAGGCTTTTGACAGTCGTAAAGAAGCGTACACCTTTGATTCGGTAATTGGGTCGGCCTGCATATAATCGAGGTAGGCAAAGGGCGCAGGGCTCATTACTACCTCATGCCCATTTTTGCTGGCTTCCACGCCGTTCTTCACACCTCTCCAGCTCATTACAGCAGCGCTGGGCGACATGCCGCCCTCTAAAACTTCATCCCAGGCCATAAACTTTTTACCTTTTGAAGCTACTATTTTTTCTACCCTTTTTTCAAAGTAACCCTGAACTTGCGCCATTGTTTTCAACCCCTCTTTTTGCATCAACGCTTTTATGGCACTGCTTTTTTGCCAATAATTATGCGGTGCTTCATCGCCACCAACGTGTATATATTCAAAGGGAAACAGTTCTGCTACTTCGGTGAGCACTTTATCTAAAAAAACATATACTTTTTCGTTAGCAGGGCACAACGTGTTATCTACCAAGGCAATAGGCGGCGCCCCTCTTGACCAGTCCATAATTTTCTCCCCGGAACGAACCACGTACTTGTCGGCACCAGGCGTGCAGGAAAGTTTGGGGTAAGAGGCAATGGCTGCAAGGCTATGGCCCGGCACATCTATTTCGGGCAGAATATTTACAAATCGTTTTTGGGCATATTGCACCAGTTCTTTAATATCATCGTGTGTATAAAAGCCGCCGTAGTCGCGCGGTTCGTCTGGTCCTGGCGCTGAAAATGATCCAAAATATCCTTCTTTTTTTACCCGCCAGGCACCTACTTCAGTTAGCTTTGGTAAGCTTTTAATTTGTATACGCCAGCCCTCGTCATCGGTTAAGTGCAGGTGCAGTAGGTTGTATTTGTAACGTACCATATTATTTATAAAAGTTTTTACCTCTGCTTTAGTAAAAAAGTGGCGCGTTACATCAAACATCAGCCCCCGCCAGCCAAAACGCGGATAATCGGTTATTTCCACACTGGGTGCTGTCCAGGTTACATTTTTTAAGGCCACATCGCTTTCTATTTGGGCCGGGAAAAGCTGCACAAGCGTTTGTGCGCCGTAAAATAACCCTGCGGGCTTATTTGCTTTTAATACAATTTTCTTTGGTGTAACCGAAAGTTCGTACCCTTCGTTACCAATAACGTTGTTTGACTGTGCATTTAAAATGAGTTGGATGGTTGGCTCTTTGGCATCATGGCTGATTGTTACTCCGCTGCCGGTGGGCACCGATAGCTTTTGAGTTAGAAAAAGAAGCACCTGTTTTAGCTCTGAATGGTCCGGTGCACTTATAGTTACGTTTTGCGGCAGCAAAAATTCTCCGGCTGTTTTTGTTAAGGCTACCGGCTCGGGAATGAGTGCGATGTTGGTGCTGCTTTGAGCGTAAGAATGGGCGAACAAAAAACAGGCGAAAACAAGGTGAACTATTTTTTTCATAGGTCTGTTTATTTACTTTTTAAGATGCTAAAGGAGGGGAAAATAAGACAGCTTACTGACAAACGGCATTTTTTTGTTGTAAAGTAAAGACAAACAATTTTGTGTGAAAGGTTGTCTCTGCTTACCAGTTGTTCATTTGGGATTGATTCATGCGTTCTGCTTTTTCGGGTTCACTGTTTTTCCAATCCGGATCGTAACGTACAAACCACGATATCCATAAACTTCTTGAAAAGCGCATCAGCCAGGGCTGCAGTGCAATAAGCAAAAACGAATTTAAAAAGAGCCAGTAAAAAAAACGGTTATCGGTAAACGAAAAGCCTATAATAGCCCACCAGGCAATAAGTGTGGCAATACTTAGCACTACGCCAATAAGATAGCTAACGTAGCTGGTTCCATAATAAAAGCCTACTTCAAGCTGTGTTGGTTGCCTGCACATAGGGCACCTCTCATTCATTACCATAATACGGTTAAGCCTAAACGTTAGCGGGTGAGTAAACAATTTTCCTTCGCGGCAACGCGGGCAGTAGCAGCCCACAACGGAGGTTAAGTAGTTTCTGTGGGGCTGATTTGGCGTTATGGTAGATATTTGTTTCTGCACGGCTTTTTTGGGCTATATAACTACAATTTCTGCGCTTGCGTCATAAATACTCCAGCACCTTTTCCATGCCGGAACTTCGTGAGCCTTTAATTAATAAAAACGCATGATTCAAATTCTTCTTTCGTAGCCATTCGCCTGCTTCCTCCGCGGAGTTCATGCTGCGAAAAGTATGATCGAATTGTAAGAAATCGCCACCAACAAGACACACATCTTTCCACTGGTATTTGTTTATTTCTTTTACTATTTCCTGGTGTTCTTCAATGCTGTTTTCACCTACTTCGGCCATAGCGCCCAACACTAAAATTTTAGCGTTGCCTTTTGCCTTTGCAAAGTTTTCTATTGCTGCTTTCATGCTGCTGGGGTTGGCGTTGTATGCATCTAAAATTATTTTATTGGAACCTTTTTGCACCAGTTGCGATCGGCTGTTGGATGGCGTGTACCCTTTTAATGATGTTTTTATAACTTCCGTTGGCACATTAAAATGCCGGCCAATAGTTACAGCGGCTAATACATTTGGTAAGTTATAATCGCCCACCAGCGCTGTTTCAATTCTTCCTTCAAAACCTTTCGAAAAGGCTACCTGTAAAAACCCGTCCGATGGCAACACGGTTCCTTCAACATCTGCCTTTGCTGTACCATAAGTAACAATTTCTTTTATACCGGCGCTCATTGTTTGCAGGTGCACATCATCCCATAAAACAAACGCTGTTCCCTTGTTTGTCTTTAAATAATCAAACAATTCGCCCTTACCTTTTCGCACGCCTTCCTCGCTGCCAAAGCCTTCGAGGTGCGCCTTTCCGCAATTTGTAATTAAGCCGTGCGTAGGTTGCGCAATTTGGCAATAAGATGCAATTTCGCCCAAATGATTAGCGCCCATTTCTATTACTGCCATTTGCGCGTTGTTAGCAATTTTTAAAATAGTTAACGGTACGCCTATATGGTTATTTAAATTTCCTTCGGTAGTGGCGGTTTTATAAGTAGTAGATAAAACGGCGTGAACCAGTTCTTTTGTTGTGGTTTTTCCGTTGCTGCCGGTAATTGCTATAAACGGAATTTGTAATTGCCTGCGGTGGTGTGCAGCAAGTGCCTGAAGTGCCTGCAATGCATCGGGCACTAAAATGGTTTTTTCATTTAATTTGAAGTCCGCTTCATTAATAATTACATAGGCGGCGCCGCTTTCCAGTGCCTTTTGGGCAAAAAGGTTGCCGTTGAAGTTGGGGCCTTTCAAGGCAAAAAACAGGTCCCCGGGTTGCAGCTTTCGGGTGTCGGTTTGTACCTGTGGGTAGCGCAGGTAAATGGAATAAAGTTCTTCGATATTCATCATGCAAAAATAAGTGCAAAAAAAAGCCCTCGCAGTAAACGAGGGCTGGAGATTATGTTAGTAAAATTACCGTTTTTGTTTTTTTGTTTTGAAGAAGTTACCCGTTTTTCGGTTGTTTCCTTCGGGGCTGCCCATGCGGTCCATGGCACAACGGAAACCAATCATGCTGCTGGCCTGGTCTTCTTCCAAATAGCGGCGTGTGCCAGGGCTTAACCAATAAGCACGATCGTTCCAGCTTCCGCCTTTAAACACTCTCGATTTGTCGCTAACCAAAGTGGTTTGTCCGTAGCCGTAAGAAGCTTGTGATAAAGAGTCGCCATCTAAAAAGTTAATTACATTACCGCGCTGGTAATTGCGACGATTTTTGCTTTCTTCATCCGTAACGGCTGTCATTTTCACACGTCCAAGAGAATCTATTTCAGCTTCACCTTCTTCATTTTTGTACAGCTTCATAAACTTGTTACCACGCACCGGAGCCACATCATCGGCATCAAGCGCAGTTAATGGACGGTACACATCATAAACCCACTCGCTTACATTACCAGCCATGTTGTAAATACCAAAACCATTTGGATAAAACGATTTTACATCGGCAGTATAAATTGCCCGGTCGTTTAAACCACCCGCAACACCGGCATTATCGCCCGAACCACGCTTAAAATTTGCCAAAAACTGGCCTTGCCAGCTACCGTGCTTGTTTTCGCGTAAGCCATTTACATTTTGCGCCCAGGGGTAAACCTGTTTGTTTGATTGTAATTCTTCGCCTCTTTTACCTTCTTTAGTAGAGGGGCGTGGATTTTGGTTGATTAAACCATAAGCGGCATATTCCCACTCTGCTTCAAAAGGCAAGCGATAGTTGGGCTGAAGAACACCGTCTTCCATAGTTACTGTAGTGCGCGGCGTACCCATTGGAGATTTCAGTGCATCCTTTTTTCCAGGTTTTCCGGGTTGCGCCTGGTATAAACCTAATAGATACGATTTTGTAGTAAAGTTATTTTCCTGTTGCTGGCCTTGAATGCCTTGTTTGGCAATAAATTTCTTTTCCATTAAGATGCCTTCGTTTACACGATCGCTTCTCCAAAGGCAAAAATCGTAAGCCTGCTGCCAACTAACGCCTACTACCGGGTAGTTATTAAAACCCGGGTGGCGGAAGTAATATTCAACAAGCGGTTCGTTGTAGCTTAATTCGCTGCGCCAAACTAAAGTATCGGGCAAAGCAGATTCAACTATTTTACGGTTGTTGGGATCGGCGTCAGCATCAAAAATGCGGTTAAGCCAGTGAATGTACTCGCGGTAGTGAACGTTTGCCACTTCGGTACGGTCCATATAAAAAGAAGGAACTGTAACGCGGCGCGGAATATTGTTCCAGTCGCCCATAACGTCTTCTTCGGTTTGGCCCATAGTAAACGTACCGCCCTGTACAAATACAAGCCCGGGACCCGTTTTTTGATCGCTTGATTTAGACACCTGGTAACCACCCATGTTTTTGTCATTGTAGTTCCAGCCGGTGACATCAGATTGTTGAGGCTTTTTTTTGAAGATACTGCCGTTTTTGCACGAGGCAAATAAAACGACGGAGGATAATAGGATTGCGAAATTTTTCACTTGCATGGCTTTTTGTTTGTCGTTCAGGGACACATGGTTTTTCACGTGTTTTTATGAAACCTAAGTTTGGAATAGCTTTAACGCCGTTGATTAGCAATTATTGTAAACCCAAAATAGTTTTCTAACACAGTATGCGAAAATAGAAGGTTTAGCCAGAATTACATAGCGCTTATCCTCTTTTTTGAAGCTATTTATACGAAGGGGATTAGCGTAAATATACTTATGTGGTTTATTCATATGCTTTATTTCAGGCATTGTTTACTACCACAGCTTAATTATAGTGTTAACAAAACAATAAAGAGCTAAAGTGTTCGTTAGGGGCAGTGGTAATGTAAGTGAGATGAGATGACGTTGTAGTAAAAATGTACGCTGTTTTGGATCTTGAACCCTTTTTTAAAGGTTTTAAGAGTATTGATGAGAAATTTTTTAAAATATTTTACCGCAACGAAGAGGTGTGTATTACGAAAAAGCAAAGTTGTTTTACCACGCTAACAAGCTTTACTATTGCCGATATTTGCTTTACTTAAACCAAAAACCTATACTTTCACACACTTATTTACTATCTATGAGAGCAACTGCTTTAAAACTAACTGGAGCCGCTTTATTTTTGTTTATTACCCTAGCCTCACAGGCGCAAGACACTATTAATGTGGTAACTACTGCTGTGCCTTTTTTACGTATTTCTCCCGATGCCCGTTCCGGCGCTATGGGCGATCTTTCTCTTGCTACTTCGCCCGATGCAAGTGCTTCTTATTTTAATTTAGGCAAAGTGCCTTTTAATACTTCAAAAAGCAGCGTAAGCCTTACTTATACACCATGGTTAAAAAACCTGGTGAACGATGTGTACCTCGCCTCTGTAAGCGGTTACTATAAATTAAGCGATGAGCAGGCCATTTCCGGTTCGCTTCGTTATTTTAGTTTGGGTAATATACAATTTACCGATCAGGGCGGCGAATTACAAGGCGAAGGACGGCCGAGAGAATTTGGTATTGATGTTGGCTACTCTCGCAAACTATCGGAGCAAACAGGTTTGGGCATTGGTTTAAAATATATTTACTCCAATTTGGCTGAAGGCGCTGTTTCTTCCAGCGGTACCTACAAAGCCGGCAGCGCAGTAGCGGCCGATCTTGGCTTTTATCACAATCGTCAAAACGACGCAGGCGATGGATGGGCTTTTGGAGCGGCTTTAACCAACCTCGGTTCTAAAATTGCTTATACCGATAACGCCGATCAAAAAGATTATATACCCGCCAACTTTGGCATTGGTACCGCCTACACTAAAGTGTTTGACGAAAGCAATAAAATATCTTTTGGTATAGATGTGAACAAATTATTGGTGCCTACGCCGCCGCGTTTTTTAAGTTATAATGGCGATCCGGCAGTGGACAGTGCAAACGAAGTAACGGCCCGTAATTACCGCAACAAAAGCGTTATTGGCAGTTGGTTCAGTTCGCTTGGCGATGCACCCGGCGGAGCCAGCGAAGAGTTAAAGGAATTACAACTTTCTGTAGGTGCCGAATATTGGTACAATAATCAGTTTGCATTGCGTGCAGGTTATTTTTACGAAGACAAAACAAAAGGAAACCGTCGCTTTTTTACCACCGGCATTGGACTTAAATACAATGTATTCGGCTTAAACTTTTCCTATCTCATTCCGTCGGGGGGCTCGGGCGCCAACCAAAATCCTTTATCAAACACACTGCGGTTTTCTTTGGTGTTTGATTTGGATGGCAGCGCAAACAGTGGCGACGAATAAGCTACTTTGTGAAAGTTATACAAAAGGGTGAAGGCTTGCTTTCACCTTTTTCTTTTTAAGATATTTGCACAAATTAAAAGCATGAGTTACAGAATAGGGACGGGCGTAGATTTTCATCGGTTGGTAGAAGGGCGCGATTTGATGCTTGGCGGAATAAAAGTGCCACACACAAAAGGCGTATTGGGCCACAGCGATGCCGATGTGTTGCTTCATGCTATTTGCGATGCCTTGTTGGGAGCGCTTGCCTTGGGCGATATAGGAACCCACTTTCCGGATACTGATGAACAATACAAAGATGTGGATAGCAAGTTTTTGCTGCAGCAAACCATAAAATTGATTACAGCCGAAGGTTACAAAGTAGTTAATATAGATAGCTCACTTTGTTTGCAGGAACCCAAAATAAAACAGTATGTAGCCCAAATGCAAACTACTATTGCAGCCTTAACCGGTGTAAAGCCAAAAGACGTGTCGATAAAAGCAACAACCACCGAAAAGCTTGGTTTTGTGGGCCGCGAAGAAGGCGTAATGGCTTATTCTACAGTATTATTGCAGGCTTTTTAGCCTCTTTTGTTAACTTGTAATATAAGGTTTATGTCGCTAGTATTAAAAATTATAAATCGTTCATCCAACCCTTTACCCGGTTATGCCACCGAAGGTGCAGCCGGTATGGATTTACGTGCGCATCTTACCGAAGCACTACATTTAAAACCGTTAGAAAGGACACTGGTACCTACCGGTTTGTTTTTGCAATTACCGGTTGGTATTGAAGCACAAATAAGGCCACGCAGCGGGCTGGCTTTAAAACAGGGCATTACCTGCTTAAATTCGCCGGGTACAATAGATGCCGATTACCGGGGAGAAATTAAAATCATTCTAATAAACCTTTCGGGCGAGGAGCAAGTCATTAGTAACGGCGATCGCATTGCACAAATGGTCGTTCAAAAAGTAGAAAAAGCGATTATAGAGCAAGCTTCTTTTTTAGAAGAAACAACCCGAGCCGGCGGCGGCTTTGGATCAACCGGAAAAAAATAGATTTTATGAAAAACACGTTACTTATATTCGTCACAATTGCATTCTTAACTTCTTGTCGGTCTACAAAAAATATTGGTACCGCCATTGCTAAAAAAGATACCGTTGTTGCGGCAGTAACAACCCAATCGGCCGCACAGGATTCTGTTCAATTTATAGCCAAAACGGTGCAGCAAATTAGCGCAAATGGCATTGAGTTTACCACTTTTTCTGGTAAATTAAACATCGATTACCGTGGCAGCGATGGTAAAAATTATGATGTAAATGCCATTGTGCGCATGTATAAAGACAGTGCGATTTGGTTATCTGCCAATGCTGTATTAGGCATCGAAGCCATGAGAGCACTCATTACAAAAGACTCGGTAAAATTGTTAGATAAGCTAAACAAAACCTACACCGCCCGCAGCGTAGATTATTTGCAGGAAGTTACGCAACTGCCACTGAACCTTTCCATTTTGCAGGATTTACTAATTGGCAACCCGGTTTATGTTGATAGCAATATCGTTTCTTACTCACGTGCCGAAAACACCATTTCTCTAATTAGTATTGGACCCTGGTTTAAAAATTTACTGACCGTTAATGAAGAAAATAAAGCCGTGCAGCGAAGTAAGTTAGACGATGCTGATAAAGCCCGCAGCCGCACCGCCGAACTTACCTACACCGATTACGAAACCAAAAAAGGACCGCTTTTTTCAACCAAACGAACCATTGCTATTGCCGAAAAAAAGAAACTCGATATTAAACTAGACTTTAAAAACTACGATTTTAACCAGGAAGTGAGTTTTCCTTTTTCTATTCCAAAAAGTTACAAGCGCAATTAAACCCAATTGATTTCCGTTATATTTCTTCAGCGCAAAAACCGTTCACATGAAAAAAGCTGCTTTACTATTGTTCCCTTTATATTTTGCCCTTTGCGTACCCGCGCAAACGGTTGATAAATCGAAACTGGAAAACGAAAGAAAAGCCCTTCAACAGGAACTAAAAGAAATACAAAGCGTTTACAACAAAGTAAAAGGAGAGAAAAAAGAAACCATCGGACAATTAAGCCTGCTGCAAAAGCGCCTTTCGGTTCAGGGCAAATACATTGGCAATATTAATAAAGAGATTAGCTTGCTTTCAAACGATATTTATGTTAGCAGCCTGGAGGTAAATAAGTTACAGCGCCAGTTAGATACGCTGAAGGCACAGTATTCGCGCAGCGTAGTATATGCGTATAAAAATAGAAGCAATTACGATTACCTGAACTTTATTTTTTCTGCTAATACCTTTAATGATGCACTGAAGCGCATTGCTTATCTGCGCTCTTATCGCGTGTTTAGGCAACAGCAGGTAACCAATATTTTAGAAACGCAAAAGGCCATAGAAGATCGTAAAAAGGGGTTGTTAGGCAAAAAATCGCAAAAAAGTTCCGCCCTTCAAAACCAAACCAAAGAGTTGAATGTGTTGGAGGTGCAAAGGAAAGAAAAAGATCAGGTGGTGGCAAAGCTTAAATCAAAAGAAACTGATTTGGCTAAGCAAATAGCGCTGCGCAGAAAGAAAGACGCCCAGTTAAAGAGTTCTATTTCGGCTATCATCCGCCGGGAAATAGAAGCCCGTAGAAAAGCCGATGAAGCAGAGCGGGCGCGCAGAAAGAGGGAAGCCGATGCGCTGGCTGCTAAGGAAAAAAAGGATGAAGGTGCGACCGTAAACACCACTACCACAACGCCCGTAAAAAAGACAGCACCTGCAAAGGCTTCGCCTGTTAGTTCGCCCCTAAACGCAAAAGAAGTAGCCCTTTCTTCATCCTTTTCTACCAACAAAGGGAAGCTTCCGTGGCCCGTAGATGATGGTTATGTAAGCATTCCGTATGGGGCTTACTCCGTACCTGGAACATCGCTAAAAGGGGATAACCCCGGGCTGACTATTTCAACGCCATCGCCGGGCACTCCGGTGAAAGCTGTTTTTGATGGCGAAGTGTTAAGCGTGTTTAATCTGGGCGATGGTACGATGGCGGTAACTATCAGCCATGGCAAGTATTTTACTACTTACAGCAATATATCAAACATAACAGTTAATAAAGGGTCTAACGTGCGCACAGGACAATCTATTGGCCGCGCTGCAGCCGACGATGAAGGCGGCAGCGGAGGTAAGCTCGATTTTTTATTGATGATTGATTTGAACAACGTTAACCCATCGCCCTGGTTGCGTCGCAACTAAGCAGGTTTAGTAATTAACACCCGGTTGTACAAGCTTTCGTAAACGGGAACAATGTTTTTAATGTCAAATTTATGCGCATGTTCGGCAGCACCCTTTTTGAAGTGTTCCAGGCGTTCTTCGGAACTTAATATGTCTAAGGCTTGATTGCTCATAGTAGCCACATCGCCTACATTTCCCATAAAGCCGGTTACACCGTCAATCATAATTTCGCCTAGTCCGCCAGCGTTGGTAGATACAACGGGAACGCCTGCTGCCATGGCTTCCAGCGCTGCCAGTCCAAAACTTTCGTATTCCGATGTAAGCAAAAATAAATCGCCAATGGCCAGTATATCTTCCATTTGTTCCTGCTTTCCTACAAAACGAACATCGTCGCAAATGCCTAATTCCCGGCTTAATTCTTCGGCCGTTGCACGTTCGGGTCCATCGCCCACAAAAAGCAGTTTGCTGGGAACCTTTTTTAAAACGGCATTAAAAATATGCACTACATCCTGCACCCGTTTTATTTTTCTAAAGTTGGACGCATGAATCAATATGCGTTCGCCGTTAGGTGCAATAACCTTTTTAAAAGCGTCTATTGGTTTTCTATTAAAGCGAGCCACATCTACAAAGTTGTAAATTACTTCTATTTCTTTTTCTATCTTAAAAGTGGCGTAAGTTTCATCGCGCAGATTTTGCGATACAGCCGTAATAGCATCGCTTTGGTTAATAGAAAAAGCCACCACGGGTGCGTAGGTTTTATCTTTACCTACAAGCGTAATATCGGTACCGTGCAGCGTTGTAATTACGGGAACAGTAATGCCTTGTTTTTCTAAAATAGACTTTGCCATAAACGCCGCCGACGCATGCGGAATGGCATAATGTACATGCAGTAATTGTACGTGATTATTTTTAATAACATCTACCAGCGTGCTTGCCAAAGCCGTTTCGTACGGCGGATAATCAAACAGTGGATACGTTGGCACCTGCACTTCGTGGTAAAAAATATTGGGAATAAAACCGTTTAAGCGCACCGGCTGCTGGTAGGTTATAAAATGAACCTGGTGCCCTTTTTGGGCTAATGCTTTTCCTAATTCCGTTGCTAAAACCCCACTACCGCCAAAAGTTGGGTAGCAAACAATCCCAATTCTCATAATTGATGTACTCATTCGTTAAATGAAGGTAAATACAAAATGTGTATGGGATTTGATGCGGCTGTTAAATAATTTTACGCCGTTGTTAGCGTTGTTTTATATAGCTATTTTTTTATTGGGTTCACTTCACCAACAATCAATCTTTTTTGGCATTGTTAGTAAAGAAGCCGTAAGAATAATTATTACTTAATTAAACAAAAACAACGGTTTAAAAGTCTCTCCTGCAATTGGTTCGTGCGGACACGAACCAAGGCGAGGGGAACAAGGCAAGGGCATTGGGGTTTGCAGCATTTACCGTTTGGCTATAAGCTTCGGGCAAGGGCAGGGCAGGCGCACCGCTATAAAATCGGGCGGTGTACACATCGGCATACGCCATGCGCACCAGGTCCATGCTGTTGGACAGGTTGCTGTCGCTCAGCACGCCGTTAAAATCTTCCTTGTCCAGCAGGTCGGTACCATAAGGTGCCAAGAAGCCCGAGGGCACTTGCGTTCGGTTCAGGTTACCGAAAAGCACATCCAGTTGCTGGCGGTTGACATCGGTTTGCCCAAAGCTTTCGAAGAAGCACAGGAAAGCTAAAAGAAGAGAGCTGATTCTTTTCATTGTCGTTAGGTTTAGGTTTTAAAACGGTTAAAGTTTATAGTCAAAACGACCATTAGTGATTCTGATGGTATCGCACGAAGTAGACGCATGAAAGAGTTTGCATTCAAACTCTCCTGCAATTATCCCGCTTTGCAGATTGTATTTAGAAATTTTTAGAATGCCAGAGACATAGTTGCTACTATCCTGCAAAAAAAGACAGCCATTAGATTCATTCTCATATATTAACCATATGCGATTAATGTTATTGATAATGTAAGTTTGGGGAGTCGGCAACACATCATAGCAAAAAATTGTAAGTCTTTCTGATTTATCGTTTTCATATCTATAAGTTCTAATATCCAGATTTTCAAAATATCCAGGATCCACAATCATATAAAAGTTTGGTTTAAACCGAAATCCTTTAGGTGTGTAGGCTTTCCCATTAATCAAGCGTCCAAATGTACCAGCCCCTGTTTGTGTAATAGGAGGTAGCTTTTCTAATTCAGATAGCTTATCTTTCTTGCAACTCATTGCCGTAAGTAGCAAGAAGGTAATTGCTCTTATTACGTATTTCATTGTTGTTTTTTTATGTTTTATAAAGATATTTTTACAAAAGTTATCTCGTAAGAAGCTGATTTTGCTCTTGAAGTTTGCTATCCAGTTATTGTACAGTAAAACTTACAATCGTCGTATCTATATTACTTACAATAAAGCTTTTATTAACAAGCTCATTATCTACATAAGTATTTGATGCAGTTTTATTGCTAAGTCCAACAATAAGTGAATACTGCCTTTCTGCCTTAATTTTTATAGAATAAGTTTTATCAAAATCAGTAACTGGATTTTCACTATTATAAAGATTATATGAAAAATAGTCATTTGCATCTGCCCCGCAAATAAAGAAAGATTTAGTCAAAAACCATCCTGCTGTGTTAGCCTATTTTAAAGTGAGTGCAAAGGATAGAGAGTACCAGTTTTGGGAGCGGTGTGCATTAAGCATAGAGTTGCGAACCGATCGGGTGTTTCAACAAAAGTTGGAGTATGTACATTTAAATCCGGTAAGAGCGGGAATTTGCAGTTTGCCGGAAGAGTACCATTATTCTTCGGCCAGTTTTTACCAAACCGGTTTCGACCGTTGGGGGTTTATAACACACTACGGAGCGTAGGTCTGTTTGAACGTTTCCTTAATCCTGCGGTTGGTGAAGCAGCCCACAACTGCCCGGCGCAACACCAACAGCGGCGTAAAAAGTTTAAAATTAATAGTATTGATTTTATACCTTCGTTTTATTAGAATTACCGCTAACGGTCTTGGCTACGGCGCGTTTTAATGCGCTATAGGTGTTGTTGGGCGGAGTAATTCTACCTCTTTATAGATTTTGTCGCCTATTTGTTCTAAATCTCCTGTGTCAGTATTTGCTAATACTATTACTACATTATCAAAATTTTTACCTATCAGTAAAAGAGAACTGAATCCATTGATGCTGCCACGACGTTCCAAGACTGGTTTGGAGAATGTTTTGTTGTTATAGTAAAATTCTATTGTAGAATAGCCACGTGCATAGTCAATATATTCATCATTTTGTGGCTTTGTCAGAAAAGTTGATATGGTTTTTGCAGCCAATAGTTTATTTGTTTTCAATGATAGTACGAGCGTGAATAAATCATCTGCTGTGGAATATACGGCCCCAGCACCAGCATAATTTGATAAATAGACCAAAGGGTCGTTGTAAAGAGTGTCCTGCTTGTTTCCAGAGCCGAACGTGTAATTATGATAACCGTAAGCAAGGTTGGAAATAATTTCAGATTCTGAAATCACACCAGTATCATCCATTTTTACGCCGTTGTTAGTGTTATTCTATAAGGTTCTTTTCGTTGGGTTCACTTCACCAACAACCATTTTCTTGTTAGTGTTATTGGCGAAGTAGCCGTAAGAATAATGAGTACTTAACTAAAACACCAACCCGGCATAAAAAGAAAACCATGCGTTTGACATTTTAAAAGTGTCTCACGCATATAACCTGGCACACAACCTGTTTGAACCCTTTCTTTCATCATTTGTTTTTTCCAAAGCTGTTTGTTCTTTATTTTTAAGCCATGAAGAGGCTCCTTTCACTACTCCTTTGTACGCTTTTTGCAGCAACAACGTTCGCACAAACCGAAGATTCGATTTTCATTCGCCGGCTGGCAGATGAAATCTTATTAAACAGCAAAGCCTACGACAACTTGCGGGTGTTAACCAAACAAATTGGCGGTCGGCTCGCCGGATCGCCACAAATGGTGCAGGCTGAAAATTGGGGTGAAAAAGCATTCAAAACAGCAGGCGCCGATGCCGTTTGGATGCAGGAATGCGCTGTGCCGCACTGGGTGCGTGGCGGAAAAGATATCGCAACAGCCCACTTAGGTAAAGGAACGGCCATTAAAAACCTTGATGTTATTGCATTGGGCAATTCGGTTGGCAGCATGAAACCACTAAAAGCACCAGTTTTAGTAATTAATAACTTTGAAGAATTGGAGCAGAAGAGGGACGAAGTAAGGGGCAAGATTGTTTTTTATAACTATGCATTTGATCCAACGTTTATAAAAACCTTTCAGGCGTATAGCGATGCGGTGCGTTACCGCAGCCAGGGGCCGAGCAGGGCAGCTAAATGGGGTGCCGTTGGTGTAATTGTGCGCAGCATGTCGCACGGTGCCAACAATTTTCCGCATACCGGCGGTATGGCTTACAACGATTCGTTTGCCAAAATACCTGCTGTGGCTATTGGCTTGCAGGATGCAGATTGGCTAAGTAAACAAGCCGAAAAGGGTCCCGTTTCTGTAATGTTGCACACACATGGAAAAATGTTGCCGGATGCGATTGGGCATAATGTAATTGCAGAACTTAAGGGAACCGAATTTCCAAACGAATACATTACTGTTGGCGGCCATTTAGATAGTTGGGATAATTGCGAAGGTGCACACGACGATGGCGCTGGTTGTGTACAAACTATCGAAATTTTAAGAGCCTTTAAAGCCTTGGGTTATCAGCCAAAGCGAACCATCCGTTTTGTACTTTTTGCCAACGAAGAAAACGGGCTGCGCGGCGGAACAAAATACGCTGAAGAAGCAAAAGCAAAAAACGAGAAACACATTTTTGCGCTGGAAAGCGATGCCGGCGGGTTTACACCACGGGGCTTTGGTTTCACTTCTTCAGATGCGCAATGGGAAAAAGCTTTTCGCTGGCAAACCTTGCTGGCACCGTATGGCGCAAGCGAATTTACTCGTGGCGGCGGAGGCGCCGATATTGGGCCGCTAAATCGCACACAAGCCACGCCTGTTGCCGGTCTGCAGCCCGACTCGCAACGCTACTTTGATTTGCACCATGCACGTAATGATGTGTTTGAAGCAGTGAACAAACGCGAACTGGAATTAGGTGCAGTAAACATGGCCGCATTAATTTATCTTGTAGATAAATATGGAATGTAGGTAAGAATGGTTTTTGTAAGGGATAGGTAAACGTTCAATTAATTTGTATGAATTCATTAAGTGCCGATAACCTCGAAGTACGCCGGTCGGGTAAAGGAAAACGAGTTTTGGGAATTATTTTTGGTGTTATTTTAGTTGGTTTTATTATATTTTTTTACTGGCGCTACCATTATGTTTTTGGAGAGGGCGTAAAGGCCGGACAATTAAATTATTTAGTGAAAAAAGGGTATGTTTTTAAAACTTACGAAGGCAAATTAATTCAAAGTGGTTTTAGAGGCGGAGCGCCGGGCAGCATTCAATCATACGAGTTTGAATTTTCGGTGCAAGACGATAAAGTGGCAAATACCTTAATGCTCAACAGCGGTAAAGAATTTGAATTGCATTATAAAGAATACATGGGTACTTTGCCCTGGCGTGGCCATTCGGTTTTTATAGTAGATAGCATTATAAACATGAAAGCAGTGCAGCGTTAAACGCCTGCGTACAGCAAAAAGATCGCTGGACGTTTATGAAGCTGTGGCAGTGAGGCTTTCCATTGTTGGGCGGTTTTTGTTTCAATTTTTTCGGTGGAGGAAGTTAAATCTACCGCCACGCAAATTTTGGTTTGAGGGTGGCAGGTTTTTACCAACATCTCTAATAGGGGGTTGTTTCGATAAGGCGTTTCTATAAAAATTTGCGTGCACCCTTTTTGTTTCGATTCATTTTCGAGGCTTTTAATACTTTGTACCCGCTTGGCGTTATCAATAGGCAGGTAACCTACAAATTGAAATTGCTGCCCATTCATTCCGCTGGCCATTAAAGCTAATAAAATAGCGTTTGGGCCAACAAGCGGTTTTACAACAACACCCAATCGTTGTGCAATGGCTACCAGTTTTTGCCCGGGGTCGGCAACACCGGGACAGCCCGCTTCGCTAATAATCCCAATGGTTTTTTCTTCCTTTATCTTTTGTTTAAAAAAGGCTTCTGTTTCGTCTGTAACGGTTTGCATGTTGTACCATTCAAAAGCATCAATTTCTATCCCTTTTGATAATGTTTTTAGGTATCGCCGGGCTGTGCGTTCTACTTCTACAAATAACACAGAACATTGTTGTACAACAGGCAAAATATAAGCGGGCAGCGCATTGGTTACGCCTTCGTGCAATACAGTTGGTATTAAATAAACAGTAGAGGGCATCAGGCGGTTTTAATTTTATGCAAACTTAATGTAGCAGCCACTACGGCGTAAGCAGGAGCAAGTACCCAGCCCACCAATATAAAGCCATGCATTAAGTAAAAAACCAGCCCGTTACCAATAGCAAGTCCGCGGTGCTTGCCAATGAAATCAATACTTTCGGGCATGGTTAATTTGTTTCGTTCGCAACTGTAATCAAGCATTGAAAAACCGTAATAAAAGCATTCTACAAAAAGAGCTATTAACGGCGATATCCAACCAATTAGGGGCACCAGCGATAATACTACTAATGCAAGTACGTAAACGGTTTGCCACAAAGTATTTCGCAAGGCCAGCCTTGTGCCGCGCCATGCATCGTGCATTAATTGCGAAAACGAAAACGGAAAATCGCGGCCTTCTAAAATGGCTTCTGTACGTTCGCTTAAGTAAGCAAAAACGGGTGAGCCAATAATGAGAAAAACGTATTTAAAAAGAGAGAAATAAAAGAATACAAGAATAAGGCGTAAAAACAATCCGGCCATTACAAAGAAAAATGAAAGTACTTCGCTGCTTTGCTTTTGCAGCCAGGCTTCCAACCCAAAAGATTTGCTAAGCCAGGAAACAGCGCTGTTAGATGATTGCCAAAAAAAGTACATTCCGGTAACAAATAAAAGCGTGTAAATAATGCCCGGTATCAGTATCCACTTCCATAACTTATGTTTGCGAATAAACTGGTGCGCTTCAAAATAAGATTGGATGGATATGACGATATCTTTAAGCAAATGAGTTTTTTAGTTTGGTAAATATATTGCAATTAGATAACTGCAAATGGCATACTATGGCAAGAATGAAAAAGTTACCGCTCTCTTTTTACCTACGCGATGATGTAGTGCAAATAGCAAAAGAACTGTTAGGCAAAGTATTGGTAACGGCATGGAACGGCGAAGTAACCAGCGGACGCATTGTGGAAACCGAAGCATACGCCGGCGAAGTGGATAAAGCATCGCACGCCTGGAAAGGAAAAACAAAAAGAACGGGCGTTATTTACGAATGTGGCGGTGCTGCTTATGTGTATTTGTGTTATGGCCTTCATCAAATGTTTAACATAGTTACTAATGTAGAAGGTAGGCCGCACGCCATTTTAATAAGAGGAGTGGAGCCTTTAAAAGGCATTGAAATTATGCTGCAACGAACAGGCAAAAAAGGGGTAGACGAAACCCTTACAAAAGGCCCTGGAAATGTTGGAAAAGCTTTTGGTTTTCATACGCGGCAATGCGGTATAAGCCTTCAAGGCAGTGAGTTGTATATTATGGATGATGGGTTTAAAGTAGAGGAACAAACAATGGGCATATCGCCGCGCATTGGCGTGGCCTACGCTGGCGAGCATGCCTTGTGGGATTACCGCTTTTTTATAAAAGGAAACAAGTATGTAAGTGGGAAAGTGAGGTGAGGGTTGACAGATGACAGATGACAGATGACAGAAGTCTGATGACTGATGACTGATGAGGGTTGATGGTTGGTAGTTGGTGGTTGATTTTTTGGCTTGAAGTGGAAGTATTTTTCAGCGGCCTATTAATGGTAAAACGATTGTTGATGTTTGGACAAAAAGTACAAGTGTGCGACGCAAGGAACGATGCTATGAAATGCTGCTGCAGGTAAAAATAAAAGAAAAGAAAACCTTTAAAAAAGAGGTAACCTTCAAAATTTAAACAACACTACTTGAACTCGTGATCTTGTAAACGCGCACCAGCATGCCCGTTAACTTGTAACCTCTTAAAACTTAGGACAGTTTAATTTCTTTGCCGTTTGATCGCGTGGCTGGCGAACGTAGATCAGCGAAATTTCGGAGCCGCCGCGCATGTTAGAACCTGGTTTTAAACTGGAAATATTGACATCGTAAGAAGCACCAAGCCGGAACTCGTTCCACTCTAAACCAAGGTATGGAATAATGGCATCGCCAAGCCGAAACCAGCTTCCGAGATACAAATTCGTTGGCGCCACATTATCGCCGCCAACAGTTAGGGCATAAGCGCCGCCAATAATGGTATTTACAGCACCGGCCTGCCGGCTGTGGTTGCCACTAAAATGAAAATAATGTCCAGTGCCAACGGGTATTCTTCCGCCTGCCTGCAGCGTTACGCGGGGCGCTAAAAGGTAAAATCCGGTACCGCTAAAACGCTCCTGGTGTTGGTTAATGTGGTACATAGAAGCACCTGCATAAAAATTGTTCAGTCCATTGGTAGTACCGTTGTAAAATACGCCGGCGTTTACATCAAAATACGACAGGTTGAGTTGGAAGTTGCTGAAGTTTTCTTCCGACACGCCGGTAAAACCATCGGCCCGCAACTGGTCGGGCATTTTAAGACTGCTAACATCTAACCGTTTGTTTACATACGTTCCTTGAAAGCCGGCGCCAATTTGATGGTATCCATCTTCATCGAGACCTTTATGATAGGCTACCGAAAGTGCTGCATAATTGTATTGCAAAACACCATTGCCGCTTTTATCGGAAAAGGCCATTACGCCCACGCCAAACTGGTCGGTTTCTGAAATTTTGTTTTTTAGAATGCCCGCATCAAACGATGCGGTGTACGTAGTAAAAGCGTTATTAATTGAGGGCCATTGATTGCGGTAATTACCTGCTACGCGGTAAGAGCCATCGAATTTGCCGGTTAACGCCGGGTTTAATGTAAGTGGCGATGCAAAGAATTGAGAAAAGTTAGGATCTTGCGACCGGGCCTGTAAAAAAAAGAAGCAACAAGTAAACAAGTAGAACAGCCGTTTCATTCTCACAATAGTTAGATGCGAAAATTACAAACTTTAATTCTTTGCTGCAATTAATATTAGTTAAGATTGAATTTTTATGCCAAATGCAAGGTCGCCGGCATCACCCAATCCAGGAACAATATAGCCTTTTGCCGTTAATTCGTCATCAATACCGCCGCACCAAATAGTGGCTGCTGGTACATTGCGGCGCACAAAATCAATACCTACGGTGCAGGCAATAGCGGTAACAATATGAATGTGTTTTGGTTCGCCTTCTTCGCGCATGTATTGAATGGTTTTTACCAGCGAGGCGCCCGTGGCCAGCATCGGATCGGAGATAATAACAATGCGATTTTCAATATCGGGCGATGAAAAGTAATCAAGGCTGATTTCAAAAGAGCCGTCTGTTTTATTGTGCTTTCGATAGGCCGATACAAAAGCCGCGTCGGCTTTATCAAAATAATTTAACAAACCCTGGTGCAAAGGCAAGCCTGCGCGTAAAATGGTAGTTAATACAGGCTGTTCCAGCAGCACATCAGCCATTGCGGTGCCCAACGGCGTTTGCACTTCTACTTCTTCATAAGGCAAAATCTTGCTTATTTCATAAGCTGCAATTTCGCCCACACGCTCCAGGTTTCGCCGAAAGCGCATACGGTCTTTTTGAATTTCGGTGTTTCTTATTTCCGCAATCCAGTTGCTTACCAGCGAATGTTGTTTGCTAAGATTTATAACCATGAAGCCAAAGCTAAGAATGAAGCAGTAAATTGTGAATTGAATTTTGAGATTGTGGGATTTTGAGAGGTAGGGATTGATGCTTTTAGGTCAAATATTAAATCAACATAATGACAAAGTTTGAGTTGCAGCAACGAACAAAAACCTTTCACGTGGCCATTATTAAACTTTGCAGCTTTTTTCCTAAGAATGCCGCTGGGTTTGAAATAGCAAAGCAGATAATAAGATCAGCGGGCTCGGTAGGTGCCAATTATCGGGCGGCATGCAGGGCAAAATCAAAAGCAGATTTTATCTACAAAATTGAAGTTGTATTGGAAGAAGCTGATGAGTCGTTATATTGGTTAGAGGTAACGAAAGAGGCACAACTTGTTACAAATAAAGAGTTAGAAGAATTGATTAAAGAAGCCGATGAATTAGTAAGGATTTTTAATGTAGCAGATATTACAGCAAAAAAGAATCGGGATAAAATGCACGGTCAAACTCCAATTCCCAAAATCCCTCAATCTCCAAATCCCAATATCTCTCACTCTCCAAATCACTAACTTGGCATTATGGTTTACAACGTAATTGGGCTAATGAGCGGATCGTCTTTAGATGGATTAGATATTGTGTTTACCGAGCTCCACGAAAACAGCGGAAAATGGGGCTTTGAAATTAACGCAGCCGAATGTTACCCTTATGCAAAAGAATGGACCGAAAAACTTAAAAACGCGGTTCATTTAAGTGCGCTGGATTATCAATTATTACATGCCGAATATGGGCATTATTTAGGCGCCGAAGTAAACCGTTTTATAGAAGAAAAAGGCTTGCATTATAAAGTGGCTTTAGTGGCATCGCACGGACATACCACGTTTCATGTGCCGCAGGTAATGACCGCCCAACTTGGCGATGGCGCCGCCATTGCTGCCGAAACCAAACTTATTGTGGTAAGCGATTTGCGTTCGCTGGATGTTGCTTTTGGCGGACAAGGCGCCCCCATAGTGCCCATTGGCGAGCAGCTTTTGTTTAGCGATTATACCCTTTTTTTAAACCTTGGCGGCATTGCCAACATCTCTGTAAACACCGGCAAGGAAACCATTGCTTTTGATGTATGCCCGGCTAATGCAGTGTTGAATTTATTGGCTAATAAAAAGGGAAAAGAATACGATGCTGCCGGTGAAATGGCCGCCGGCGGAACAATACATTTACCATTATTAGAAAGCTTAAACAGTCTTGACTATTATAGCCAGAAGCATCCAAAATCGTTAGCTAATTCGTTTGGTATCAATAACGTTTTTCCGCTGATAGAATATTTTAATTTAGGGGTAGAAGATGCGTTAAGAACATACGTGGCGCACATTGTTTTTCAAATAAAAAAGGCTGTTGAAATTTACAAACCACAACCAGAAAATACCAAACTGCTGGTTACCGGCGGCGGCGCTTTTAATACATTTTTAATAGACAGTTTAACTGCCGAATTAACGCCTTTTGGCATTGATGTAATTGTGCCCGATGAACCCATTGTAAACTATAAAGAAGCGCTTGTTATGGCGCTGATTGGCGTGCTTCGCTGGCGCCAGGAATACAACGTACTTTCATCGGTAACGGGTGCGCAACAAAATTCTATTGGCGGTGCTATTTGGATTGGTCAGGAAGCGTAAAAAACACTTCAAATAAGGGGTATGCAACGGCACAAAAACCCATTAAAAAGGAGTATGAAACTGCATAAAAAAACCTGCGCAAATAGGTACCCTTTTGCGCAGGTTTTTTAGTGTGCGGTAACGTTAGTTCTTCAAAGCCTGGTCTAAATCTGCCAATATATCTTCTACATTTTCTATACCTACATTCATTCTAATCAGTCCATCAGTAATACCGTATTGTTCGCGCTGTTCTTTGGGCACGCCATAATGTGTCATAGAAGCCGGGTGCGACAGAAGCGTATCGCACGTGCCAAGCGAAACGGTACGCACGCACATTTGTAATTTGTTCATAAAATCAATTCCGGCCTGTAAACCGCCCTTTAATTCAAAGCTGCACATAGCGCCAGGTAGCTTCATTTGTTTTGCCGCAATCTCATAATCGGGGTGCGAACGAAGACCAGCATAAGCTACTTTTGCTACCGCGGCATGTCCTTCTAAAAACCGGGCTACTTTCGCTGCATTACTGCAATGGCGCTCCATGCGCAGCTCCAGTGTTTTTAAACCGTTGATTAATAAAAATGCATCAAAAGGGTTTGCATTGCCCCCCAGCAAACGGTGTGTTTTTGTAATAACGGTATTCATTTGTTCTACATCTTTCACTAATAAAATACCACCAATAGCAGTGCCGTGCCCATTTAAAAATTTGGTAGTGGAATGCATTACAAAATCAATATCATATTTAAAAGGCTGTTGCAGGTAAGGCGTTGCAAAAGTATTATCGCAGGCTACAATAAGGTTATGCCGTTTGGCTATCGCGCTCAATTCCTGTAGGTCCACACATTGAATCGTTGGGTTTGCAGGAGTTTCCAAATACATCATTTTAATAGAGGCATCCCCTTTAATAATATCCTCTACTTTCTCTAATTGCCTTAAATCAGCAATAATTGCCGAAATGCCTAACCCTGGCAACACTTTATGTATCAATTCTTCGGTGCCACCATATAACGAATAATGGGTTAAAATTTTATCGCCCGATTTTAGCGTGCCCAACATCAGCGTAGTAATGGCTGCCATGCCTGAGGCATGTAAAATACCCTTTACTTCAAAGTCTAATCCAAAGGTTTCCAGGGCTGCAATTTTCTTTTCTGCTTCGGTTGAAGTTGGGTTTCCCCAGCGGGCATATATATAGCCTGGTTCATCGCCGCTAAAGCGTTTCATGCCCTGTTCGGCAGTTTCGTAAACGTAGGTGCTGGATGCATAAATAGGTACCAGGTGTGCATAGCGCGGGTCTTGTTCGTGCCCGGCATGAACGGCCGCAGAGCCAAAGCCTGAGAATGGAAACTTTTTATCGCTCATAGTAAACTTCTTTGTTAATTA
>JBBSRB010000010.1:0-37831 GCA_038243445.1 Chitinophagales bacterium | reverse complement strand
TCCGGCTTTACGCTTTATGCTGATCAAACTTCCACGACGTACAAAGTAGCCCGCCCGGGAGCAACCACCAGTTGGACATACGACAATATAAATACAAACAGTTCAAACCCATGCACGGGTGGTCAGGCAGATGTACCGGTACGCCAATATGCCTTTACTATTCAGGAACCACAGAAATGCGAATCTGACTATTTGTTTATGTATAATAACGGTACTAACACCTGTACTTCCATTACGCCTACACCTTCCATTACGCAAACGACCTTATATGCAGGTGGTACTATTATATCGGGTACTGCCGTCGCAAATGCCACCGTGCGCCTGTTTAAAGATGGCGAACTCAGAATTAGTACTACAGCCAGTGCTGCAGGAGCCTATTCGTTTACTGGCCTGTCACTCAATTTGGGTGAAGTATTGGATGTGTATGCACAAGTATCGGGTTCATGTATTAGCGCTAAGGTTACTCAAACCGTTACCTGTTTTAGTTATGCACCCGTTATTACCACCACAGCTTCCGGAAACCTGATCGTAGGCGCAACAGCCATTACTGGCACATCATCTGGCGTGGCCGGCGCAACCATCCGGGTGTACAATAGTGCAAATGCAACCACACCTTTGGCCACTACTACTTTGCAAACCGATGGCACCTGGAGTGTACCCGTAACCGTTACAGCCGGTACCTCTTATTACGCAACAGCCCAGCGTAGCAGTTGTACTGTAAGCGCTGCTTCAGCTCCAGTTTCTGCGTTAGCGGCTACTACCATTTGCCCAACAATTACTGGAACGTACAATGAAACAAGCACCACGATTAGTGGCGATTTAACTGGTTCATTTACCGGAACGGTTCGCTTATACCAGGATGGAGCGGAAATAGGGTTTGTTACCTACACTACTGCTGTAACTAAATGGAGTATTACTCCGGGAGCGAACCTGCTTTATCCCGGAGGCGTGCTAACAGCAACTACCCAAACAATAACCACTGGTGCAACGCCAATTACCAGTTCAGAAAATGCGTCTTGTACCAACAATAACAGTGTTACCATTTCCTGCGCGCCACCAACAGCGCCAACGGTTTTACCCACAACAGCGGTTCCCTTCGATGCGACCAGCAAAGTAAAATACACCGTCACTAATTCTCAATCCGGCGTATTGTACACGCTCGAAAACACAAGCGGTGTAGATCAGGGAACATCTGTTTTTGGTAATGGTGGTATTATCACCATTACCAGCAACGCCTTATTATTTGCCGGTACTTATAGTTTAAAAATTACAGCCTTAAAACTAAGCGGCAGCAACTGTGCTACAACCTCAACCCTTGTTACCGCTATTATAGGCGACAATGACCAGGACGGCGTAGTAGATGGTTTGGATGCCGATGATGATAACGATGGGGTTCCGGATAGTATTGAAAACGGGGGCGTAAGTGCCAACGGCGACGAAGATAACGATGGCATTTTAAATTACCGGGATGCTGATTTCTGCACGTTAAATGCCAAAGGTGTTTGTGCCAACCTGGATAAGGACGAGGATGGCATTATCAATCAATTTGACCTTGACAGCGACAACGACGGCATTCCTGACCTGGTGGAAGCCGGCGGTGTAGATGCCAACGGCGATGGGCGGGTTGATTATACCGGAACCTTTGCTTCAAACGACAGCGATAATGATGGACTGATCAACCGCTACGATGTAAGCACTGGTGGTGTAGCGTTGGGTGGCCTTGACAGCGATGGCGATGGGCTTTTGAATTTATTTGACCTGGATAGTGATAACGACGGTGTGCCCGATGTGGTAGAAGCCGGAGGAACAGATGCTAATAACGACGGACAGTTAGACAATTATTCCGACAGCGATAATGATGGATTGGCTGATACGGTAGATGGTGATGTAGGTAATGATGGCCTTGCAGAAAACAGCGCTGCCGCCTTGATTGTTACTGGCCAAGATATCAATAATGACGGCCGGCCGGATAGTTACCTAAAGGGCGATTTTGATAATGACGGCAAAGCAAATGCTTACGATTTGGACAGTGACGGAGATGGCATTCTTGACGCACGTGAGGCGTGGAATGCCCTTTATGACACGGATAATAATGGCATCATTAACAGCAGCGATGCGGCTTATGCCGATGCAAACACCGATGGCTGGGCTGATGCTATAGATGCCTTAACTTCCTTAAACCTTATAAATACGGATAACGCCGGAAAAGCAGATTACCTGGATATTGATGCAGACGATGATGGTATAACAGACAATGTGGAAGGACAGACAACAGCAGGTTATTTACTGCCCACGTATTTTGATATTGACGGCGACGGACTTGATGACCGTTACGATAATAACACGGCCGTTTTTGGTGGTGATACCAACAATGGTATAACGCCGGTAAATACAGACGGAACGGATTTGCCCGATTACCGCGATGCTGATTCGGATAACGACGGCGATGCAGACATCATTGAAGGAAACGATTTGAACAGCAACGGTAAGGCAGATGATATACCGCAAAGCATGAGTGCAACCGATACGGACGGTGATGGGTTGCTGGACTTTTTCGAAACAAATATCAGTAACGGGCCTATAGTTTCCATAGCGGGTTTTAATGCAGGAACCGGCGGAAAGTCTCCTGCGCAAAAAACACCTGTTGCCGGAACCGATCGCGATTGGCGCAATGCAGCCTTTAGACTCACAACCTACACAACGGTGCCGGTAAACTTTATATCAGTTGCTGCTACTGCATACACCACGTATGTAAAAATTTCTTGGACTGTTTCACAAGAGCAGGACGTAAAACAATACGATGTAGAACGTAGCACAAACGGTATTCAGTTTATCAAAGTTGGCATTGTCAATTATAAACCTGCTGCTACATCTGTAAACCAGTATGTTTTTATTGATAAAGAAGCTAACAGTAAAAATGTGTATTACCGCATTCGCCAGATAGATGAGAACGGCAGTTTTACACTTAGTGTTACTAAGCAGGTGCAACTTACTTCACCCGTAGCAAGGCTTGCCTTACATTCAAACCCGCTGCAAGCCACATCGTTTGTGGAATTAACAGCTGCAGAAGTGCAAAAAGTTACTTTGATAATAACAGATTTGCAGGGAAGAAGAGTTGCGAAACAAACGGTACAAGTGCAAAAGGGTCAGAATCGTTTAACTACCAAATTTTTTCAGCAATTACCTTCGGGCACTTATATATTAACAGGAATTATTGACAGGCAACAACATCGGGTAACATTTATAAAGCCATAGAAAAAAGAAACCGGCATTCCCCGGTTTCTTTTTAACACTTTTGTGTTGTTGGAAACGAGTGATCTAAATCTCATAAAAAAGCCTTCTCTGGAAAATGATCTTATAAATAAAATCCGAAACCATAAAGTATCTTAATCAGAATAGAGAAGCCTTAAAGCCGTTTCAATGTGGGTTTTGTACCTTTTTTGTAAGGTTTTTCTATCTTTAATAAATTACTTAAAGGGTTTTAAATTTTATTTGAAAGAAATGTGATGTACCCTTTTTCAAAGGTTCTTACATCCATATTACACACCCCGTTTTTGCCTTTAAACCGCTGCATCTGTATAGTATTTTTATGTATTTTTTTTCGTTATAGTTGCAATATTGAAAAAAGCGTATTTATTTTGACCCATCAATCGCTAATCCAATTTCTATTAAAGGCCGGGAAAATATTTCAACCGAAAAGCTAAAAAATCTTTTTTTAAAAATTAATCCTTCCCGATCATGTTTTGTACCTGCACTTCTCCAGGTTGCCTTTGCTCTGTTTTTTATGTTCCCGAGGAACAAACGTTAGTAGCGTTGCTTACCAATAATCAAAGCCCGGAAACCCGAGCGCAAACAGGCACACCAAATGAACATTTTCTTTTCAACATTTCGCATATAAAACACACGGCTTAACCATTTTGCCCTCAAGTTGGCCGCACCCTTTTTTACATGTTTTGACCTATTTTTAAAAAGTGACGATCAACCTTCGCCATTACTGTAAACCTCCTTACAAACGCTCCTTTTACAAAAACGCTCCCGATCCACATTTAAGTGGAGATCTTAATGGGGTAGCTTTTTAAAAGCTTATCTATCAATACGTTTAATACTGTAAAAAACAGGTCGCCATTTTTCGGTGTTGCTGCAGTGATTTTATAAAATTAAAATTTGGTTTATAAAATAAACTACTTTACGTTTGTGAAACAATTGAACGTTATGCGGCTCATATCAACCATTACCTTTCTCCTTTTCTTTTCTTTTTTAAAGGCACAACAAATCAGTGGCAGTGTGAAAGATGCAGGGGGCAAACCCATTGCAGGTGCAAGCGTTTCTTTACAAAGTACCTACGACGGCGCCACCACTGATTCTACCGGAACTTTCTCTTTTAAAACCCTTGAAAAAGGGTCTCAAATGTTGGTTGTAAGTGCTATTGGTTACAAACCGTTTGAACAAACATTCAACATCACAGCATCACCTTTTGCAGTTAGCATTGTTTTGAAAGAAGAAATAACCGAACTTAAAGCGGTCACCATATCGGCTGGATCTTTTGAAGCAGGCGATAAAAAGAAAGCATCCGTTTTAAGCTCTTTAGACATGCTGACAACGGCAAGCGCGAACGCCGATGTTATTGCTGCCGTAAAAACATTACCAGGTGCGCAGCAGGTTGGCGAAAGCGAAGGATTGTTTGTGCGCGGCGGCACGGCAGCCGAAACAAAAACATATATTGACGGAACATTGGTAAACAATTTCTTTTACAGCAGTGTGCCCAATGTAGCGCAACGCGGTCGCTTTTCTCCCTGGATATTTAAAGGCACCGTTTTTAGTACCGGCGGGTATTCGGCCTTGTACGGGCAAGCGCTTTCATCGGCTTTAATTTTAGAATCTATTGATCTTCCCGATCAAAGTTCTGCCACTCTGGGCGTATCGGTTTTAGGGCTTTCGGGTGGTTATCAAAATCTGGCAAAAAACAAAAAAAGTTCGTGGGGAGTAAGCTATGGCTATACTAATTTGGCTTTAGCATTTAAAGCCATCAAACAAAAACAAGACTTTAGCAAAGTACCGGTTTATCATACTGGTGATGCCAATTTCCGAATTAAAACATCCGCCACGGGAATTATAAAATACTATGGTTATTTCAGCGCAAATAAACTGGCCTTTACAGAACAAAGTATTGATACAATAGGGTATAAAGATGCGTTTGCTCTTTCCAATCAAAACATGTATCATAACCTTACCTACAAAGAAAACCTTAAAAAAGGGTGGAAGCTAAATATTGGAACTTCATACACCAATAATAGCGATGATATAGAAGCTTATTTAGAAAACAGCAACCAGCAAAAAGCTACTGTTGAAAATTTAGAATGGAAGAATTTTACCTTAAATAGTAAAAGCTTTTATGCCAACGCAAAGCTGGTTATAGAGAAAAAGTTATCCGGTTTAAGCGCCCTGCGTTTTGGCAGCGAATACAATTACAGCAACGAAAAACCGGTGGTTGCCATTAATGAAAGTTTAACGTATGCGCCAACTATAAAAGAACACATAAAATCTGCTTTTGCAGAAGCCGATGTATATCTTACAAATGCTATTGCTGCAAAACTCGGCACCCGGTTGGAACATTCGTCTGTGTTAGATAAAGTAAACATTGCGCCCCGCGTTTCGCTGGCCTATAAATTAGGAGCAAACAGCCAGGCATCTTTAGCGTATGGCGTTTTTTATCAGGCACCCGAAAGCCGTTATTTGCCGGCAACGAGCGAACTCAATTTTTCCAGAGCAACGCATTATATTGCCCAGTATCAAAAAGCAGAAAACAACCGAACGCTGCGTGCCGAATTGTTTTATAAAAAATACGATAACCTTATAAAAACGGGTAACAATGCAGGGCGAGAAACGGCGATAAATAATAACGGTTACGGCTATGCTAAAGGTTTTGATTTGTTTTGGAGAGATAAAAAAACGATTGAGAATTTCGATTATTGGGTTTCTTATTCGTACCTCGATACAGAACGGGATTTTGCAAATTATCCTTCGGCCATGCAACCTTCTTTTGCTGCAAAACATACAGGCTCTTTAATAGTAAAGAAATTTGTAAGCACATTAAAAACTCAATTCAACAGTTCTTTTACATATGCTACTGGGCGGCCTTATTATAACATTAGGTACGATGACGCAAGCAACAAATTCGCACTTTACGACAGCGGCAAAACAAAGGATTACAGCAGCTTGAGCCTTAGTGTAAACTACCTCCCAAAACTATTTAAAAAGGGTGCAAGTCAGTTTACCGTGTTTGTATTTTCTGTTACCAATGTGTTGAACACTAACCAGGTCTATGGTTACAAATACTCGTACAATGGTTATCGTAAAGAAGCCATTGTTCCGCCATCAAAAATGTTTGTTTTTCTTGGTGCTTTTTTATCTTTTGGTGTAGATAGAACCGAGGAGGTAATTAATAGTAACCTGTAAATGCTTAGAAGTGTAACCCGTTTAGGGTTTAGAAGTTTAGTTGTTTAGTTGTTTAGACGTCGACCATTTGGAGCGATTAAAAATATAAAACATAAACTTCTACGTTAACAACTAAACTTCTCAACAACTAAACATCAATCATAAACTTTTAAACACATGTCTTATTATCAACAAACACCCGACGGAAAGAACGCACAATTATGGAAGCTTGCTCAGGCAAGAGCTTCGTTCCGCAGTCATTTAGCAACTTATTTAATTATGTCAGTAGTCTTTTGGAGCATCTGGTATTTTTCAGGTGAGCGAACGTATAACAACAGCTTACCATGGCCCGTTTGGCCTATGTTTGGCTGGGGTATCGGTGTAGCTTTTCATTACATCGGCGCTTATGTAACACCAAACAGCAATGCTGCTGAAAGAGAGTATGAAAGATTAAAAGAAAACCAAAAATAAATTTTTAAAACACACACATTATGAAAAGGATATTATTCATTGCTGCAACCTTTATTTCGCTAACCACATTTGCCCAAACCGAAAAGTATTTTAAAGCAATGGAACCGAAAGTGGCGGCCATTGATACTACACGTTCGGTTGAAGCAGCGAAAGATTTAGCGAACGCTTTTGAACGTATTGCAGAAGCAGAAAAAACACAGTGGCTTCCATATTATTACGCAGCCCTGGCACAGGTAAACAGCGGTTACTCATTATCGGGCGGCAACATGGGCGGACTAGCCAGCCAGTTAGATCCAATTGCCGATAAAGCAGAATCTTTACTCCAAAAAGCAGAAGCATTAAGCAAGGACAACTCTGAAATATGGGCTGTGAAAAAAATGATTGCAACCCTACGCATGACGGCAGACCCGATGGCGCGCTACCAGCAATATGGCCTCATGGCACAACAAGCCTTGGAAACTGCACGAAGATTAGATAAGAATAATCCGCGTGTAGATTTGCTGGAAGGACAGGATAAGTTTTTTACTCCGGAACAATTTGGCGGCAGTAAAACCGAGGCTAAAAAACTCTTTGAAGAAGCCTTGAAAAAATATGCTGCTGCAAAGCCTGCATCTTCTATCGAGCCTTCCTGGGGACGCGGAACTACCCAATACTTTTTAAACCAGGTCAAATAAAACTCTTCGCTTTTTCGGAGGTTTATAACCAACTCTATATATTACCAATATTTATTTATGAACGATTATTTTTCGCCGGAGCAAAGCCTTCTCCTTATTCAATCGAAGATTAATAAATCAAAAGAAAACATTAGTGAAAATAAGGTGTACTTTTTAATGTGGGGATGGCTTTCTTATATTGGTATTTGGGGGCAGTTTATATGTACGGTTTAGGCGAATATGTGTCTGGTAAGTTGTTGCGTAATCATCCGTTTATAATTGGTGGAATCATTAACTGAATATTGGCGTGCGCCGCTGCTTTTTTCAATTTTTGATTACCAGAGGTTGTTTGCCGCTGCTGCCATACTTACCAGTTATCTTAATCCAGGCTATTTACTAAAATTAGAATCTAAATAAGATGTATGGAAGATAAAAACATATCGGAGCAGGAGAGTTTGCGTATCATTCATCAAATGATTAACACCGCAAAGCAGGAACAAAAAGACAACGGTGAAGGATGGATTGTTTGGGGATGGATGCTTTTCCTGGCATCTGTTTGTACCTACTTGAATATAAAGTTTAACTGGTTTTCTACTTTTTATTTTTGGAATTTATTTGGCCTATTGAGCTTGCTTTTATTAGCCTGGCAAACGATTCGGCAGTTTATATTAAAACGGGCAGTAAGGGTTAAAACCTACACAAACGACCTCTTTGAAAAACTAAATATCGGCTTCTTTATTTCTTTACTGCTAATCATCGTTTCCATGAACTTGGGCGTAAACCCTTTAAAAGGGTTCGCATTATTGTTAGGACTTTATGGCTTTTGGATTCTTATTTACGGCACTGTTCTTAATTTTAAACCATCCCTTTGGGGCGCTTACATTGTGTGGGGTTTTGCTTTTGGTTCTTTATTTGTGCCCTCGTTTGAGTGGACTATGATCTTACACGCAGCGGCTGTTTTAATCGGCTACATCATTCCCGGATATATAGCAAAAAAGGAATTCAATACAATCAACCAGGAGGCAAAGAATTCAAGTGTTTAAAGAGCTGGATCCCATATTACATTCACAACTTCGGCTGGCCGTAATGTCGCTTTTAATAGGTGTAAAAGATGCGGAGTTTACCTTTATTAAAGAAAAAACAGGCGCTACGGCCGGCAATCTCAGTGTGCAAATTCAAAAGCTAAAAGAAGCAGAATATATTAATGTAAGCAAGCAGTTTAAAGATAATTATCCGCAAACCACTTGTACCATTACCAAAAAAGGTATTGCTGCATTTGAAAGTTATGTTACCGCCTTGCAGGCCTACATAAAACAATAAAGCTTCTGAAAAAATCAGAAGCCTTATTGTTTATATATCCGTCCCTGAATAAATTTGACTGTTGCGTTATCCCTTTTTAATAACAAATTTGTTGCTTTCTGAAGCTGATTTGCACTGATAGAACGTGACCGATTTATGGTGCCCTTTTATGATGGTTTTTCGCTCCGCTCTATTTTTTAAGTGATGCTTTGTACTATACTACTTTTAAGATGAAGACCTCGTTTCTAAATTATTAATCCTTAATTATTATTTAATAATATTAATATCTGTTCGTTACTTTTTAAGCATTTTTGTCACCAGTTTTCCTGTGCTGTTAGCCACTTCCATCAGGTACGTTCCAGTGCTAAGATGGTTGTTTACCGGTAAAGAAAATGAATTGCTTCCTTTTTGTACCTGTATATGCGTGCTGTACATTTTTACTCCCGAAAGGTTGTACAAAACTACGCTGCTTACTTCGGCAACCGCCGACTGATAGGTAAATTGCAAGTCGGAAATAACCGGGTTTTGCAGCAGAACCAGGCTTTTACTTGCGCCTGCGTTAGTAACAATAGAAACTATTTTAGAGGAAGTGGTAGTGCCATCTTTGTTAATCATTTTCAACCGGTAGTATGTGTTTGCGGTTATTTCTTTTGCATCACGAAAAGAATAACTTTCCGTGCCTTGTTTATCGGTGGTAAACACTACGCTTGCGGCGTAAAAGTTTCTTCCGTCTGCGCTGCGTTCAATTTCAAAATGGTCGCCGGTTTCGTTTTCTGCCACCTGCCACGAAAGCTGTGCTTTGTTATTGGTTTGAGAGCCAGAGAAACTTACGAGTTTCAGCGGAAGAGTTGATGCTACACGCATTGTGCAGCCGTTATTGTAAGCATACGGTGCTCCAACAATTGAAAGAGCATCGAAAAATATGCCTGTTTTGCCATCGCCCGATGCGCCGGTAAAATGAAACACAAGTTGTTGAATGCTTTTTCCGGCAGGAATTTTAATGGTGGCTGTTTGCGTTGTCAACGGAGAATTATCGTTTAATGTGATAGTAGTTAATGTTTGGCTGCCTGTTGGAGTGTAAAGAAATACTGTGATGTATCTGAATGAATTGTTTTTTAAAATAGACTCCAGCCTGTACTGAAAAGTAACTGTTGTAGCTGCAGCAAAATCCAGGTATGGGGTAGCAATTTGCCCGATGTTTGATTGCGATTGTGCATTGTTGTCTTTGCTGGTAGTAGGTATTACGTATAAGTCTCGTGCGCCTTCTATTGGTGTAGTTGTGGACTCGTAAAAGCCGTAAAAAAACCAGCAGTTTTGGCTAAGCGCTTTAATAATTCCAGGCTCGTTAAAATTTTGGCTTTGTGCATTTACATTTGTAAACAAAGCAATAGCAACAAGCGTAATAAGGGTAAAAATTGTTTTCATTTTTTTTAGGGTTTAATAGTTTTCAGTTATACAGAGAACTATTGGATTAGGCGTTGAAATAAGAAAAGTAAAAAGATGGAAAAGGTTTGGGTACTTTAAACGGATTTCTTATTTGAGGTTCTTTCGGTAGGAAATGGTAAGTGTTATTTCTTATAACCGGGTGCAAACATAATAGGGGTTTTTGATTAGTGCAAGTGTTTCTACTAATTAATTTTTTTGAAAACCGTATTTTCCGCAAATTATGTGTACAAGTAGCTGATTATTAACTGTTCCGAAGAATATAAATTTTTAATAAAATGCAGCAATTGATTTTACTCTCCTATTTGAGCTTATACTAAATACCTTTGCGCCCAACGTATGTGCAGTATTATAGAAGCAGTAAATCTTACAAAAAAATTTAACCAGCTTACCGCTGTAGATCATCTTTCTTTTAGTGTTAACAGCGGCGAAGTATATGGCTTTTTAGGGCAGAATGGCGCCGGCAAATCAACCACCATCCGTATGCTTCTAACGCTTATTAACCCTTCTGGCGGAAGCATTAAAATATTTAATCAGCCTCTGGCTCAAAACCGAAAAAACATACTAAAAAGGGTAGGAGCTATAATTGAAAAGCCCGATCTATATAGCTATTTAACTGCGCTTCAAAATATTCGTTTGCTGGCTAAACTCAGTGGGTGTACCAAAACAACAAAAGAATTAATAAATCAATTAGAAGTGGTGGGTATTGCTACCCGCGCAAACAGTAAAGTAAAAACCTTTTCGCAGGGCATGAAGCAACGCCTTGGAATAGCCTGCGCGTTAGTACACAACCCGCAACTAATTATTTTAGACGAGCCAACAAACGGCCTCGATCCGCAAGGCATTGCAGATGTGCGCAATCTTATTTTGCACTTAAGTAAAAACGAAGGTAAAACCGTTCTTGTATCGTCTCACCTGCTAAGCGAAATAGAACTAATGGCCGACAGCATGCTGATTATTGACAAGGGTAAAAAGCTGGCAGAAGGTAAAGCCGCACAATTGCTGCATCCATCCAAAACAAGAGTGGAATTACAAACCGGCAACAACGAAGATGCGCTCCGTAAGCTCGGTGCTTCTCAATGGGCAAATAACATAAGCAGCACGGCAAGTGCCATTGTTTTTGATATGAACAGGGAAGAAATACCTGTATTAACGCGCCAGCTTGTGGCATTAAATATTGATGTAATGTCGCTTCGTCCGCGCCATTCTTTAGAAGATCTTTTTCTTTCGCTTACAACTACCAACCAGCATGTGGCAACTTACACAAATTGAATTATACAAGATTTTTAAAAAACCACGCACCTACATTGCATTTGCAGCCATTGCGGCCATTGTGTTGTTAATTCAGGTAGCCATGTTTGCCGATGGCGAAGCGTATCTACAGTTTGCCATGCAATCGTTACAGGAAACATTTGAAATAAGCGGTACTATTTTAAACGGTTTTTTTGTATGCTTTGTAGTGCTGCAAACGCTACTAATACATGTGCCCTTATTAATAGCACTGGTGGCGGGCGATGCCATTGCCGGCGAAGCTTCTATGGGAACGCTTCGCTTGATAGTAGCCAAACCAGTAAGCAGAACAACTTTGCTCTTCAGCAAGTTTTTGGCTTCAGCCATTTATACGCTTTTGTTGCTGCTGTTTATGGCGGTGTTGTCGCTTGCTCTGTCGCTTGCCATTTTCGGCGCAGGCGATTTAATTATTTTTAAAAGCGAAATGGTAGTAATACTTGATCGGTCTGATATTTTATGGCGCTATGTAGCAGCTTTTGGCTTTGCGGCTCTTTCTATGATTACTGTTGCGGCACTTGCTTTTTTACTTTCTTCATTTGCCGAAAATTCTATTGGGCCTATAATAGCAACTATGAGTGTAGTTATTGTTGCCACTATATTAACCACTATGAACATACCCTTTTTCAATGCTTTAAAGCCGTACCTGTTTACCAATCACATGCTAAACTGGAAAGGTTTTTTCGAGCGACCGGTAGATACTGCCGAAGTGTTAAAATCGGCGCTGGTGCTGCTTTTTCACATCTTTATCTTTCTGGGTACCACCATCTTTGTGTTTCGAAAAAAAGATATTCTTTCTTAAAAAGCAACAATGAAAACATTCCTCCTTAGTTCCTTATTATCAATGCTTAGCTGTATTTTATTTGCGCAGCCAGAAGCGGCTTTAATAAAAGCCGTTAAAGCAAAACTGGAAAAAGTAAAAGATTATACGGCTGCAGGTCAAATGAAAGTAGATGTGGCATTTATTAACGCGCCGGCATCAAACGTAATTGTGTATTACAAAGCGCCGGATAAGTTTACCATTAAAAAAGAAGGTGGCATTTCTATATTGCCAAAAGGCGGCGTTAGCGTAAACCTCAATTCGCTTTTGGTAGGTACAGATTATACGATTGTACCCGCCGGCACAGCAACCGTAAACGGACAAACAATAAAAGTTATAAAACTGTTGCCAAACAGCAACGAGGGGAATGTTGTATTAACCACATTTTATATAGACGAAAAAGCATTGCTTATTCGTAAAGCCAGCGTTACTACAAAAGAAAGCGGCAGCTACGATATTGAAATGCAATATGGAAAGTGGGCTTCCTGGGGCTTGCCCGATAAAATGATTTTTGTATTTAGCACTAAAGATTATAAGTTGCCAAAAGGGGTAACTTTTGAATATGAAAAAGGTGGCCAGAAAGCCAAACCTACAAAAGAAGATAAAGGCCGGGTAGAAATTGTATACCGCAATTATGTCATCAACAAAGGAGTGAGCGATGGCGTATTTATTAATAAATAAGTTGGCTTGCAACAAAGCCGTCATCCCTTTTTAAAGGCTTTTCATTTGCTGTGCAAGGTTCAAAAAGGTTCAAAAAGGTTCAAAAATGGGGTGGCAAATCTCTTCTGCACCCCATACCCTTTTTGATAGGTTTTTCTGTTTATATAACTAAAACGTACATTTTAAAAACATTTAAAAAAGGCCTTTTAACGGTCAATTGTCTCATCAATTTTTTCATCTTCAACATGCTTTAGTATTTCGCCGGTTACCTTTCGCAGTGGGTTTTTATTTCGCTCGTCGTATTCGGCACGGCGGTTAATTAGGGTTACACATTCAAATACAGAAGTCATAAATGAAGTAGCGTCAGCAATGTTTTTACCGGCAATGTCAAACGCAGTTCCATGATCGGGAGAGGTGCGCACAAACGGAAGTCCGGCGGTATAGTTTACTCCTTCGCCAACAGCTATGGTTTTAAACGGTATTAAACCTTGATCGTGATACATGGCAAGTACGGCATCAAATTGCAAATAGCTTTGGCGTGCAAAAAAAGCATCGGCGCTATAGGGTCCAAATACCATCATATTTCGTTTGGCTTCTTTTATAGCCGGATGAATAATGGTTTCTTCTTCAGTGCCAATTAGGCCTTCGTCACCAGCATGAGGGTTCAATCCCAGCACTGCAATTTTTGGTTTGTCAATACCAAAGTCGCGCCTAAGGCTTTGGTTCAGCAGCGCCAATTTCGATAAAATAGCTTCGCGGGTAATATGTTCCGCCACGTCTTTTACGGGTAAGTGTTCGGTAACCAGCGCCACTCTTATGTTTGATGCGTACAAAAGCATCAATACATCTTTCACGCCTGCCGAAACCTTTAAAAAAGGGGTATGGCCGGTATAAGTAAACCCTTCCGACTGAACATTTTTTTTATGAATGGGAGCCGTTACAATTCCGTGGATATGTCCATCTTTTAAAGCCTGCATAGCTGTGTGCAACGATAGAACGGCATATTGACCGCCGGCATCGGTAAGCTGTCCGGGTGTAATAGAAACCTCTTCTTCCCAACTGGGAAAAAGGTTCACCTGTTTGTGGCTTAATCTGGAAAAATCCTTTATTGTTTGAAAAGAAAAATTCGCATCGGGCACGGCTTTACGGTAAAAGTTCAGCAGTTTAGCCGATGCAAAAATAACCGGCGTGCAGTGTTCGAGTATGCGGTGATCGGCAAAGGTTTTAATAATCAGTTCGGTGCCAATACCGTTGAGGTCGCCGCAGGTAATACCAATAACGGGCTTGTGTACTAGGTTCATGTTGTAAAGAAACTTGGGCGTAAATGTACACCATCATTTATAAAGCAGGGGCGGCGCAAAGGTTAACCGGCAATTGATCAAATGAAAACTGAAAAGACGCGGTTTGCCGCCAGAAGCTAATTGAAAGCCTGCGCCAGCCACTAAGGGCAAATAAGTAAGCGGTTAAAAAAGCTACCCGGAAATAGTAGATGTAACAAAGCTTTTACTTAATCTTACCGGTTAAAGAGTTTCTGAATTAGTGCGGACTTTTACGATTGGTTGCAAAGAGAATATACTCGTTTTTTAAAATTGGGGTCCTAAGTATGGGTTTTTACTTATAAAAGCATAAACTTAGCTCTCTGGAAATCCAAATCCATTTGAAAGACCAAACCAGAAACTAATGAAAACCCTTTTGCGGGCAGCAAGGGCAACCCCTTTTTTACTGCTCCTTTTTTGTACGGCGATACAGGCCCAAACTACTGGTTATAGCGGCACGGGTAATAATATTGATGTAAAGTATCACCGTTTCGAATGGACGCTTAATCCCGCCGCTGCCAAAAACATTGCCGGCACCGTAACTACTTATTTCAAAACTACACAGGCAAATGTTTCAAACATCAGTTTCGATTTTGCAAAGGTTTCTTTTGATAATAGAGATCTCATTGTAAAATACCACGGCAGTACAGCAGGGGTGGTTGTTACCTGGCCCACTTCGGGAAATACTAATATCTTAAAAATAAAATTGCCAGTAACACTGGCTGTGAATACATTGGATTCTGTTTCCATTTCGTATTCCGGTGCACCACCTGATTTTAGCACTTATGGGGAAGGTTTTGACAAACAAAATATTACGGGTCTTGGTGTGGCATTATACACATTGGCCGAGTCTTATGGCGATGATGATTTCTGGCCCTGCAAAGCTGACATGCAGGATAAGATTGATTCTGTAGATTTCATTATTACTACGCCTTCGGCATACCGGGCTGCCGCCAATGGAAAGTTGATAAGTGATTTTATAAGTGGCACTAACCGCATTATGACTTACAAGCACCGCTATCCCATTGCTTCTTATCTGGTAGCCGTGGCAGTAGCTGATTATATAGTTTACAATAGAGCGCCTGTCAACATTAGCGGCACATCCGTTCCAATAACTTATTTTATTGGCTCTGGCCGCACACCTACCACTACTCAACTGAATACCATGGATTATTGCAGGGACCAACTGGTTGCATTCAGTAATAAATTTGGCGATTACCCTTTCAAAAATGAAAAATACGGTATGTACGAGTTTGGCTGGGGCGGCGGAATGGAGCACCAAACTTTTTCTGCAATGGGCTGGAGTGCAATGAACAGCTGGTCTGTTATAGCACACGAACTGGCGCACCAGTGGTTTGGCGATAAAGTAACTTTTGCTACCTGGAACCATCTTTGGCTGGCAGAAGGCTTTGCCAAATACAGCGAGGTTTTAGCAGCGGAATTAGTAACATCAATGGGGAAAGATCCGGTAAGCCATCGTACAAGTATAAAAGCAACAGCCCTTTCCACTACAACGACGCCAATTTATTTATCTCAAGCAAGCATTGCCAATTCTAATACTATCTGGACAACTCCAAATAATAATACTCTTTATCAAAGAGGGGCTATGGTAGTATCAATGCTTCGGAAACTGGCAGGAGATGCTAAGTTTTTCCAAGCTCTGAAAAATTATTTGGCTGATCCGGCGCTGGCATATAAATCTGCCACAACAGAAAACTTGAGAGACCATTTTGAGGCGGTGCTTGGCTACGATTTAGACTCTTTTTTCCAGGATTACATTTATGGCACCGGCAATCCGGCTTATGATATCAAATGGGGCAGCGCAGCCAACAGCAAAAGCATTAATATTGAATTAACATCGCAGCGAAGGAGCGCGAGCAGCACCGTGCCTTATTTCCGTACTCCTGTAGTGCTTAAGATTTCAGGTAGTACAAAGGATACAACCGTTGTTATTTACGATGAGAATGGAAAAGTATCGTATGCCGGTAATGGTATTCGCCAATCCCATACGGGGAATGTTCTTGGTTATAATCTTTCTTTTGTTCCAACATCTGTTACAGTTGATCCCAATGCCGAAACATTGGTTAGGGGTCAAGAAACTGCGCCTTTTGGCACAAGCTGGATTGCCGCCTCAACTATTGGTAAAGTAACTCGTTTAAATACTCCACCCATATATGTGTTGCCCATCAGCATAATAGATTTTAAGGGCACAAATACAGCAAATGGAAACGCCTTGTCATTACTGATTGCCTCTTCGGATGAAAAGATAACCATCGAGGCAGAACGAAGCACGAACGGCACTAGTTTTTCTTCCATTGGAACTATGATAAAAAGTACTTCAGCTGAAAGTGGCGTGTTGTATCTGTTGATGGACAGAAACATTGGAACTGAAAATTTGTTTTTTTACCGAGCAAAAACAGTGGATGAAAAAGGCATCGTTAAATACTCGAAAGTAATAAGCCTGAAAAAAGAACGGCTATCAGAAGGCGTCAGCATCAATCCTAATCCTGTAATAGACCATATTAATGTTGTCTTGTCAAATGGATGGGAACAGGGTCGGGTTGGCATTACGCTATTTAACGATGCCGGAGTAACTGTAAAAAGAGAACAGGTGAATGGAGCTCCCAGAATGCAATTGCCTGTGTCTCATTTACCAGCGGGTAACTATAGACTGGAGGTAGTGCAGCAAGGAGGCAAAACAATAAATAAACGCTTCCTTATCGTACGGTAATACATAGTCTCTTAGTCCTTAGAAAAACCAAAAATCCATGCTTATGAATACCTATTTAAAAACTTTTTCAGCCGCCCTGCTTGCATTCTTTTTCCTACTTGTAGGTCATGTAGAAGTAGTAGCGCAAGCCACTGTTAGTTATCCATTTGCAATAGGAAGAAATTCTGTATGTGGAACTTCCGGTTCGCACGAACTTCATTATTATACATATAATAGCGGCACTAACACCATCGCCAATGCAACTGGTGGTATGGTAAACCCATGTATACCGCAATTAAGGATTGGAGGTGCAGCAAATGGTACTCAGCGCTTTACATCCAGCTATGCCAGCTTAAGCTATAACCCCGCAGATAAAAACATTTATTACTTCTGGACAGCCACTTCCGGCACTCTTGCCCCGGGCGGCATACCACGTACCTATGCCTGGCGCTGGCCGATTGGTACGTGCGCCAGTACAGCAACAATTAAGCTGGATACTCTTCGTTCTTTTGCTGCCGATATCTTGGGTGTTGCTTTCGACAATTCAGGTAATGGATATATGATAGAATTTACAAACGCTTTGCCAACTACACCCCCTACTTATAAGCCATTAATTCGTTCTATAAATTTTACCACAGGGGCATTAGGTGCAGTAGATACGTTGGCATTAACAGGAGGCGCAAAAATTTATCAGCAGGGCAGTGGCGATTTGGCCATATCGCCATCAGGACAAATGTTTTTCGTTTTAGATAATAAATTGTTTACCCCTAATTATAAAAGTTATACAGGAACCGGAAAAAACCTGACTTGTACTTACGTGGATACTGTTATCCATTCAGAAACCGGTTATTTTGTTGGACTTACTTATGCAGAAGGACAAACAGTTGCAGCTTTTTCCGGCGGCGGTTGTCCCTTCTATGAAATTACTCCACTAACTGCTGCAATTGATGAGGCTACTAAATCCGGCACTGTGTATTCCGCTTCCGATATGGCTTCTGTTATCTCCGGCATTGGTGTGGCAAAAAACCTGGTTAGCATTACACCTACTGCAACAGCAAAACAATATACCGTTGAATATGATGTGTATGTAAAAAATTATGGCAACTATGGCTTGACGAGCGTACAGGTTACGGATGACCTTACACTCATTAATGGAGCCGCAAACGTGGCAGGAGTTTCTGCCGCTTTTATTTCAAACCCGGCAGCACTTGTTTTAAACACAGGTTTTAACGGAAATTCAAATAAAAATTTATTAAACGGAACGGGCACTTTACCAAACTATCCTGTTTCTAATAATATCGCTGTCATTCGCATCACCTGTACCTTATCGAATATTGATCAGGGTAAGGTATATTACAACTTTGCAAGCGCAACAGCAAAAGGATTTAACAATGTTACGGTAACAGATCTGTCAACAAATGGAACAACTGCCGATTTAAATGGTAACGATAAACCAGATGATGTTGGTGAAGACCAGAAAACGCCCCTGCTTATTGCTGTAACACCTCAAACACCGCCCTGCAACACTTTAGGCCAGGTTTTTTATAAAGAAGATTTTGGTACTGGTGCTACTGCAGCAATATTCCCTGCTTCTCCCGGCGGCACCACAACCTACACTGGCAGCACGGCGCAGCCGCTTGCTGTTGATCGGTTTATGCTGGCTACAAACGCCAATGCCGGCGATAATTCAAAATTCATTTCTTTATCCGATCATACCGGTGACGGACGAATGATGATTGTGAATGCAGATGCTACCAATAAAGTGTTTTATTCCGGCATGCTTGGCTCTTTATGTGCCAATCAGCAATACTCGCTTTCTTTTTATGCAGCCTTTATAGGTAATCCTAATTATCAAACTATATGCGATGGGTTTGGCGGCTTTAAATATCCGAAAGTAAAAATGCGGGTAAAAGATGGCATTACAGGATTGGTAATTACAGAGATTTCCACGGCCGACATTACTGTTACTTCCTGGAATTTATACGGTATGAAATGGATGATGCCGGCTGGCTACAACAATATTGTTTTTGAACTAATTAATGATGGGCAGGGTGGTTGCGGTAACGATATTGCCTTGGATGATATTCAATTTGGAACCTGCGATGCAGCACCAATAGTTTCCGTTTCAGGTTCATCCGCAGGTTGTTTGGGTAGCAGCACTACCATGTCATCTTCACTAAGCGATGCGAATGTAATACCAGGCACAAAAGAGTATCAATGGCAAATCAGCGCCGATAATGCTACGTTTACCAACATTACAGCTGCAACTGGCGAAAGTTTCACTATTGGCAGCGTTGCTTCAACCGATATTAATAAATACTACCGCGTAATAGTTGCAGCTGCAGGAAACATGGGTACACCTTCTTGTCAGTACACCTCACCAGGCTTTTTGCTTGCAGCTAAAACACTTTCAACAGCACCAACCATCATTACAAAAAATAAAACAGTGCTCTGCCCTGGAGATTTTGTTATGCTGCGGGCTTCCGGAGCAACGCTGGGTGCTAATGCCGTTTACAGGTGGTACACAGGCGCTTGCGGCGGCACGCCAATTGGTACCGGCGCTACAATAACCGTTAACCCTGTCGTGTCCACAACATATTACGTTCGGGTAGAAGGCGATTGCAACACTACAACCTGTATTAGCACTACCATAACCTTTAATTGCGATTTAGATGCCGATGACGATGGTATTCCAGATGTAACAGAAAGCAACGGTGTTGACCCTAAAATGGATGATGATTTTGATGGCGTGCCTAATTGGAAGGATGCGCAATATGCAGGATTTACAGATGTGAATGGCGATGGTGTGAACGATAATTTTGACAGCGACTTAGATGGTGTACCTAACTTTTTAGATAGAGACAGTGATAACGATGGCATACCCGATGTAGTGGAAAGCGGCGGCGGAGATGCTGATGGTAATGGTATTATTGATGGCTTCTCAGATGCGGATAACGATGGCTTATCAGATAATGTTGATGCGAATCTATCGGGGCATTTAAATTCGGGTGCCGGGCTTGGTTTGTTAGATACGGACAGTGATGGTGTGCCCAATTATTTTGATTTGGACAGTGACAATGATGGCATTCCCGACGTAGTGGAAGTTTATGGATTGGATGCTAACAATGATGGAATGCTTGACTTTACCGGAACTTTTGCCGCTAACGATTCAGACGGTGATGGGCTGATCAATTCAGTAGATGGAGATGACGATGGTAACGGTAGCATTGAAAATACGGCCGGACCATTATTAAAAACAGGCGCAGTACTTACCAACGGCCGCGCAGCGGGATATCCAAACAAAAATATGGATGCCGATTCTAAACCAAATCCATACGATTTAGATAGCGATGGCGATGGCATTGCAGACGTTATTGAAGCTCAGTTTTTAGATGCTAATTACAACGGAATAATAGATGGATCGTTTAATGCACGGGGCTGGAGCACAACAATAAGCGCAATGGTTTTGTTTAACCTGCCCAATACCGATAACAGCGGTCGGCCAAATGTGTACGATATTGATTCCGATGACGATGGCATACCCGATAACGTAGAAGGCATGGCTACAAACAGCTATAAGCTGCCGGCTGGCACGGATGCGGACGGCGATGGAATAGATGATGCGTACGACAATATAAACGGCTTTGGCGGCAAAGGCATAACAGCGTTCAATATGGATGGAGATGCTTTCCCGGATTATATAGATACAGATACAGATGGTGATGGTCAGGATGACCGAATAGAAGGTAATGATTTTAACCTGAATAAGATAGCGGATGATGACGTAGCGCTAACGGGTGTTGACACCGATGGCGACGGGCTGGATGATAAGTTTGATGCCGATAATACCAGCGCGAAAGCCACCTCGGCTTATATGGGTAATGCAGGCTCGTTTATAGGAGCCGGGGCGCCGGGTAGCCGTACCATGGTTCAAAAATCGCAACCACAATATACGGATAGGGATTGGCGGCAGATTGAATACGTGCTGAATCTGAACTTCTTAAGCGTTCGTGCTGCTTTCGTACAAAATAACGTTCAAGTAAAATGGACAGTACTTTGTTACGATACCATACAACGTTATACGGTAGAGCGCAGCGCAGGTGGTGTACACTTTACAGAAGTTGCAACTGTTTTAGGCAGCACGCAAACCAACACCTCGCTTACCTACCTGGTAACCGATAGTTCGGCAGTTAATACGCCAAAGCTATATTACCGCATTAAAGCTGTAGGCGCGAATGGTAAATACACATACAGCAGCATAGCCGTAGCAGAAAACAGGGGTAAGGGGCAAGCTTTGCAAATGATGTCAAACCCCGTTGAAAGGTACGTGCAGGTACGCCTTACCGCTGCGGCCGGCGCGCAGGCGCAGCTTTACTTGTACGATGCGGTGGGAAACAGAGTGGCGGCTTACACCAAAAGGGTCGAAAAAGGGTACAACTTGTTCGGTTTTCCTGCAGCAGAAGGTTTAAAAAACGGGCACTACATTTTAAAAGCTCATGTAAACAACGAAGTGCTGACCGCTAAATTTTTAATCCAAAAATAAAAAAATCAGCCTGCAAGTACTTGCTATTAAAACAATACCCTTTCTAAAATACCAGAAAGGGTATTTTATTGCTGCTACTTTTGCACCAATGCACACATTAAAAAAATCGCTGGGGCAGCACTTTTTAAAAGACGAAAGTGTGTGCCGCAAAATTGTGGCGGCTCTTTCGCCAACCCCTTTTACAAACCTTATAGAAGTGGGTCCGGGCGGCGGCGCACTAACTAAATACCTGGTTACATTGCCCGGCATTCATTTTAAAGCGGTTGAAGTTGATAATGAAAAAGTAACCTGGTTAAAAAAAGAGTTTCCGCAACTGGCGCCAAATATCATACACGAAAGCTTTTTAGACCTGCAGCAACCTTTTGACGACCGTTTTGCCGTAATTGGGAATTTTCCCTACAACATCTCCACCGAAATTGTGTTTAAAGTAATTCAGTGGCGGCAGCATGTAGATTGCATGGTGGGTATGTTTCAAAAAGAAGTGGCGCAAAGGCTTGCTTCTAAAGAAGGCAGCAAAGTGTACGGCGTAACCTCTGTATTAACCGGTGCTTTTTTCGATGTAGAGTACCTGTTTGATGTGGACCAATCTTGCTTTACACCGCCGCCAAAAGTAATGAGTGGCGTTATTAAACTGGTGCCTAAAAAAGAACCTGTGCAAATAAAAGATGAACGAAAGTTGTTTGTACTGGTGAAAACGGCTTTTAACCAACGCCGCAAAACTTTGCGAAACGCCGTCAAATCGCTTTTTGATGAAGAGGTTTTAAAAGAAGAATTGTTTAATAAACGGCCCGAGCAGTTAAGCATCCAGGATTTTGCGGCACTTACTTTTAGAATGCGCTGACTTTTTGCTTTAAACGAAATTGTTTCATGAAGAACGTAATGATAACAGCGCCGGCGCACCCCTTGCTTTTAGATGGTTTAAAGCAAAAAGGGTATAGCGTTATTTATGCGCCCGATATTACCTACGCCCAATTAGGGCAGGAAATAGAAAGTCTCGAAGGGCTTGTGGTAACCACCCGCATACGTATTGATGCACCTTTGCTGAACGCCGCAAAGGCATTAAAATGGATAGGGCGCCTCGGTAGCGGAATGGAGCTGATTGATGTAAATTATGCCGCCCAAAAAGGCATTGTCTGCATCAGCACTCCCGAAGGAAACTGCAACGCGGTGGCAGAGCATTCGCTTGCCCTTATTTTAAACGGATTAAACCATATTACCCGGTCGTTTAACCAGGTAAAAGGCGGGCTTTGGCTGCGCAACGAAAATCGCGGCACCGAATTAAGCGGCAAAACCGTAGGCGTTATGGGTTATGGTAACACAGGCTCTTCTTTTGTACGCCTTTTAGCCTCCTTTAACGTAACAGTGTTGGTGTACGATAAGTATAGAAAAGGTTTCGAAAAGGGGTATATAAAAGAAGCAAGCTTGGAGCAGTTGCAGAAAGAAGCCCAAATTATCAGTTTGCATTTACCCTTAACCCAAGAAACCAAGCATTTTGCAAACGAGGCTTTTTTTTCGGAACTACAACAGAGCCCGTTTTTTATTTCAACTTGTCGTGGTGGAGTTACATGCACGCAAGCATTGTTGCAGGCAATTGAAAGTGGCAAAATAAGTGGCGCTGCGCTTGATGTGTTGGAAAACGAAAAGCCTGGAACCTACACTCCTTTCGAAAAAGAACAACTGCGGCTGCTTGCCGAAAACAACGTGGTAATAACCCCGCACATTGCCGGCTACAGTTACGAATCGTACAAAAAAATGGCTGTGGCGCTGCTTGGCAAATTATAAGATGTTTTTAGGCGCAGGTGCGCGAAAATTGCAGCATTCATGGGAGGAACGCATTTACAAAACCTTTAAAAAAGGGTATTTTTTTATTTTGTTTGATACGAGGCTTTTAAAACAGAGTCCAAAAATCAATTTATCATTATTTGTAAATGGGATTATTCCCATAAAAAGTCGGGCAGTTTTACGCTTTCTATTAGTTGGCGCAAATTTTACTTTTACCCTACTAAAACCAACCTTATGAAAATACTTCTATCTATTATATTTTATGCTTTTATGGCCGGAACAACGGCAACCGTAGGCACCGATATTATTGATGTTACTCCCGAAGGCAGCCCCGCCGCTGTTTCAAATAGTAGCGAGGGTAAAGAAAGTGCAGTAAAACCGGCCACTCAATCTTTACTAATAAAAGAAAAGCCGGTGACTTTTAACGCTTTTGGCGTTCGCAAAGGAGCCGATGGTGCCGTAATTACCTGGGCGGCAGCGCAGCAGGCTGCTTTCCTGGTGCAAAAATCAATTGATGGAAAAACTTTTACAACCGTTGCGTCTTTTCAGCCCACTGGCGAAGTGGCCCATAAGTTTTGCGATACCAACAATGCATCTGCACTTGGTTATTACCGGGTGCAGGCAGTTAGCGCCGGTGGTGCGGCGGCGTATTCAGCCCACAAAAAAGTACGTACAGCGCGGTAGTGGTAAACAGGCTTTTGCAACGCTATGCTAACCCTTTTTTAAAAGTTTTTGGGCGGGAAAGCGAGTAAAAAGTTCTAAAAAACCAACCCTTAGGCAAGCTTAAACTGTTAGTTATACTATCTAAATTTTTTTTATCTTTACCTTTTTACGGCAACGCTTCGGTTCAAACCGGGGCGTTGCTATTTTTTTAATTCGATACAAATGAAAGAAATATGAGCGGCATTCAATATGTAACCAAAGACACCCTGGAGCAAATGAAGGCGGAACTGTACCAGCTTAGAAGCGTAGAGCGGCCGGCAGCATCGCGGGCTATTGCTGAAGCAAGAGAAAAGGGCGACTTAAAAGAAAATGCGGAATACGATGCAGCCAAAGAAGCGCAAGGCTTGCTGGAAGCAAAAATAGCGTTGCTGGATGGGCAGGTAGCTTCTGCCCGGATAGTGGATGAAACAACGATAGATACAAGCAAAGTGTCTATATTAACCAAAGTAAAGGTGACCAATCTGGGTACAAAAAAACAAGCCACTTACCAAATTGTAAGCGAAAAAGAAGCCGATTTGAAACTCGGGAAAATATCGTCCACATCGCCCATTGGCAAAGGTTTACTGGGCAAAAAAGTAGGTGATGTAGCGGAAGTAACAGCGCCGGCTGGTGTTTTAAAATTTAAAGTTGAAGACATCAGTATCTGATTAGCTAATTGGCTAATTAGTAAATCAGCAATTTATTTACCATGAGCATTTTTACTAAAATTATAAATGGCGAGCTGCCAGGCTATAAAATAAAAGAAGACGAGCTTTTTTATGCCTTTTTAGACGTTTTTCCGCTACGTAAAGGCCATGTGCTGGTAGTGCCGAAAGTGGAAGTGAATAATATGTTTGATCTTCCGCAAGGTCATTTAGCGCACCTGATTGTGTTTGCGCAGCCTATTGCAAAAGCCATTGAAAAGGCTTTTGATTGCAACCGCTGCGGAATTGCTGTTATTGGGTTGGAAGTGCCGCATGCGCACATGCACTTAATTCCAATAAATTCGGCTAACGATTTAAATTTTACCCAACCTAAATTAAAACTGTTGGAACAAGAAATGAAAGACGTGCAGCAAAAAATATTGCAGCAATTAGCACCTTAAAACTGCACACCTAAAAAAGGTTGTCTTTCGTAATTTCTAACTCTATTTTAAACAGAAAAAAGGCTTTAAAAAGGGGTAAAAAAACCTGTCAAAAAGGGTGGAAAAAAATCAGCTTTAATTTAAAAGAATTTTAAGGCACAATCCGGTGCTTATTATCGGCGGCAAATTGCCCCCAACCCGACACTGTTTTTTTTGGAGATCCGCTGGCTGAAACGGCCGGCAAATTGCCCGAAAAATGGTGGCAAATAGCTACTGCCAAAGCATCGGTCGCATCAAAATATTGGGGCTTTTCCTCCAGGTGTGTAATGTTTAAAATCATTTTCCAAACCTGTTCTTTATCTGCATTTCCTTTGCCGGTAATAGATTGTTTTATACGCTTTGGCGAATATTCGGTTACGGGCACCCTTAGGCTGATGGCAGCGGCAATGGCTACGCCTTGCGCCCGTCCAAGTTTCAGCATGCTTTGTACGTTTTTGCCAAAGAACGGAGCTTCAATGGCTAATGCATTTGGCCGGTGCAGTTGCACCAGTTCGGTTACCTTTTGGTAAATTAATTGCAAGCGTTCGTAATTGTCTTTTTTTGCGGGCAGCTTTAATACATCTATTTCCTTTACAGTAATTTCATCTGCAAATACATCTATTACGCTGTACCCCATAATTACAGTTCCGGGGTCAATACCTAACACTATTTTATGAGGCTTTTGCAAGGAGGTGGTTATTTTTACCGCACATGCGGGGCAGCAAAAATATTAAAATCTTCATCAATTATTTTTTAGGTCCCTTGTTATTTGTGTGGCTTTGTTTTTCTATCTACCGGCAGGTACTTGCGCAGCCGCAATTGTTCGCTTCGTGGAGACATATTCAGCAATCATTCACCTCATCAGAAGGCGGTTATTTAATTGTCGCTGTTTTGTTAATGGTGGTTAACTGGAGTTTAGAGGCGGTAAAGTGGAGGATTTCCGTTCGCGATGTTCACCCAATTTCTTTTATTCAGGCCTTTAAAGCAGTTCTTTCGGGTGTAGCTGTTTCGGTTACCACGCCCAACAGGGTAGGCGAGTATTTAGGCCGCATGATGTATATGCCTGAAGGCAAACGCTTGAAAGTAATTGCGGTGTCGTTAATTGGAAGCATTAGCCAGTTGCTGGTTACCCTGGTATTTGGCGCCGCCGGCCTGCTTATTTTAAAAGATAACTTAGAGGCTGCCGGCTTAGTAAACCCTGTATTTTTTGCGCCGCTGTGGACTTGTCTTTTACTTGTTATTATAAGTTTAAACCTTTTTTATTTTAACCTGTCGAAAATAGAAAAGTGGGTGGAAAAAACTGTTCGCCGTCCATCGTGGCTTTACCTGATACAAGCTGTGCGCGAGTTTGGCATGCAACGTTTGTTTTTTATTTTACTTCTATCCCTAGCCCGGTATGGTACGTTCATTGTTCAATACTTATTGCTCTTTTGGTTGTTTAACGTAACTGTTTCCGCCGGTACTTTGATTTGGTTAATGAGCGTTGTATTTTTAGCTCTTGCGGTATTGCCAACAATAGCGGTGGTAGTGGAGTTTGGCGTTCGCGGCGAAGTGTGTTTACAACTGGTGGGATTGTTTACAGTCAACAGCCTTGGTATTGTGTTAACATCGGTAACTATTTGGGTAATAAACCTTATTATACCAGCGTTAATGGGCAGCCTGCTTATTTTAAGCATTAAAACTTTTAAACGTCGACAGACAGCGCCTGCAATTGAGGGCGGCATAAATATTACTAATGAAAAAATATAAACCGGTCCTCTTACTATTTAGTTTTACTTTAATGTGGGGCTTACATGCAGGCAAGCCAATAGCCCAAACAGCGGCGCCCGTTTCAGAGTTTTGCGCCATTCGAAATACGTCTTTTCAACCGGGCGAGCAACTGAACTTTTCTGTGTATTATTCAATTATTGGTCTTTATGTAAATGCAGGCGATGCCACTGTGGTAACCAGTCTTGCACGAGTAAACAACCGGCCCGTGTACCACATTACAGGGTTTGGTAAATCCAATTCGTCGTACAACTGGATATCGAAAGTTAATAACCGTTACGAAAGTTTTGTAGATACAGCATCGCTGCAGCCCGTAAAGTTTATTCGCGATGTGCACGAAGGCAATCACAAAAAATACGAAAATGTAAGTTTTAACCGGGCGGAAAAAACTGCTGTAAGTAACGAAGGTGTTTTTAAAGTTCCGCCTTGCGTGCAAGATGTTGTTAGTTCTTTATATTATGCCCGGAATATAGATTTCACTAAATACAAAGTAGGTGATAAAATATCGTTTAGCATGTTTTTAGACGGCGAAGTGTACAATATGTACCTCCGCTATATGGGTAAAGAAGAAGTGAAAACCCGGCGCGGAAAATTCAGAGCTATTAAAATTCGTCCACTGCTGCTTAAAGGAAATGTATTTGATGAAGGCGAAGACATGAACGTGTGGGTTTCCGACGACCCCAACCGCATTCCGCTACGCGTAGAAAGCCCGCTTGCGGTAGGCAGCGTAAAAGTAGATTTGATGGGCTTTAAAAATTTGCGGCACCCCCTTACAAGCTTAATTAAGTGGCGATAAGCACCATTTTGATGCAACCCCTTTTGGAAAGGTTTTTCGTTTCCCTGAACCCCTTGAGATTTGTTATCTTATCTGAGCCCACAGGTACAACCCTTTTTTGAAAGGTTTTTATAGGCTTGCACACCCTTTTGCTTTATTTTTAAGGCTTACATTTACGAATGGCTGAAACAGAAAAGGAAGGAACCATTCCCGCTAAAGAACACATTTATCTCGAAGGTCCAAAAAGCAGGCGGTACGAATTAAAATTTGCCTGGAAGGTTTTTAACGAGCTTATTAAAGCCATACGCACCTTACACTTTATTGGGCCTTGCATAACCGTATTCGGGTCGGCACGTTTTAAAGAAGATCATCGTTATTACAAATGCGCACGGGAGTTGGGCAAACAAATAGCCGCCATGAACTTTACCACAATGACAGGCGGTGGCCCCGGTATTATGGAAGCAGCAAACCGCGGTGCTTACGAAGCCGGCGGACCTTCTGTTGGCTGCAATATTAAGCTTCCTTTTGAGCAGTCGCACAACGCTTATATGCACAAATGGATGACGTTTGATTTCTTCTTTACCCGCAAAACAATGATTATAAAATACTCGTATGCATTTGTAATTATGCCCGGCGGCTTTGGCACTATGGACGAATTATTTGAAACCTTAACGCTGGTGCAAACAAAAACCATTTCGGGTTTTCCTATAGTTTTGTTTGGTAAAGATTTTTATAATGAAGTGGTTGAGGCCATGCAAAAGATGCTGGAAGTGGGTACAATTTCCGAAGAAGATTTGCGCCTTGTGCTGCTAACAGACGATGTAAAGGAAGGAATGGATCATATTCATAAATACCTTCAAACAAATTATATTTTAAAACCACCCAAGCGCAAATGGTGGTTGCTAGAAGAAAAAGAACTCTCAAAAAAGGCATAAAATGAAACAATTCTTTATTGCGCTGGCGCTATTTGCCGGGCTACAATCATCTGCTCAGCAAGCTATTTCTATTGCTTCTCCCAACAATAACATCCGGCTTTCGGTAAATGTTAACGCCGAAGGCCTGCTTTCTTATTCTGTTCAATATAAAAATAAAGCGGTGCTTCTCCCGTCAAATTTATCGCTGAAGTTTAAAGAACCGCAGGCAGATTTAAAAAACTTCACACTGCAAAAATGGGATAGCTCTGCTTACGATCAAACCTGGAAACCGGTGTGGGGCGAATACAGCTCCATCCGCGATAATCATAAGCAACTGGCGCTTTCGTTACAAGACAAAAGCGGCTCCGGCATTGTTATAAATGTCGTCTTTAAAGTGTTTAACGAAGGGGTTGGATTCCGTTACGAATTTCCCGATCAGCAAGGGCTCGATCATTTTATATTAGCCGACGAGCAAACGCAATTTCATCTCGCCGGCAATCATAAAACATTTTGGATCCCCGGCGATTACGATACCAACGAGTTCACTTATTATACAACAAAGCTCAGCGAAGTTGATGCTACCGGCGGAAAAGATGTGCAGGAAATTCATGCAAAAACCTTCTTTGACAAAAACGCTGTGCAAACGCCTTTAATGATGAAAACGGATGATGGTTTATACATAAACATTCACGAGGCGGCGCTGGTAAATTACCCCGCCATGAACCTGGTAATAGACAAATCATCTTTTACTCTTAACACGCATTTAGTGCCCGATGCTGTAGGTAATAAAGCCTATTTGCAAACACCTGCAAAAACGCCATGGCGCACCATTATTGTAAGCGATAAAGCCACAGAAATTATAGCCGCCAACCGCATGATCTTAAATTTAAACGAACCTTCTAAAGTAGCCGATCCATCTTTTATAACGCCGCAAAAGTATGTTGGTATTTGGTGGGAAATGCATGTAGGCAAAAGCAGTTGGGATTATGCCGGCGGACAGGTAGGTTCGCAACAAAAATCGCGGGTGCCGCATGGTGCTACCACCGAAAATACAAAGCGTTATATCGATTTTGCCGCAAAGCACGGTTTTAATGGTGTGCTGGTAGAAGGCTGGAACGTAGGTTGGGAAGATTGGTTTGGCAAATGGGAAGAAGATGTGTTTGATTTTGTAACGCCTTATCCCGATTATGATGTAACAGAATTAAGCCGCTACGCGACCGAAAAAGGGGTAAAAATTATTATGCACCACGAAACCTCCGCATCGGTTACCAATTACGAACGCTGGATGGATACTGCTTATCGTTTTATGATTAATCATGAAATGAACGCTGTTAAAAGCGGTTATGTTGGTCGTATTATACCTCGCGGCGAGCACCACGACGGGCAATGGATGGTGCGGCATTACGAAAGGGTAGCGGCAAAAACGGCGCAGTACGGCATTAATGTAAACATGCACGAATCGGTTCGCTTAACGGGTTTGCACCGCACGTATCCTAACTGGCTTGCATCGGAAGCTGCCCGTGGCAACGAGTTTAACGCCTGGAGCAGCGGAAACCCGCCGGAGCACGAAACTATTTTGCCGTTTACACGGCTAATGGGTGGACCGATGGATTACACTCCGGGCATTTTTCAAATAAAGCTAAACGTGTACGATTCATCTAAAAAAGAGCAGGTGCATACCACGCTGGCAAAGCAATTGGCGCTTTATATAACTATGTACAGCCCGCTGCAAATGGCGGCCGATTTGCCCGAAAATTACGAAAAGCACCTGGACGCTTTTCAATTTATAAAAGATGTAGCCGTTGATTGGGACGATACAAAAGTGTTGAGCGCTGAGCCCGGCGATTACCTTGTTATTGCACGTAAACAAAAGGGTAGCGATAATTGGTTTATGGGCGCTATTACCGATGAAAACAGCAGAACCGCTGTGGGATCACTTTCTTTTTTAGATGCCGGAAAAAAATACATAGCCACCATTTACCGCGATGCGGATAACGCTCATTGGCAAAATGACCCAATGGCCTATACCATAGAAAAATTTGTGGTAGATAGAAACACCAACCTAAAGTTGAAAATGGCTGCCGGCGGCGGTGCGGCAATCAGTATTATGCCTGCATCGGCCAGTGCTGTAAAAGGTTTAAAAAAATACAAATAATGTACTGACCGTAATTGCTACTATCCCCTTTTGTTGTGTCACTCACTTGTACGTTCAGTAATTCTATTTGGCATTTTGCAAAGCTGCTTTCAATAGAGAATTTTTTAAAAGCTTCATAAATGAATGGCAACTTCGGAATTTTGTCATGCTGAGCCTCAGCGAAGCATCTCTAAGTAGAATGAGATGCTTCGTACCTCAGCAGAACAAAAAACTATACTCTATAAAACCAGTTATATGTTGAAACACACTATCAAAATGGATTGGTTTAGTATCATTAATTCTTAAGTAATAAATATGAATTTTAAAGCAATTATATGGGATTTAGGAAATGTGTTAATAGACTGGAACCCAAAATATGTGTTTGATAAGCAAATAAAAGACGAAGAAAAACGCAAATATTTTTTTCAAAACATTTGCACCATGGACTGGAACGAGGCACAGGATGCAGGCTACCCCATTAAACAAGCAACGGAAGATCTGGTGGCAAAGCACCCCGATTGGAAGGAACACATTGAAGCTTATTATGGCCGCTGGGAAGAAATGCTTGGCGGACCAATTGAAGGCACCGTGCAGATTTATAATGACCTAAAACAAACTACCGATTTAAAATTTTACGCACTTACCAATTGGAGCCACGAACTGTTTCCCGTGGCTTTACAACGCTACCCTTTTTTGCACCTTTTTGATGGGCGCGTGGTTAGCGGCGAAGAAAAAATGCGTAAGCCCGATCCGAGATTTTATAAACTTTTATTAGATCGCTATGCCTTAAAAGCTGCTGAGGTTTTGTTTATAGACGATAACGAACGCAACATAAGGGCAGCCGAAACCCTTGGCATTAAAAGTATTTGGTTTAAAAACCCGCAGCAGTTGACAGTTGATTTAAAGGAACTTGAACTCCTGAATTAACTAAGCACCGGGCTTAGCCACCGCTCTGCTTCTTTAATGGTCATGTTCTTTCGCTTTGCATAATCTTCTAATTGATCTCTGCCAATTTTTCCCAGCCCAAAATAATGACTTTTTGGATGTGCAAAATACCAACCGCAAACCGAAGCTGGAGGATCCATAGCCAGGCTTTCAGTTAAGGTTATTCCTATGTTTTTGGTAACATTTAGCAACTCAAATAACTTTATTTTTTCGGTATGATCCGGGCAGGCAGGGTAGCCCGGTGCCGGACGAATACCGCCGTATTCTTCCTTTATCATTTGGTCGTTGCTTAACGCTTCGTCTTTTGCATAGCCCCAGTGCCGGGTGCGCACCTCGTGATGTAAACATTCGGCAAAGGCCTCTACAAACCGGTCGGCTAAAATCTGCACTAAAATTTTATTGTATTCATCATGTTCTGCAGCAAAGCGGTCAATGTGCTGGCGGGCACCTTCAATGGTTACGGCAAATGCGCCTATGTAATCTTGCGCTTCGTTGCCTGTATCTGCTGGCTTTACAAAATCTGCCAGCGAATAGCTAGGCTGCCCAACGGCTTTTTTCATTTGCTGGCGCAACGTTTCTACCGACACTTCGCCGCGCTCTGTATCTAACGTAATTGTATCTGCACCGTTGCTTGCTGCCGGCCAAAAGCCAATAACACCATTTGCGGTGTACCAGTTTTCTTTAATGATTGTTTCCACCATTTTTTGCGCATCGTTATACAAACGGGTGGCTTCTTCTCCAAAAACAGCATCTGTTAACACTTGCGGAAAATGGCCAGGCATTTCCCAACCTATAAAAAAGGGTCCCCAATCAAGGTATTTTGCAATGGTGGCTAAATCAAATTTCTTAAAAACCTTTACGCCTTCAACAGCAGGTTTTGTTGGGGTATAAGCCTTCCAGTCAAACCGTTCTTTAATCACCACTGATTCTTCGTACGGAATTAATATTTTATGCTTTTGTTTGTTTGCAAATTGCTTGCGCAGTCCTTCGTATTCTGCTGCCGTTTTTTGTATAAAAGGTTCTTTTGCTTCTTTATTTAATAAACTGCTTACTACCGATACACTTCTGGAAGCATCTAAAACATGCACTACACCGTTTTCGTATTCGGGTGCAATTTTTACGGCTGTATGTATGCGCGAAGTAGTGGCGCCGCCTATTAATAATGGAATAGAAAGATTGCGGCGTTTCATTTCCCGCGCTATGTGCACCATTTCGTCAAGCGATGGTGTGATGAGTCCGCTTAATCCAATTATGGCTACGTTTTCTTTTGCGGCGGTATCAAATATTTTATCCGCCGGCACCATTACGCCAAGGTCTATTACTTCGTAGCCATTACAACCTAATACCACGCCCACAATGTTTTTTCCTATGTCGTGCACATCGCCTTTTACAGTAGCCATCAGCACTTTTGCAGCGCCTGCGGCTTCTACGTTTTTTGTGCCTGCGGCAAGATGCGCTGCTATCCTGTCTTCTTTTTCCTGCTCAATATAGGGAGTTAAAATAGCCACTGATTTTTTCATTACGCGGGCACTTTTAACTACTTGCGGTAAAAACATTTTGCCGCTACCAAACAAGTCGCCCACTACGTCCATGCCAGCCATTAGCGGTCCTTCAATTACATCCAGAGGTTTTGGATATTTTACGCGTGCTTCTTCAGTGTCTGCATCTATATAATCTGTTATGCCGTTTACCAGCGCATGTTTCAGCCGTTCTTCCACCGATGTTGTTCGCCATTCTTCGTTCTTTTTATCTTCTTCTTTACCCCCTTTTTTAATGGTTTCGGCATACGTCACCAGGCGTTCTGTTGCATCTGGTCGCGTGTTTAAAATTACGTCTTCGCAAAGGTTTTTTAGTTGAGGTTCGATGGTATCGTACACCACCAATTGTCCTGCGTTTACAATGCCCATATCTAAGCCGGCTTTAATGGCATGATATAGAAAAACAGCATTAAACGCTTCGCGAACATGATCGTTGCCACGAAAGGAAAAAGATACGTTGCTTACGCCACCGCTTACTTTGGCAAGCGGCAGCCTTTGCTTGATGATACGGGTAGCTTCAATAAAATCTACTCCGTAATTATTGTGTTCTTCAATGCCGGTAGCAATTGCAAAAATGTTTGGGTCAAAAATTATATCCTGAGGATCGTAGCCTACCTCGTCAATTAAAATGTGATAAGCTTTTTCGCAAATGCTGATTCTTCTTTCCAATGTATCGGCCTGCCCTTGTTCATCAAACGCCATAACTACAACTGCTGCGCCGTAAGCAAGGCAAATGTGGGCTTGCTCAATAAATTTCTCCACACCTTCCTTCATGGAAATAGAGTTAACAATGCACTTGCCCTGAACGCATTTTAAACCTGCTTCTATAATTTCAAATTTCGATGAATCAATCATCACCGGAATTTTTGCAATGTCGGGTTCGGCTTGCAACAGGTTTAAAAAATCAGTCATTGCTTTTACGCCGTCAAGCATGGCATCATCCATGTTTACGTCTAACACCTGCGCACCGTTTTCAACTTGCTGGCGGGCTACAGAAAGCGCTTCTTCAAACTTATTATCTCGAATTAAACGGGCAAATTTTTTCGATCCGGTTACGTTGGTACGTTCACCTACATTTACAAAGTTTGATTCGGGACGAACGGTTAAAGGTTCTAATCCGCTTAATCGTAAGTATGGTTTGATGGTGTTCATGTTTTTAATTTTTTGCCGCAAAGTCGCAAAGGCGCAAAGCATCGCTAAGAGGAAAGAACCATTCTTTTGATTCCGTCTTTTATTAACGGAACTGTGAAGTTTATAATAAAGCCTAATTTTTTACCGGTCAACCTTAAATAACTAAGTAATTGAGCTTCCCATACTGGATGATAATTCTCTTGTGCTTTTAATTCAACAATTACTAAATTTTCAATCAAGAGATCTAGTCGGAGACCTTCTTCAAAATTGATGTTATCATAAACTATTGGTACTTTCTTTTGGGTCACAAATCGTATATTTCGCTTGTTGAGTTCGTAACAGAAACATTTTTCGTAAACACTTTCAAGCAATCCCGGACCTAACGTTTTATGTATTTGAAAGGCAATATCTACCACCTGCTTTCCTAGCTCTTCCTGATATGCGTTTTGTGCTTTCTCCATCTGTGCAATCGTTTGCGTCTTAGCGGCTTTGTGGCTGTAAAACTTCCAAAACCGGCAATGGCCGCGTCTTCAATCCTTTTACGCTGGCTGCAATGTGTTTTATATGTTCGGGCGTAGTGCCGCAGCAGCCACCCACAATATTTACAAAACCTTCTTTAGCCCAATCTTCTAAAAAATGGGCGGTTTCATCGGGTTGCTCATCGTACTCGCCCATGGCATTTGGTAAACCGGCATTGGGATAAGCAGATGTAAAACAGGAAGCAATACCACTTAATTCCTCTACGTGCGGCCGCATTTCTTTAGCCCCAAGAGCACAATTTAAACCCACGCTAACAGGCTTCGCATGCATAATAGAAGTGTAAAAGGCTTCCAGTGTTTGTCCGCTTAATGTACGTCCGGATGCATCGGTAATGGTACCGCTGATCATGATGGGCAGCTCGGGTTTTTTGGTGGTGCGAAAATATTTTTTGACCGCAAAAATGGCTGCCTTTGCATTTAATGTATCGAAAATAGTTTCTATTAGGAGCAGGTGTACGCCGCCATCAACAAGTCCGCTAATTTGCTCGTAATAAGCATCTACAGCTTCGTCAAATGTAAGTGCCCTAAAACCGGGATTGTTTACATCGGGTGAAAGTGAGAGTGTTTTGTTCATGGGTCCGATGGCACCGGCAACGAAAGCAGATGCCAGATGAGAGTTGACAGTGGACAGTTGGTTGTTTGTCTGCTGCCGGTTCCTATATTCATCTACCGCTTCTCTTGCAATTTGCGCCGCCGCCAAATTTAGTTCGTAAGCAAGGCTTTCCATTCCGTAATCTGCGAGTGAAACTTTTTGTGCGTTGAATGTATTTGTTTCTATAATGTCTGCGCCGGCGCTTAAATATTGAGCGTGAATTTCTTTAATGATTTGTGGTTGGGTAAGGGAAAGCAAATCGTTGTTTCCTTTTACATCGGAGGGCCAGTTTTTAAACCTCTCACCGCGGTAATCGGCTTCCTCTAATTTGTAACGCTGTATCATGGTGCCCATGGCGCCATCTATAATTAGAATACGTTCTTCTAACGCTTTTCGAATGTCTGTCATGGTGCAACTATTTAATGCAACGGGCATTATGCTGAAAATTGGTCGGAACCCTGAAGCGAGCGTGGCAACAGGCGATGATAGTAGCAATGGCGCTGGCTACCTAATTATACAGTTTTAAAAACGATGGGGAAACAAAGTAGGAGAGTTCCGTACGTTTATTAGTTCTGTATAGCCGAACAATAAACAAATCCGCTTGCGAGCAGCAAAGATAAGGCTTTCTACCGGCTGCTTACATAACTTTCGATGGGCTGCCGGTTTTGTAAGCTGCGGGCAAGCGTCATTTCATCGGCATATTCTAACTCACCGCCAAACGCAATGCCGCGTGAAATGGTGGTTACTTTGGTAGTGGCGGGCAGCTTTTTTTGAATGTAGTAAATAGTGGTATCACCCTGAATGGTGGGACTTAGTGCAAATATGATTTCGGCTGTTTCTTCTTTTTGAACACGCTGCGCAAGCGTATCGATATGTAATTGAGAAGGACCAACACCATCGAGTGGCGAAATAACGCCGCCAAGTACATGATAAGTGCCATTAAACCCCTGCGTGCCTTCGAGTGCAATTACATCTCGAATGTTTTCGACCACACAAATTACATCTTGCCGGCGAGAGGAGTTGGAGCAAATAGAACACACATCGCCATCGGAAACATTGTGGCAGCGTTGGCAGAATTTTATTTCGCTGCGCATGCGGCTTAAAACTTCGCTAAAATGCTCTACTTCTTCGGGCTCCTGCTTTAGCAAATGCAGTACTAAACGCAAGGCTGTTTTACGGCCAATGCCGGGTAATTTAGCGAACTCGTTCACCGAATTTTCTAACAGGGAAGAAGAGAATTGCATAGTAGGCAAAGGTACAGAAGGAGGCCCTTTTGTGCCCCAAAAAAGAGGCTAATTTAAGGTTAATGAAAACCTTTGAAAAAGGGGTTCAAATGGTTATTGCTTGCCGTCTTTCTTTTCCTTGGGGGTTTCGGGAAGAAGCTGGAAATAAGTGGCCACAAACCGGTTGTTTACAACCCTACCCTGCACATTTGCTTTGCGCACCGAGTTGCAAAACCCGTCTTTGGCGTGGGCATCTCCATGGTTGTCGATGTTGGTGCCATCAACAAAATAAGCTTTGTTGTTGATGCGTACTGCCAAGTCGCAATCGTCGCCCGGCAATCCAAATTGACATTGTCCGCAAGAGGCATCTACGAGTAAGATCTTTTCAGTTGTATCTGGCAGCGACCCTTTTGGGCTTGTTTGAGATATTGCCGCCGTTGCAAAAAAACAGGCGAAAAAGGCTATTAATAAAGGTTTCATAATTTGGTTTTAAGTGTTTTGTGCCAAAATTGCAAAGTAAGTGAAAGTTACAAAAAAGGACTATACCGGAGTATTATTAATAAACGATTTAATTTCTTCGAGTGTGGTGCGGTCGTTGCTCAGGCGCGGCACTTTATGTTGCCCGCCCAACTTACCTTTGTGGCGCAGCCAAAGCTCAAATGTTTGCGGCGGCGCAGCCTGCACGGTGGGCATTCGGAGGGCAATATCTTTATATCGCTTTGCTTCGTAATCGCTATTGCATTGCTTTAGCGCTTTGTCTAATTCGGCGGTGAACTGCTCCAGACTTTCCGGTTGTTTATCAAATTCAATCAACCACTCGTGTGCGCCATTGCTCTTTTCGGAAAAATACACCGGTGCCGCCGTGTAATCTTTTACTGCGACGCCGGCTTTTTGCGAAGCAATGGCTATGGCTTTGTCGGAATTATCAATAATTACTTCTTCTCCAAAGGCATTCATGTAATGTTTTAACCGGCCAGATACTTTTATACGAAACGGTTGCAACGATGTAAACTTGATCGTGTCGCCAAT
>JBBSRB010000009.1:0-37891 GCA_038243445.1 Chitinophagales bacterium | reverse complement strand
TCTATACTACAGCCGCTCATCTTTCGTTAACCAATCAATACAAAACAAACCAAATTTATGCTGCCGCTGCTTATTACTATTGTTGCCTTGCTCGTTATTGCTATTGTGCTTATCATCTTATTTAGACCAAAACCAAACAACAACCTCTTTTCCCTAAATACAAAACTCGACGACGTTTTTAAAAATCTTGATACACTTACTGTTTCTTTAAAAGAAGATGCCCGAACAGCCCGGCAGGAACACGCCGGTGCGGCCGCACAAAGCCGGCAGGAGCTGTCCGAAACCTTATTTACGTTTAGAAAAGAACTAAACGAAACACTACGACTGATTACTGAGCAAAACAGCACCGCTGCCGAACGCATTAATAAAACACTTGAACAACGGATGCTGGTGCTCACCAACAAGCTGGAAGAAAGTGCCTGGAAATCCCGCGAAAGCATTACCACCAACTTAAAAGAGTTTTCGGCCAAGCAGCAAGGCAAAACAGACGAATTAAAAAAAGATCAGAAAGAAAATAATACCAACACAGTTGCTCAACTGGAAAAACTTACAGCTAAAATTGAAGAGAAATTGACAGCTGTAAACGAACAGGCAAAAACCGACAGTCATTTAATGCGCACTGCGCTGGACGGCTCTTTCAAAGGCTTTCGCGACTCATTTACGCAAAGCATGGAAAGCCTGAATAACCTGCAAAAAGATAAGTTTGCACAAATGGAGTTGCGCCAAATTGAGTTGGTGCATGCTACCGGACAAAAGCTTGAAGGCATAAGAGAAACAGTAGATGAAAAGCTGCAAACAACCCTTAACGAACGCCTCGGCCACGCTTTTAAGCAAGTAGGCGACCGACTGGAAAGTGTGCAAAAAGGGCTTGGCGAAATGCAAACGCTGGCGCAGGATGTTGGCGGCTTAAAAAAGGTATTAAGCAATGTAAAAATGCGCGGCGGCTTTGGCGAAGTGCAGTTACAAATGCTGCTTGAAAATATTTTAGCACCCGAACAATTTGAAGCCAACGTAGCTACTAAAAAAGGAAGTGCAGACCGTGTGGAATTTGCCGTAAAATTTCCCAATAAAGAAGGCGACCGAAACTTTGTGTGGCTGCCTATAGATGCCAAGTTTCCAAAGGATGCCTATGAAAATTTGCAGCTTGCTTATGATTCGGGCGATTTGGCACACATAGAAACAGCCCAAAAATCGTTAGAAATAGTGATAAAGAAAATGGCGAAGGATATTTGCGAAAAATATATTGATGTACCCGACACCACCAACTTTGGTATTATGTTTTTGCCTTTTGAAGGGCTTTTTGCCGAAGTAGTGCGCAAAGCTTCGCTGTTGGAAGAAATACAGCGGGATTGCAAAGTAATTATTACCGGTCCAACCACGCTGGCTGTTATTCTAAATTCGTTGCAAATGGGATTTCGAACGCTTGCCATTCAAAAGCGCTCCTCCGAAGTATGGCAGGTTTTGAGCGCTGTCAAAAAAGAGTTCAACACTTTTGGTGATCTGCTTGGAAAAGCGCAAAACAATATTCAAACCGGACTAAACCAATTAGACTCGGTTTTAAACACGCGCACCAACGCCATTAGACGCAAATTAAGAAGCGTTGAAACTTTGGAAGAAGCCACCGAACCTGCGCTGCTTTCGGGTGTTAGAGATGTAGTGGAAGATGAAGAGTGAAACGTAAAATAACAGCCAATTTACCCACCCGATAAAAACCTTTGAAAAAGGGTACCAGTATCTAAATAAAAAAATCTCCTGTCGCGTGGGACAGGAGATTTTTTTTATAGTTTGATCCATATTTAAGCCACCACAGCGCCTTTTACGGCATACATTTGTTCACGCAGTTCCTGCACACGCTTGTCTTCCATGTATTCATCAAAAGTCATCAGCCTGTCAATTATTCCTTTAGGCGTAACCTCAATTACGCGGTTAGCTACCGTTTGTATAAACGTATGGTCATGCGATGTGAGCAATACAATTCCCGGGAACGTAATACAACCTTCGTTAAAGCTTTGAATACTTTCCAAATCAAGGTGGTTGGTGGGTTGGTCTAAAACAATAACATTCGGGTTTTGCAGCATCATTCGGCTAAGCATGCAACGCACCTTTTCGCCTCCGCTGAGTACGTTTGTCTTTTTCAGAATATCATCGCCACCAAAAAGCATCTTGCCTAAAAAACCTCTTAAAAAGGGTTCATCAGCATCGGTTACATGCGGCGGAACATATTGGCGCAACCAATCCATAAGGGTTAAACCATTTTCAAAAAACTCCTGGTTTTCCAGCGGCAAATAAGCTTTTGTAATGGTAGTGCCCCATTCAAACTTTCCGCTGGTGGCTTCCATATTGGCGTTAATAATTTCGAAAAAAGTAGTAACCGCCATTGGGTCTTTACTTAAAAAAGCCACCTTTTCTCCTTTATTAATACTAAAGGTTACTTTATCAAACAACTTGCGGCCATCGTTTGAGTAACTTAAATTTTCTACGTTCAAAATCTGGTTGCCTACTTCGCGAAGCGGTTGAAAAATAATGCCAGGGTAGCGGCGATTAGAAGGTTCTATCTCTTCTATATTTAATTTTTCAAGCGCTTTTTTACGCGATGTTGCCTGCTTGCTTTTTGACGCATTTGCAGAGAACCGCGCAATAAAATCAATCAAGGCCTGGCGCTTTTCTTCGGTCTTTTTATTTTTATCGTTTACCTGTCGCGCCATTAATTGCGACGACTCGTACCAAAACGTATAGTTGCCGGTAAACACTTTTATTTTAGCGCGGTCCACATCGGCTACATGGGTACAAATGGCATCTAAAAAGTGCCTGTCGTGAGATACTACCAACACAATGTTTTCGTAATCGGCTAGAAAGTTTTCCAGCCAGCTAATGGTTTCAATATCCAATCCGTTGGTAGGTTCATCCAGGAGCAAAATATCGGGGTTTCCAAAAAGCGCTTGCGCCAGCAGCACCCGCACTTTCATGTTGGATGGAATGTCTTTCATCAGGCTTTGGTGCGTGCTTTCTTCAATGCCTAAGTCGCTCAAAAGGGTTCCGGCATCGCTTTCAGCCGTGTAGCCGCCAATTTCGCCAAACTCTCCTTCCAGTTCGCCGGCGCGCATGCCATCGGCTTCGGTAAAATCTTCTTTGGCATAAATAGCATCGCGCTCCTGCGCAATTTTCCACAGTTTTTCGTGCCCCATCATCACCGTATTTAAAACGGTAAATTCATCAAAAGCAAATTGATTTTGCTTTAAAACAGCCAGACGTTCGCCGGGTGTAATATCCACCGAACCTTTGTTGGGTTCTATCTCGCCTGATAATATTTTTAAAAAGGTAGATTTTCCGGCACCATTTGCACCAATCACACCATAACACGCCCCTTTTTGAAAAGAAATGTTTACCTCATCAAACAAAACCCTTTTACCAAAGGAAAGCGTAACATTGTTCACTGAAATCATAGCAAAAAATTTGGAGCGGCAAAGGTAGCATTTTCGCTTGGCAGCGAAAAACAGGATTCGTTAACGAGATGTGTTAATTGGCTTGGCAAACGGTTTGCAGTAACGAAGGATACAGTATGAAAAAGATCACAGTTTTTATAGCAATGATTTTTCTTTTTTCGTGTTCCAATAACAGCGGAGGACAAGATACGGCAAGCCCCGGAACGTTACAACCCGCCGGCGCACTGCCCGACACGACAAAAGGGCTAACCGACTCTGTATTGATGCCTGACAGAAATACGGCCGACATAGACGTTATGAAAAAAATTAATTAAAAAAGCCTCATCATGAAAAAAATATTATTTGTTTTAATAAGTGCAGCGCTTTTACAAGCCTGCACCGGACAAGGCGGCGAAAGTGGCACCATTAACGATGGATTTTCGGGTATAGCCGATGACAACGGGGCCTTACCCGATACACTTACAAACCCAAATCCTGCGATAGATACTTCTATTAAAGGCGAGCAAAGAGTAGATATTGAAAGAAGAGACAGTGTAAATCACTAATTATGAAACTCTTTTTAATGATTTTTATTACTGTTTGTTTTTTTGGCTGTGCCGATAATGATACAACCAACAACCAAACGCAAACAAACACCGATTCTGTAGCCCTAAAAGCAATAGATTCTTCGGCTATTTTGAACGACTCTACGCTGCTGCCGAGCAACAGTAAAACCACAACGGTTACTCATTAATAGCCGCCGGCTCCGGCGGCTTTTCCACTACAGGGTTTAAGCGCTTGCTTCGTTTTTCTATTTGCCTGATTATTTTTAACGAAAACACCAGCCATAAAAAACCCATAGCAAAGCCTGCCATCACATCGCTATAATAATGCTTACGCAAGTAAATGCGGCTGGCGCCAATAATTAAAATCCAGGAAATTAGTAGAACAATAAGGACCCATTTCAATGTATTATTTTTTATATTATGCCAGGCTATGTACGCCAGCAAACCATAAAAAGTAACACTCATTAGGGCATGCCCGCTGGGAAAGCTGAAGTTTTTTGCTTCTTCCAGCAGTTGCCCTTCGGGGCGGTCGCGGGCAAAAAGATGCTTTAAACCAAACATCAGCAAAAGGCTGCTAACAGCAATGGTGGGAACTTTTATAGAGTACCATTTTTCTTTTTTAAAAAACACATAATAGCCAATTAGTAACAAATTTGCCGGCACCAAAAACTCGTGCTTACCAAAAAAGGTAATAAAGTTCATGATGGCTGTATTGGTGTCGTTTATGTAAGGTTTTAGAAAGGCAAATACGCGGCTATCCATTTCTTTGTTCTGCAACAAAAAAACACGACGGACAATAAAAATAAAAGCCGCAAGCGATAGAAAGAAAACCGCCAGAATAGCAATCATCTCCACAGAAAGCAATGCAATTGAAGCCCAAACCTTTTTTACTTTTGTTGACAGGCGTTTAAACATTGTGGTAGTGCTGCAAAAGATATGCCTTTTGTTTTTAAAGAAGCTAAACCTATTGGTTTTAATAAACACTGTTACGGCAGCAAAATAGCTTTTCCTTTCCACTCTTCCAGCCTGTAAACACTAAAATAACGACATGCAACGCCGCTTCGCCGCTGTTCAATTGTTGCCACAAGTTTCATGTTTCGATAATAATCGGCATAGCGCACCAGCACATCGTCTTTTAAGTTAGACGGCACAATGCAAAACGCTTTCGCCAACAACGCTTTAGGGCTGCGCCACCGGTTGCTCCAGCTATAATGATGCAGATCTAATAAAGAACCAATGCCAATTAATTCAATACCTAAAGGGCGGCAAAAATAATAGTCCTGGTGCGCTGCCGGAAACCATTTATAATTAACTACCGGCGTACCTTCTTCTATTATTCCGGCGCTTTTTTGTTGGTTGTAAATTTTTGCAAAAGCCTCTCCCGCCTGCTGCCAGCCATAAAGATCAAGTGTAAAATCGCCGGCTCCCAAACGATCGCGTGTTTTTTTACCAAGTGTTCCGGGGTAAAAATGAATAAGCGCCAGCCCAGCAACAATGGCAAATAAAATAGTGCTCAAAGCCCATCTCAATTGTGCAGGCATCAAAACAGGCCTTTTCATAGTGGTTAGATAAATGCCCGTAAGCGGCAATAAACTTACGTAAGCCGGGCCGCTCCAATGCGGAAAGGTGTTTCGGAAAAGCGCTACAAAAAGTAAAATGCCAATCATTGGCAGGGCAATAAATAAGTAAATAGAAATAATTTTATTGCGCGCCAGTGCTTTCCTTTTCCATGCCAATAACGCGGCACCAGTCAGCACCACATTAAACGGATTATTATAGGCGAACTGCCCAAATACTTCGCGTAAAAACCCCGATGTATTTATCTTGAAAGCATCAACACTTACTCTTTCGCTATGAAAACGGTAAGTAATAAAATCGTTACTGATATTCCATAACAAAATAGGACTTGCAACAGCTGCGGCAAGCAGCGCCGCTACATATACCTGCGGTAGCAAAAACCAGTTGCGTTGTTGAAAAACCATAAATAAAACCAACCCGAGCGGAACAAATACCGCGTGTACTTTACTCATTAAACAAAGTCCGGTACTGAAGCCAAACAGAATCCAAAGTGACCAACTTTTTGGCTGCCGGTAAATGCCGGCAAGCAAATACAAACACAAACACCAAAAAAGCATTTGTGGCGAATCGGGCATTATAAAGACACCGGCAATTATAGTAGCATAAATAGAGGCGGTGTACAAGCAAGCCGCGTACCAGCCGCTCTTTTGAGAGTGAATGGCGCTGGTGGTTTTGTATAACAACCAGGTGCAAATAGCGGCACTTATTATGCTTCCCAGCCGTACAAAAAGCTCGTTCCCTTCCAACCATAAATTAACGGTAAACAATCGAATCCAAAGAGCAACCATAGGTGGATGATCGAAATAATTCCATTGTAAATGCTGGCTGTACGTCCAGTAGTACACTTCATCGTTTCCCAGTTCTATGCCGGTGGCAACAATGCAACGTATAATTGTGGCAATGCCTATCAACCGCAGCACTTTGCTTTTATAACCGCTTTCCAAAGTGTTTTGTATTTGTTGCAAAGAAAGCCAATTCTTTACTTGCTTGCAGCCCGGGCATTTTGTGAGGAATAAGGCAGTCTGCTACCCTTTTTTATAGATTATTAATTGCCTGCTAACAATTATAAACCTTGTAAAAAGGGGTTAAATACCTATTTAAACGGGAGCAAAAAGACACTATTGTAATAAACAGCTTTTACAGCTGCTTTTTAGGTGGCAATGCAAATGCTATTGCTTCGTGTTCAAAGTGGCCTCTGTGCGATCCATCGCAAAAAGGCTTGTTTTGAGATAAGCCACAACGGCAAATTGATATTGTATCTCTTCCGCCCAAATCGTAGGCATTTCCGGCTTTGTCCACAATCTCAAAATCGCCATCTATGCGGCACGATCCGTTGCTGTTTATAGTAAGTCTTGTTTTTTCCATAAAGGTTTTTTTAATCCGTTCAAAAATAGCTAATTGGGGTTAAACTCAAGCTTTTTAAAAAGCGTTTCACAGCATCGATTCTACCATTAAAAAAAGATTTGAAAAAGGGGTAAAATGAGAAAAGGTATTTTAATAAGGATGTGAGTTTGGATGCTTGCAGGAGATCCAATATTCCATAATGTTACGAATTTGCTTTGTAATTCCTTCTATAGTGTTTTCTTTTTGAAAATAGCCCTGCACCATCAACAAATATGCATTTTCCAATACTGTTGGGTCAACAGTAGTAGTTAAAAATATAAATGGAATGGATTTTACCCTAAGCATCACGTTTTCATTTATACGTTTTTTTACTTCGTGGCCGTTCATGCCCGGCAGGTTCACATCGGAAATGATTAAAAAAGGCTGCTCTGTAGTTGTTAACAAATAATTTAAAAGCTCTTTCCCGTTTTCAAAAAACCGAAGTTGATTTTTTATACCCAAACTGCTGAACACTTCTTTTAAAACTTCCTGATCTTCGGGGTCATCTTCTGCAATAAGAATTGGGCCTTTCTTTGTCATAAGCAAAAAAACAAAAACTTTCGCAATTAGTACAAAGCGCTTTTTTTACTCTTCTGTTTTGGAATTTTCCTGTTGTTTATTCCTTTTCTTTTTAAACAGGTTCCGAAGCGCCCGCCCTAATGTTTTCTTTTCTTCTGCTTGATGCACTTGTTTTTCCAGGCTGTCTTTTTTTACTTCAGAGGGTGGGCTTTGTATTGGCGTCGTAAGATTTACATTTTGCGTTTTGCTTTCAACTGCTTTTACCGTCTGCGCCGTATCCTGCTTTTTTATAACTGATTTTGCTTTTGCCTCTTTGTGCTTTAATGCGGGCTTTGCCTGCGGTTGTATTGCTGTGTTGGGCGCTTCATTTCTTTTTCTTACAGCCGAATCTTCAACTGTAATGACGGCTTTGGCAGGAGGTGGCGCAGGGTTAAATACAACCGGGGCCGCTGCGTATGAAATAACGTCTTGCTGCACCGGCACTAACGAAAAGTCGAAACTCCAGGCCGCGGCTGCCCCTGCTGTTAGCAAAGCTACTGTCAAAAGCTGGGCAAGGCTTACCGTTTTACCGTGCCGCTTATGTATAATCAAGTCTATTTCGGGTGGGGAAGAATCGAAATAAGGCTCGCTGGCGTTGCGGGCAATAAAAGAAGGGTGGTGCAAAGCGGAACGAAGTTGAGTGTTTGACACCCTTTTCAAAAGGTTTTTTTCGTTGGCTTGGCTCTTTTGTATTGACGAAGGCTCCTGCCAGGCAATACTTTCTCCTTCAATCCAAATTAAATCGGATGGTTGAAGAACCTGTTGTTGTAGTTGCGCAAAAGTGTAAGGGCCTGTTTGCAGGTTGTTGCGAAGAAGCAGGTAAACCTTTTCCATGACTCACTATTTAAACCGCAGCGCGGGGATATTTTGCAATAAGTTTCCGCCTGCAGTAACACCAATAATGTGCCCAAATGGGTAAAACCTTATGAATACCTGAAAGTATACTACCTGAAAACGTTTTGGCAAATTTTGAAGTGAAAAAAACCCTTGAAAAAGGGTACCTAAATGTGCGCTGCAATTACTTTGGAAAGCTTTGGCTCCATGTTAACAATCCATTTTGGAGCAGGAGAGTGAATGTTCCATTGACCGCCATTCGATTTTTTCATACTAAACGAAACGCTGCTGCTGCCGCTTAAAGCCACCGTAACTTTAAATTGGTGATTATCGCCAATGGAAAAGGCGTTAAAATTAAAAAACAACTCATCTTCATTCACCGCAATAATCTCACTAAAGTTTGACATAGAACCACAAAGGTGAGGCGTTTTTGCTTTTATACAGACGTATATAAAGCCAAACTTTACACCTTTAATGGTAATTACTTATTCTGTTTTATTTAGGGGCAGGCTGCACATAAAGCAATCGTGTATATAAGTAAAGTATGCTTAACGAGAGCTTAATTCTTTAAACAATATGCCGCAACCCTGGTACACTTGACCGTTGTAAACAATACGTACTTTATTGGTGTAGATAAAGTTGCTCATCCCATCGGAACAAAACGTTGAAAAAACAGTAACGCGCAGGCTTGCAGAATCGGACTTAGCACTATAAACGGTGCTGTCGCCTTTTGTAACCGGCGCCTTTGCTTTAAAGGTTTGTGGCGCTTGCCATTCGGCTAAATGAAATGAAACTCTTTTTTGTTCGTCAACTTCTACACTCCAAAACGGCTCGTTGCCCACACCAAAAAATTCGACGCCTGCTTCTCCTTTTTTCTGCCAGGTTGGGTTTTCGGCAGCAGCGGTTAATTGCCTCATAGCAAAAGAGCGATCATCGGGTTGCACATAATAAAGCGTATCGCCCTGCCAGGTGTAGCGTGCTTTTACCGTATCATTTTTATATAAAAAGATTTTTCCGTCGATTGCTTTCCAGCGGCCTTCGGCTTTTGTAAAGGCTTGCCTTTTACCCCATTTGTTTTCTTCCATCCGAAAAGTAAGATCAGGGCGAAAAAGTACCGTGTGTTCTATGCCTTTGCAATCGGGGCAGGGAAGCATTACGCCGTAAAAGCCATTTGGCGTTTTAGTGCTTTTTTTAAACGTATCCAACGTCATGGTAGTGGTGTCGTTTAACAGCGTTCCATCGTTGTTTACAGAATCGGGACCTGGCGTAACCACCACATTGCCATTACAGCCAATTAAAAAAAAGAAACTTGCAATGAATAGATATTTCATGACGGTAACAAAATAGAAATTTAATCTTATAAACGCTTATAAAAATTTAGCGTAACCGATGGCGCAAAACTTTTTTCGCTCAGCGTAAAAAAGCCCGAACCATCATTTTTAAAACAAATGGCTTCGCCTTGCGGTTCTTGCTGGTAACCCAATTCCAAAGGGGCTTTTTGCAATGTTTTTTCAAGCGGTTCGGTTGCGGCACGTTTCCAATAAAAAATTTTTCCGTAGTTTTTTACAAGTACTTCTGTGCCATTGGCCGAAAGGGCGGCACTTACAGTGCCGGTAAAAGAAAGCGTGGCCACCCATTTCGCGCTTTCGGTAATAGTGGTACTTTGCGGGTACGCCAGCTTGTACACTTTTGAGGCAGTTCCCTTTTTAGTAATGAGGTAAATGTCTTTTGTGAGTGGATCCACCAACATGGCTTCGGCATCGTGAGCGCCGTCTTCGTACTTAAATATAATTTTTTCGTGGGAGAAAACAGTGTCAGTGCCAGCTGCCGGTTCGGGAAAGCGATAAATAGCATAGCTGCCGTATTGCTCGCTGTTATCACCAATATCGGCCAGGTACAAATGAGGCATTCCATTAGGCCCGGGTGCAAGCGCCAGATCTTCCCAATCGCGGTTTCGGGCTGTTAGTATCAACAACTTTTTACTAAAGCTTCCGTTGTGGTTAATTAAATGAATATAGGCACCGTTTCCACCATCTTCTTCTACCCAAAGAGCCGCACTATTCGTTTTACTGTCAGCTATTCCCGAAACTTCATCGGCAAAGCCCGGCAACACAGGCGTGGTTACCGGCAGGGAGGCAAACGGAAGCGCTGCTTTGGTTTCAGAAGGCTCTTTTTTACAGCCGAATAATAAAAGGTTCAGGGTAAGAAGCAGGTGCACCAAATTAAAAGCCATTATTTAATTTTATTTCATACAGGATTAATATTTAGCAGTTTTCACATTGAAAAGAACTTGAAAACAGCCCAAAAAGGCTTGCTTCGAAAAGACAGAAATAGCAAACCAAAACGACGGTTTTGTTCATCAGGAATTTCATCTGCTACCTAAAAAAAACACATCAAAAAGGGGTACAAGCGTTTGTTACCTCAGGCTTAGTCAAGCACTTTTACGCCGCTGGCAATAAACTCTACTTTTTTCTCCGAACCTTTAATTTTGCTGATTTCTTCTTTGCCCTTTCCGGCGTCTTCGGCAAGGTGCTTACGCATACTTTCCGAAATCTCTTTAACCGATGCAGTGCCTTCCATAACTACCGTTCTTCCAATTAAATTCTGCGGCATATAAAAAGCATGGTCTTTCGATTTTACCATAAGTGCCGTTCCGTCCTCTTTTTCAAGTGTTATCCAGCATCCCTTTGTTTTACAAACTTCTTTTACCCTGCCGGTTAACGTGCCTGTAAAAGCGCCATCAACCATTTTTTGTTCTAAATATTCGGGCGTTGTAGCAGTTCCACTTTTGGCCGGCGCTACGCCATACACCACGCCTTTTGCAGCTGGTGTTTTTACTGTGGTTTCCTGACTATGAGCAGCAAACGCGGCCAATATAAAAACGGAGCAGATGATTTTTTTCATTTTGAAGATTTAGGCGAACAACAAATATAATTGTACTTTTTGATAGATGAAATTGACCTGAATGATTGTCTTTTTGTAAAACCGCCCAGAAGCGCCTAAATCGATGATGAGGCTACCTTAGGCTCTCAGCCAATTTCAACCATAACCGTAAAAATAGTTTTCCTTTTTCACACTTAAAAATGGCCCTTTTCTTTAACCAATTTTTGTATGTTTAAAACATAAAAAAGGAGTGCTTTTTTTGCTAAATTCATTAGCTTTACATCTTAATAATAATTAGAATAGGCAAGAAGTAAACGTGTAATTTTAAGCCTGTTCTTTAAAACTTTTTTTCAAACCACACACAAATGTCAAACAGCGAAAAATTAAAGGCCTTAAAGCTTACCATGGACAAAATAGACAAGGACTTTGGTAAAGGAAGTGTAATGATGATGAATGAAAGAGGCGAGCAAACCCAGGAAGTTATTTCTACCGGATCTATTGGTTTAGATGCGGCACTTGGAATTGGAGGCCTGCCGAAAGGAAGAGTAGTAGAAATTTACGGACCGGAAAGTTCGGGTAAAACAACCATTGCCATACACGTAATTGCCGAGGCGCAAAAAAAAGGAGGCATGTGCGCTTTTATTGATGCGGAACATGCGTTTGACAGTGCTTATGCACAAAAACTTGGGGTAGATATTGATAACCTTCTAATCTCGCAACCTGATTATGGCGAGCAGGCGCTTGAAATTGCAGACCGCTTAATTCTTTCCGGCGCTTTAGACGTAGTAGTTATTGACTCTGTAGCTGCACTTGTTCCAAAAAGCGAACTCGAAGGCGAAATGGGCGATTCTAAAATGGGACTCCATGCCCGGCTTATGTCACAAGCGTTGCGTAAGCTTACGGCAACAATTTCTAAAACCGGCACCATTTGTATTTTTATTAATCAGCTACGCGAAAAAATTGGAGTAATGTTTGGCAACCCGGAGACTACAACCGGCGGTAATGCCCTAAAATTTTATGCGTCTGTACGTTTAGATATTCGACGGATGGCGCAAATTAAAGATGGCGATGAAGCCGTGGGTAACCGCGTAAAAGTGAAAGTAGTAAAAAACAAAGTAGCGCCACCGTTCCGCATAGCCGAATTTGACATTGTATTTGGCGAAGGCGTTTCTAAAATTGGCGAAATATTGGATATGGGCGTTGAAATGGGTATCGTTCAAAAAAGCGGAAGCTGGTTTAGTTACGATACTAATAAATTGGGTCAGGGTCGCGAAGGAGTAAAATCGTTATTAAAAGATAATCCTGCTTTAGCTGATGAAATTGAAGCAAAAATCAGGCAAAAAATTAACGAGCTAAAAGGCGCCTAAAGAAATACACCGGCACAAAAAAATTAAAGCCTGTTGTTTTTACGCAACAGGCTTTTTAAGCATCGGATGTAATTAAAGATCAGAGCTATTAGTTTTTTAAAAGAATTGGATCAATACTATAAACAACGGACGGTTTTCCAAATATTGTAGCACCGGCGGAACAGAATTGAATCCTTTAAATCAAAAAAGTGGCCATATATATAATTACCTGACTTTTAAAAGATTATAAAATACTGCAGAAGCTTTTAAGTTAGGGTAGAATTAATTTGCGCCTTGATTTATTTCATTGGTTAAACAACGAAATACGGGTCGTATTTCAGGCGGCGCTTATAAAAAATTCTAATTTTTCCAATAGTTTTTTTGGTACTATAATAACTACTTTTTAGGAAGTACCCGATTTATAAGTGCGCCTATTTTTTGTAAATTTGCTTTATCGCATGCCATTTATTTTACAAGCCCCATATAAGCCTGCCGGCGATCAGCCTCATGCTATTCAGCAATTAACCGAAGGGATTTTAGGTGGCGATCAGCACCAGGTTTTGCTGGGTGTTACCGGCTCCGGTAAAACCTTTACTATGGCCAATGTTATTAAAAACGTGCAAAAACCAACCCTGGTTCTTACGCATAATAAAACATTGGTAGCCCAATTGTATGGCGAGTTTAAACAGTTTTTTCCAGATAATGCCGTAGAATATTTTGTATCCTATTACGATTATTATCAGCCCGAAGCTTACATGCCTACTTCTGATACGTACATAGAAAAAGACCTGAACATAAATGAAGAATTAGACAAGTTACGGTTGCGAGCTACTACATCCCTCCTTTCAGGGCGCCGGGATATAATTGTGGTGGCATCGGTAAGTTGTATTTATGGTATGGGCAACCCAACCGATTATGAAAGTGGCATTATTCGCATTACAAAAGGCGAACAATTATCACGACAGGCTTTTTTACATTCGCTCGTTTCTTCGTTGTACAACCGCACTACGCTTGAGTTTAGCCGGGGCACGTTTCGCGTAAAAGGCGATACGGTAGATATTAATTTACCCTACCTCGAAATAGGCTATCGGGTAACGTTTTTTGGCGATGAAATTGAAAGCATCGAAAGCATTGAAATAGCCACCGGAAAAAGAATTGTAAAGCTGGACGATGCGGCCATTTTCCCAGCCAATTTATATGTTGCGCCAAAAGACATTATGCAAAGCGTGATGTACGAAATACAAGACGAGATGACCGCGCAGGTAGAATACTTTAAATCGGTAGGAAAGTTTATAGAAGCGCAGCGACTGAAAGAACGGGTGGAATATGATTTGGAAATGATTCGTGAACTGGGCTTTTGCAATGGCATTGAAAATTATTCCCGCTTTTTTGATAGAAGAAAACCGGGCACCCGTCCATTTTGCTTACTCGATTATTTTCCAAAAGATTTTATTTGTATGATTGATGAAAGCCACCAAACCATTCCACAAATAAGTGGTATGTATGGCGGTGATAGAAGCCGTAAAATTACGTTGGTTGATTATGGTTTTCGATTGCCTTCGGCGCTGGATAACCGCCCACTAAACTTTCATGAATTTGAAGGCTTAATGAACCAACTTGTTTATGTAAGCGCCACGCCCGGCGATTACGAATTGGAAAAAACCGGCGGTTCGGTTGTTGAGCAGGTTGTGCGACCAACAGGTTTGCTGGAGCCGCCAATAGAAGTGCGCCCAAGCGTAAATCAAATAGATGATTTGCTGGATGAAATTGACAAAAGAGTCAAAAAAGGGGATCGGGTTTTGGTAACCGCGCTCACCAAACGCATGGCCGAAGAAATGGATAAGTACTTAAAGCGGATTGACATCAAATCAAAATACATACACAGCGAAGTGCATACGCTTGACCGTATTGAAATTTTACGCGATTTGCGCATGGGCGTTATTGACGTGTTGGTTGGCGTAAATCTTTTGCGCGAAGGTTTAGACCTTCCCGAAGTTTCGCTGGTAGCCATATTAGATGCCGATAAAGAGGGCTTTTTACGCAACGAACGTTCGCTTACGCAAACAGCCGGCCGTGCCGCCCGAAATGTGGAAGGACTCGTAATTTTTTATGCGGATAAAATGACACTCAGCATGGAGCGAACCATAGATGAAACTACCCGCCGACGCGAAAAACAAGTTGCGTATAATTTAAAATATAGCATTACACCAACTACAGTTTCAAAATCTATAGAGCAGATAATGGGGCAAACTGCGGTGCTGGATATTAAAGGCTATAACCCCGATTCGCCGTATGCGCAAGATGAAATTCCAACTTCTAAAGCAGCGGAAAGCGAAGCTGAATACACCACCATTCCGCAGGTAGAAAAAAGGCTTTCCAAAACCAAAAAAGAAATGGAAAAAGCTGCCCGGGATATGGATTTTATGGAAGCCGCCCGCCTGCGCGACGAAATGTTTTCGTTGCAAAAAAAGCTGGAAACAATGAAAGTAATATAACAGAAACTCCCTTGTTTCCAGGTGGGAAAACACAGGTTGATGTGTTCTTTTCTTTTGGTGGTGTGTTATTTTAAACTACAGTTGTTAGAGTACCCTTTTTAAAGGTTTTAATTTATAAAAGGATGTTTGAGCTGCTCTTTCAAAAATGATTACTCTTTCCTCACACAAAACCTTTAAAAAAGGGTACCATATTGTTACCGGCAAAAAGACTGAAAACAGCCTGTGAACATCTCTTCAAAAACATACACCATAAGCTTTTAAAAACCTTTAAAAAAGGGTAGCAAAGCCATAGTGCAATTGCTACCTTCGCCACTATGGAAAAAAAGTTGTTTTTGCTGGACGCTATGGCGCTTGTTTTTCGAGCTTATTACGCCCTCATCAGAGCGCCCCGCATAACCACAAAAGGAAAAAATACGAATGCACAATTTGGTTTTACCAACACCATTATAGAGTTAATTAATAATCAAAAACCCACACACATGGCGGTGTGTTTTGAAAGCACCACACCTACAGAACGCAGCACAGAATACAAAGAATATAAAGCCAACCGGCAGGAAGCTCCCGAAGACATTTCTATTTCTATACCCGACATAAAACGCATATTAAAAGGCTTAAATATTCCGATGCTTGACAGTGCCGGTTTTGAAGCAGACGATGTAATTGGAACGCTTTGTAAACAAGCCGAAAAAATGGGTTATGAAGTGTACATGGTTACGCCTGATAAAGATTACGGACAATTGGTAAGCGAAAAAATAAAGATTTACAAACCCGGTTATCAGGGAGGTGATGTTGAAATAATGGGTCCTAAAGAAGTCTGCGAAAAATGGAGCATTTCTTCGGTAGACCAGGTAATTGATATGCTTGGCTTAATGGGCGATGCAGTGGATAATATACCGGGCATTGCTGGCGTAGGACAAAAAACGGCTGCAAAACTAATTTCCGAATACGGATCGGTAGAAAACATATTAGCCAACGCCGATGGAATTAAAGGAGCGTTGGGTGAGAAAATTAGGGCCGGAAAAGAAGCGGCCGTTTTGTCAAAAAAATTAGCCACTATTGTAACATCAGTGCCGGTTGAATTTCACGAAGAAGATTTTCGTCTGAAAGAATGGAATAAAGAAAGTCTGAACGAAACCTTTACAGAACTCGAATTTAAAACAATCATAAAACGGTTGTTCGGCGAAGAAAACAGCAGTGCGCCGGTGCAGAGAACCGGTAACGGCGTGCAGCAAAACCTTTTTGGTTCACCCGCTTTTTCTGTTCCTTCAAATGAAGTTTCAGAAGAAAAGGTAGCAGTTTCTGCCCAAAAAAATATTGATAATACGCCGCACGATTACGAACTTGTAGAAAGCGAAGGCGAATTTAAATTGTTAGTTGATGAACTAAAAAAACATACCGAAATTTCCTTCGATACCGAAACTACTTCTATAGATGCAAACGCGGCAGAACTGGTAGGATTAAGTTTTTCAATACGCCCCGGCCACGGCTGGTACGTGCCCGTTTCATCAAACATAGATGAAGTAAAAAAGGTGCTATCCAACTTTACCGAATTATATAATAACAAAACTATTTTATGGATTGGACATAATATAAAATACGATTTATTGGTGCTGAAATGGTACGGCGTTGAAATTAAAGGACGATTTTTTGACACGCTGTTGGCGCATTATGTAATAGAGCCCGAAGGCAGGCACAACATGGATTGGCTGAGCGCAAAATACCTTAACTATCAACCCATTTCTATAGTAGAATTAATTGGTAAAAAAGGAAAAACACAGGGAACCATGCGCGACGTTGAGATTGAGAAAGTAAAAGAATATGCGGTGGAAGATGCGGATGTAACGCTTCAGTTAAAAACTATTTTTAGCCCCCTTTTAGATGAGTTTTCTGTAAAGAATGTATTTGAAGAAGCCGAAGTGGCGCTTGCACCGGTGCTGGTGGATATGGAATTTGAAGGCGTTCGGATTGACATGGATTTTTTGGCCGACTATTCTAAACTTTTGGAAGAAGAAGCTCAAAATCACGAAGTAGCGGTGTACGAAACCGCTGGCGTAAAATTTAATTTAAGCTCGCCAAAACAATTAGGCGAAGTGTTGTTTGATAAACTCAAACTCGATCCCAAAGCTAAAAAAACAAAAACCGGACAGTATGCTACCGGCGAGGATGTTTTGAGCCGTTTAGCTAAAGAACATAAAATTTGCGACGATATTACCGCGTTTCGCGAATACACAAAATTGCGTTCTACCTATGTAGATGCGTTGCCGCTTTTAATCAACAAAAAAACGGGTCGCGTGCACACCACCTTTGCGCAGGCAGTTGCTGTAACGGGCCGTTTATCGAGCAACAATCCCAACCTGCAAAACATTCCTATACGCACCGACCGCGGCCGCGAAATACGAAAAGCATTTATTCCGCGAGATGAAAATCATTTACTCATTAGCGCCGATTATTCGCAAATAGAATTACGCATTGTGGCTGCTATTAGCGGCGATGCAGCTATGAGCGAAGCCTTCAAATTGAATAAAGATATTCATACAGCCACGGCCGCAAAAGTGTACCGCATACCCGAAGAAGAAGTAACCAAAGAACAACGCCGAAAAGCAAAAAGTGTAAACTTTGGGATTGTGTACGGACAAGGCGCATTTGGTTTAGCGCAAAACCTACAAATAAAACAATCGGAGGCTAAAGAAATAATTGATAATTATAAAATAGAGTTTGCCGGCATTTCAAAATACATGTCCGACATGATAAATTTTGCAAGAGAAAACGGATATGTGCAAACCATTTTAGGCAGAAAGCGCTGGCTTAAAGATATTAACGCGGGCAATTTTGTAATACGCGGTTTGGCGGAACGTAACGCTATTAATTCGCCCATACAAGGCACGGCAGCCGACATGATAAAATTAGCCATGATTAAAATTAGTTCGGCATTCAATCATTACAAATTCAAAAGTAAAATGGTATTACAAGTGCACGATGAATTGGTGTTTGATGTTTTGAAAGAAGAAAGCGAAGCTATAAAACCTGTTATTTTACAGTGCATGCAAACAGCGATGGTATTGCCAAACGGTATTCCAATAATTGCAGAAATTGGCGAGGGCGATAATTGGCTGGAGGCGCACTAAAACAGCTTTTGGCGTGAGAACTTAGGTCAAAAACACTTTTGAAATGCAGTATGGTTTACATTATTGATTCTAAACAATTTCAATTTAAAATATATTTCTTAAAACATGTTCCAAAATAAAGAAGAACATACCGATCTAAGTTCCTCCACCGGGGGACAGGGCGCTTTGTATTATTGCTTTGATGCGCTATGCGGTTGGTGCTATGGATTTAGTCAGGTTATTACAAAAATTTGGGAAGAATATAAAGACAAACTGAATTTTGAAGTGTTAAGCGGTGGAATGATTATGCCTGATAATGCACAACCAATAAGCGCAATGGCCAGCTACATCAGCGAAGCGCATAAAAACATTGAAAAAATGGCGGGCGTTACGTTCGGCGCAGATTATTTATGGCATATTAATAATCCTGAAGAAAGTGACTGGGTGTTAAATTCCGAAAAGCCGGCTGTTGCGCTCTCCGTTTTACGCGAAGCGCACCCACAAAGGGCAGTAAAAATTGCATCGGATTTGCAATTTGCACACTTTTACGAAGGACGTGATTTAACCGATAGCGAAGCGTACCGCCACCTATTGCCCAAGTATGAGTTGGATGCAGATGAATTCTACTCCAAACTAAACAGCGAAGAATATTTAGATAAAGCCTATTACGATTTTGCGCTGGTAAAACAATTGCAGGTCACGGGTTATCCCGCGGTATTGCTACAAGTAACAGATTCTAAATTTTACCTGATTTCCCGTGGTTATACAGATTACGAAACTATGAAAACCAGGATTGACAAGGTGCTGGCCGAAAGCTTTCCATCTACTGAAAATAGTTTATGAAAACTTATAAAAAAGGGCACCCTTAAGAATGCCCTTTTTACTGCTCTCCAATTTTATCTGTCCAGGTTTTTTCGTGCCCTTTTAACGTACTCTTCATCTGTTTCTTTATGCTCATTATTATAGTCGGCTCCATCGTCATTTTGCCGTACTCTGCGGATGGACTCTTCGTCAGTTTCGTTGCGGTCAGCCAAATTGTTATTCACAGTTGTATCTTCAATTCGGTCGGCGTTGGGGTTTAAAGGATGTAATTCGTCTCCTTTACGATAATAAATTTGTCCTTCGTTCCTTTTCTCTGAATTTGCTGTATGAGTCGTTTTCTCCCTTTCGGAATTCAATTGATTAGCCGCCGTGCCGCGACGGTTTTTTTGCATGTTTTCTTCGTTAAAATGATCGTGTTCGTAAAAGCTGTTGTCCACATCATCATCCGAAAGCTCATTATTTGCGTTTGCTGTGTTTCCGTCCAAAGCATTTCGGCCAAAAACATAGCTAATGTCGCGTTCGGCTTTGGCGCCGAGTTTGTCTTTGTCGTAACGGGGCAGTGCACGCAATTGAAAAGGAGTTACAGCAGGCAAAATAACATCATCATCGGCACCATCAAGCACGGCGAGGCCGATTGGCACAAGCACTGTACGTTTTTCCAGTTCCAGTTCCTTTGTGTCAAAAATGGATACAACGAGGTAACGCACCTTGTTTGCACGAATATCGAAAATTAATTCCTGCACTTTGCCATACTTGTGGCGGTTATCGTCTCTAACATCCCAACCTCTTATGTCAGGTTGTCCTTTTTTTATTTCAAAACCACTGCCGTGCAGTTCGCGCAGGCGGGTTGAAGGTCTGTTTGAAGCCATTGTTTTTATATTTATAAAGCGTTTGCGCTTTGTGTTAAAAAATTTTGTTTCGCTTTAAAGCGGCAGCGTGTCTGTTTGCATTGGCGTTCCGGAATCGAACGAGTTTTGCGCCGGAGCGGTAGAATCGTAAGTTGTGGGCGCCACTACTCCATCGTTTGAAACATCATTGTTTCTATTTAATAAAAAGTAAGCCAGTATGGCTAATACAGCCACTATTAAAATAATCCATGGAATCAGCGATTTTGTCTTTCGTTGCACATCGAGTTCTGCCATTTGTAAATTGTTATTGTTGGGTTAGAAGTTATTTCTCTACTATCCATAAATTCCATGCCACCGCGCAGCAAAGGGTTAAATGGAAAAGATACGAAAATAACTCACGCTAAAACAAACCTTAAAAAAAGGGTGTGGCAATAACGATTTTTAAGCATCGTCTATATAGCGCAATAAATGAGGGCAAAAACGTAATTTCGCCGCGCACCACCTAAGTAAATGACCACCAATAACACAAACAACACCATTGACAGCAACCTGCTGCGGCAAATTGCTTTTATTTCGTTTATCGTTTTTTTAGGTATTGTTTTACTACGCGAACTTTGGTTTTTCTTCTCGGCGTTTTTAGGCGCCGTAACTTTTTACGTGCTCATGCGCGAACGTATGTTTTACCTGTCCGAAAAAAAAGGCTGGCGCCGAAGCACGGCTGCCTGGGTACTAATGCTGCTTTCGTTTTTTGTTATCCTGGTACCAATCGGGCTTTTAGGAAACATAATGTACTCTAAAGTTAGCTACGCCGCCACACATTCTGCCGAGCTGCTAAACTCGCTTAAACATACGATGGCTTCTTTAAAAGATAAAATTGGCTACGAAATAATCAAACCCGATACGCTCAACCAGGTAGGTTCGTACCTTGGACAGTTGCTGCCAAAAATATTAGGGCAAACGCTAAACGTGATAACCCTTATCGGCAGCATGTACTTTATTCTGTTTTTTATGCTGGTAAACGGGCGCCGCATGGAAGATGCTTTGTATGAATACATTCCATTTAAAGATCGTAACGTAGAGCTAATTGGCCGCGAAATAAAAATTATGGTTACCTCCAACACCATTGGTATTCCGCTGATTGCGCTTATACAAGGTTTTGTAGGCTTAATAGGATATTTAATTATTGGCATAGATGAGCCTTTTTTGTGGTTTGTGGCTACCTGCATTACAGCTATGATGCCGGTGGTTGGCGCCGCACTGGTTTATGTGCCGCTAACCATAATGCTTTTTGCCAAGGGCGATACCGGTCGCGGCATTGCCATGGCTATTTGGGGTTTTGGGTTAATTGGGCTGGTAGATAACCTTTTCCGGTTTATGATAAATAAAAAACTGGGTGATATTCACCCGCTTGTAACCATTTTTGGAGTTCTTGTAGGGCTGAACCTTTTTGGTTTTATAGGGTTGATTTTTGGTCCGCTGCTTATCTCGATGTTTCTGTTATTGCTTAAAATTTACAGTAATGAGTTTTTGTTAAAGCGCCGCGAAATGCGCCGGTAAGTACCCATTATAAAAGGCTTTCAAAACCTTTCAAAAAGGGGTACCTTTGCATTGTTGCAGCAAAATAATTAGGTGTTTATACGCAAATCCTAAAGTTTTCTTATCAAACGCTTGCAAACCCCTTTTCGGCACAATATTTTCACATTACCGGCGTTCCAGTATTCCCCGCAAAACCTTAAAAACACGTTGTGAACAAAACCATTTTGCCCCTTGCCTTAGCCGCCGCTTTTACATTACTTTTTGCCTTTGCACCCGCCATTAAAGCAGGCAGTAAAAAAGTAGCTTTTACTGCTTCTGCCGAGCTTGTAAGCACATTGGCAAATACTGCAAAAGCAGTGGATAACAGTGCCGAGGCAGCAGCCACCTCACTTTACAACGAATTAAATTTAAGCAGCCTTGGTTTATCTGAGGATGCAATGAAATATGCCTACAAAGGGTACGATTACCTGCGTAGAAAGGGTGCTTTAGGGAATAGCAATATTTTAACCGTGGTTGATTTTAGTCAAAATTCACGCAAAAAGCGCATGTATATTATTGATGTTGCTAACCACGAAGTGCTTTTAAATACCTACGTTGCTCATGGCAAAAACACAGGGCTTGATGTAGCTGCTAAGTTTTCAAACACGCCCGAATCTTTGCAAAGCTCACTTGGTTTTTATGTAACCAAAGGCACTTATTTTGGCAAGCACGGTTTATCGTTAAAGCTCGATGGCAAAGAGCATGGCTTTAACAACAACGCCGAATCGAGGGCAGTAGTGTTGCATGGTGCCGATTATATTGGCGAGCACCGCAAAGCTTCTTCATTTATGGGCCGCTCTTTTGGCTGCCCCGCAGTTCCGCAAGAGCAATCGGCAAAAATAATTCATCTTATAAAAAATGGCAGCACGCTGTTTATTTATCACCCGTCTAAAAACTACCTCAACACTTCAAAAATATTAAACGCTTAAGTTGGACACAAACAAGGATGGATGACAAAAGCCCGCCGTACCCTATGGTAGGGCTTTTTTTTTAAACTTTGAGTATGCATCCTTAGGAGCAGGATTTCCACTGCAATTTAAGACCGCAAAGTGTTTTTAAATTGCTCTCTTTGCATTTGCAAAAACACACACCAACCCACATGTTTTGTTTATATAACTACATTGAAATTTTTTTTGTTTTTTGTAATACTGAGATGCGCAATTAACAACGAAGCGGCATTTCAATATTAAACGCAACTGCTTGAATGATACGTAACGGTGAAAAAATGCGAAAGAGGCGTTGAATGGCTTTGTTTTGTAAATTAGCTGCTGTGCGTGACCTGAAAAAGAACCCATTACTTTTGAAACACTTGTAACTTAAAAACCTAAAATAGCACAATGAATAAAACCGGTCCCGTTATTATTATTGAAGACGATATTGATGATCAGGATCTTTTGGCTGATATTTTTAAAGAACTTAAATATAAAAATGAACTTATTTTCTTTTCCGATAGCGAAAAAGCTTTGGAATATTTGACAGATACTAAGATTGAACCTTTTCTTGTGCTTTCTGACATTAATATGCCCAAATTAAATGGAATGGAATTACGAGAAAAAATTCACAATAATGAAGATTTGAGATTAAAATCTATCCCCTATCTTTTCTTTTCTACGAGTGCCGAACAAACACATGTGATCGACGCCTATTCGAGATCTATTCAAGGGTTTTTTATCAAACCAAATAGTCATGACAAACTAAAAAGAATTATCGTAAAGATTGTAGAGTATTGGCAAGAATGCGAATCGCCAAATTATATTAAAAATGTACAACAATAGCCTATTTTCTTAACAGCGGGACATTAACAGCAGGTGAATTTTGGCTATGCACGCCCGAAAATAGAAAAGCTGATTGTTTTAGCAAAAAGCATCGACAAAGCCGCAAGTTTTGTGCTATTGCCCAATAGCATTCACAACTGCACAAGAGTGCGACGCAACAGAAGCATGATAGTAGCAAAAAAGACCGGTTCAAAAACAATTAATATACAAACCAATAGGCTATTACCTGGCCAATAACGCCAACGGCAAGTCCGGCATACACTTCTATAGGATGATGATCGGAATTAATAAGGCGTGCAGTAGATACAAGGCCAACAATAAGCAAAGCAATGGAAATATAATAGCCAAAACTAATTGGCGCCAGGAGGCCTACAATACAAATAAAAGCAATCATAACGCCAAGCGAGATGCCGTGCATACTTATTTTTAAGTAACTATTGCTCATTAACCCCAGGCTGGAGGCAATGAAAATGGCAAGTGCAAGCATGACTAATTCTTGCGGAAACTGTGGCTGATTGCGCAGAACGTACCACATCCAAAAATAATAAAGTCCGCAGGCGATATAGGGAATAATACGATCTTTTTGGGTGTGCAAATAAATGGATTGTATAAAGCCCAACCCTTTTGCAAGTAAAATGGTTACCAGCGGAAATACAGCGTACATAACCAAAAAACGGATGAGTAAAAACAGCTTATCGCGTGCATCCAGGCCGGTAAACAGCGGCGTATAATACATTAAAAACCCCGAAATATAAACCGGTATAAACAGGGGATGAAAAAGCAGCGAAACAAGCCGCGCTGCCGCCTGTAAAAGAGGATGGAAAGTGGTTTCGGACAGATTTGTTTGCGGGCGGTGTCCGTTAATTGTTTGCATAAGCAGTTTAAAGTTCTTTGCGCAGCCTGGCTACCGGAATATTTAATTGCTCGCGGTACTTGGCTACTGTTCGTCGTGCAATATTATAGCCTTTTTCCTGCAGCAGTTCGGTTAATCGTTCGTCGCTCAGGGGTTTTTTCTTGCTTTCGTTTTCTATCATGTCGCTCAGTATCTTTTTTACTTCACGCGTAGAAACTTCTTCGCCGCTATCGGTTGTTAATGATTCGGAGAAAAAGAATTTCAGCCGGTAAGTTCCAAATTCTGTTTGCACAAACTTACTGTTAGCCACACGGCTAACTGTGGAAATATCAAGACCTGTTTTTTCGGCAATGTCTTTTAAAATCATGGGTCGCAACGAGGTTTCGTCGCCAGTTATAAAAAAATCGTATTGATGATTCATTATGGCCGTCATGGTACTTAACAGCGTATGTTGGCGTTGTTTAATAGCATCAATAAACCACTTGGCAGCATCAATTTTTTGTTTGATGAAGAGAACGGCTTCTTTTTGGCGGCGGTCTTTTTTTGTTCCACGATCGTAATCTTTCAGCATATCCCGATAGCCTTCAGAAATGCGCAGTTCGGGTGCGTTTTTCGAGTTCAGTGTTAGCTCCAGCTTGCTGGCATTGTTGTAAATAAAAAAGTCGGGCACCACGTAACTTTCTGCTTTATTTAATTCGCCTACGTTTCCACCGGGCTTTGGGTTTAACCGGGTTATCTGGTTCATTACGTCGCGCAGTTCTTCGTCATCAAGGTTAAGTCCGCGTTGTATTTTTTCGTAATGTTTTTTGGTAAATTCATCAAAGTATTTTGTAAGTGCCATAATAGCCACCTCCACCTCTTTTCCTTCTTCTTTCATTCGGTAAAGCTGCAGCAGCAAACATTCCTGCAAGGTTCGGGCCGCTACGCCGGGCGGATCGAAGCGTTGAATTCGTTTTATAAGCGCTTCCACTTCGTGCTCTGAAGTCATAATGTTTTGCCTAAAAGCAAGGTCATCTACAATAGCCGATGTTTCGCGACGCAGATAGCCATCTTCGTCAATAGACCCAATTATTTGCTCTGCAATTTTCTCTTCTTTTTCATCCAGCTTCAACATGCCCCACTGGCTTTCCAGCACTTCGTAAAAAGAAGTTTCAACGCTGTAAGGAATGGTTTGTTTTTCTTCCTGATCTCCGTAATTTTCATCACGCATTTTATAATCAGCCACATCGTCATCGCCTTCGCTAACGTAATCCGAAATGTCGATGTTGTCGTATTGTTCTTCGGAACTCATCTCACTTTCGGTGTAATCTTCTGTGCCTCCTTCTTCGGCAAATTCATCTTTTCCTTCAAAGTTATCTTCATGTCCTTCTTCGGGCAACTCCAAAGCAGGATTCTCTTCAAGTTCTTCTTTTATCCGCTCGTCTAAAATTGCAGTGGGCACCTGCAACAACTTCATTAACTGAATTTGTTGTGGCGATAATTTTTGTAATAGTTTCTGTTGAAGACTTTGGTTTAAACTCATGTTCTGCGTTTCAATAAGGGCAAAAAAAATTCGGCGGTATAACAAAAATCAAGCCGTAAATTTACACCAATAAATAATGATGTTCAAAAACCTTTTTTGCTCTATAATTTTATTGGCTGTTTTGTCACCGGCAGGTGCTCAAAATACAACGCATGTTATAAAAGATACAACCTACCCTATTGTTATAAAAATTGTTCCCGGTAACTACTACGCAACTCATATGGGACTTGCCTGTAAACAGGAATTAAAGCTGCAAAAGAAAACCGGACTTAATGTTTTTTTTCGTCTGGGCAATAAAGATTATGTTGACTACTTAGAGCAAAAGCCAGGTACTACCAAAAGATTTTAATGCTTCTGTTATTTGGTGCGCCGCCCTTTCCATTTGTACTTTCCAAACTGGCTTAAAAGGCCTATGCTGATAGTATACAATATGTGCAGCGGCTGCAACAACAAAAAATACCAAAGTATTTTTTGTTGTTCATAAAAAACGGCAGCTCTATAAACCAATGGAGCTTCTGCCGCTGCTTTGGCTGCTAACAGCACAAAGGCCAACAACCAGTAAAAGGAGTAGAAAAAGCCGGCTATTGCCAACACCAGAAATAACACGTTAAATAAATAAATTAGCAACAGGGCCAAAAAAACTCTTTTATCCTGATAATATGTCGTTTTGCTGGCCCAGCGAATGCGTTGCCAATAAAATTCTTTCCAGGTGGGCATAGGCGTTGTTTGTACAATAGCGTTTTTACTTTTTAGGTAATGAACCTTTTTGGGATGTTTTTTCCAAATTTTATACATCAGCAACATGTCGTCTCCGCTGGCTTTTGCATCAATGTCTTTAAAGCCTTCTACCTCTATAAACGCCTGTTTGGTATAAGCAAGGTTGGCACCGTTGCACATAGCGTGAAAATGGGCTGCTACTGAAGCAGCCGTAATGCCCTGAAGCGTAATAAAATCGATGGTTTGAAACACTTCTAAAAGGGTGTTTTTGCTCCGGTAAGCAACCGGGGCAGCAAGAAACGAAAATTTGTTTTCCAGGTAAAAAGAAGCAATAATCGAGAGCCACCCGGGCGGTGCCGTACAATCGGCATCGGTAGTTACAATAAGTTCGCCGGTGGCGCAGGCTACACCCTTTTGGATGCCTTTTTTCTTAGATGAGAATGCCGCTTCGCCCATTAACTGAACAATTTTTACGTTGGCGTTGCCAAAGCGTTTTACTTCCGCCACGGTGTTGTCTTCCGAATGATCATCTACAACAATAACCTCAAATAGGTGTTTTGGATAGGTTTGCGCCTCCAGCGATTGCAGCAGTGCGGCTATATTTTTTTCTTCGTTGCGGGCAGCAATGAGCACCGATATAAAGGGGCCTTTTTCGAAGGTTTCTTTCGGCTTAAATTCAACTAAACGGTCCCAACCTTTTTTGTAAAAAAAAATCAAAAGTGCATAGCTGGCAAACAACAAAGCAGAGAGCAGCAATAAAAACATTCAATTTTTTTTGAGAGACGGTCAAATTTATAATAAAAATCATTAAATTTACTTAGTTGCATAAACAACTATATGCGAAACAACCAATTTAAAAAGGGCGAATTATACAGTTTTATTTCAGGGAAAGCATCTACCGCCATAGCGCGGCGGCTGCAAAAAAACTTTAATGCGCATCACCTTAATTTAACCATTGAGCAATGGAGTGTTTTATATCATTTATGGAAAGAAAACGGAAGAAGTCAGCAAGACCTTTGCAGGGCAACTTTTAGAGATAAACCAAGCATTACCCGCCTTGTAGACAATCTTGAAAAGCTAAACCTTGTAAAAAGGGTGCCCGATGAAAACGACCGCAGAATAAATAAAGTGGTGCTTACTAAAGCCGCTCAAAAATTAGAAGAGCAAACCATGATTCAGGCCGAAGAAACCCTGAACGAAGCCTTGCAGGGCGTACCGCCGGAACATGTTGAAATTTGTAAAGCCGTGCTGCAGAAGGTGTACGATAATTTAAGTTCGTAATGCGATGAATGATGAGTAATGCGCGCGGTGGGCTTTAAACCCTTAAACTTTTAAACAACTAAACAACTAAAACTTTAAACTTTAAATATGGAAACAATCACCAATACAACCATAAAAGGCGGCGAATGGCTGATAAAAGAAAGCGATCCCGCCGCGACATTCGTCCCTGAGGATTTTAACGAAGAACAGCACATGATTCGTGATATGTGCGACCAATACTTAAATACCGAAGTGTTTCCTATTCTAAACCGGATAGACAGCATGGAGCCTGGCCTAATGCGTTCGCTGGTGCAAAAAGCAGGCGAACAAGGTATGCTTGCTGTTTCGTTTCCCGAAGAATACGGCGGCATGGGTAAAGATTTTGTTACCGCAACTATTGTAAACGAATACCTTGGTGCCGGACATTCGTTTTCTGTTGCTATTTCAGCTCATACTGGTATTGGAACGTTGCCTATTTTGTATTTTGGAACAGAAGAACAAAAAGCCAAATACATACCGAAGTTAATTAGCGGCGAGTGGGTAGGTGCTTACGGATTAACAGAACCCAACAGCGGATCCGATGCATTAGGCGCAAAAACTACAGCCCGCTTAAGCGATGATGGAAAATATTATTTATTAAACGGGCAAAAATGCTGGATCACCAATGGAGGTTTTGCCGATGTATTTAATGTGTATGCAAAAATAGATGTCGATAAATTCACCGGCTTTATTGTGGAGCGAGGCTTTGAAGGCTTTACGCAAGGTCCGGAAGAACACAAAATGGGCATCAAAGGTTCCTCCACTGTTCAATTATACTTTCAGGATTGCAAAGTACCGGTAGAAAATGTTTTGGGAGAAGTGGGAAAAGGTCATAAAATAGCCTTCAACATCTTAAATATTGGCCGTTTAAAATTATGCGCAGCAGCCCTTGGCGGTGCTAAAAAATCCACCACCACTTCTATTGATTATGCTATAAATAGAGAACAGTTTAAAACCTCTATTTCAAATTTTGGCGCAATAAAACACAAACTTGCCGAAATGGCCATTCGCACCTTTGCGTGCGAAAGTGCTTTGTACCGTACGGCTCAGTGGATTGAAGAAAAAGAAGCCGAATTAAGCGCACAAGGCAAGCCCTTTAATGAAGCTCTTTTAGGTGCTGCCGAAGAATATGCCATTGAGTGCGCCATCTTAAAAGTATATGGCAGCGAAGTGCTTGATTTTTGTGTAGATGAAGGCGTGCAAATACACGGAGGTAACGGGTTCAGCGATGAATACAATATTTCACGGGCTTATCGCGATAGCCGCATTAACCGTATTTACGAAGGCACCAACGAAATAAACCGGTTGTTAACCGTTGATATGACATTGAAGCGCGCCATGCAGGGGCGATTAAACATTATGGGCGCAGCAATGAAAGTATCCGGCGAGCTAATGTCCATCCCCGATTTTGGCGAGGAAGACGAAACGCCTTTTGCAGCCGAAAGAAAACTGGTTGCGAATTTTAAAAAAGCAGTGTTACTTACCGCTGGAGCCGCCGCGCAAAAATTAATGATGAAGCTGGAACAGGAACAGGAAATTTTAATGAACATTGCCGATATGTCGTTAGATACGTTTATAGCAGAAAGCCTGTTACTTCGGGTAATGAAATTAAAAGGCAGCGAACACGAACAGGAGCACCGAGATATCTTAGCTTGCTTTTTATACGATGCCGCCGATCGCATTAACAAAAACGGTAAAGATGCGGTAAACGCTTTTGCCGAAGGCGATGAGCAGCGAATGATATTAATGGGAATTAAACGGTTTACAAAAGCGCAATCTTACAATAGCAAAGAAGGCCGACGACGCATTGCCGATGCGTTAATTGAGAAAAAAAGATACTTTTTATAAATTGGAAATCCCCCGCGAAAGCGGGGATTTTTTTTAGGCTAAATACAGTTCAAAAAGGGTTTGAATGTTTCAAGATTATTTATTGGAAACCTTGCCTGGTTACTTTATCTGCACAACCGGAGAATAAGAAAACGCTCCGGCAGCATCAATGCAAATAACTCTGAAGCAGGTCCAGTTTTTACTATTGTTACCGGTAGCCTGGTAGCTTTCTCTGGTGGTTGATTCTGCTGCAATCCGTTTTATTGCACGATAGTTTTTACCGTCGGTAGAAGCCTGCAATAAAAACTCCAGCGGCTGTTTGCCCTCTATGCTCCATTTAATAACATTTGCGCCTTCTTCGTTTTTATAAATGGCAATTTCGTTCCATAAACCAGCAGAAGTTAAAGCGATTTCATAATTATCACCTGGCGCGGAAGCTGCCGGTTCAGGGTGCGTAAGTTGAGCAAAACAAGTTGCAGAAAATAAGATGAGGGCCAGCGCCGTAAAAAGTTTTCGGGTATCCATATATGTTTGTTTTAGAAATGCTGCCAACAGGAGATGGATACGACTGGTTTAATACGGATTGGAAACGGCCGAACAGTGGATAATGGCAGTAAGGAATTAAATAGGGTGGGAGACAAATGTAATAACAGAAATGGAATATTGCAACAGAGCACCAACGTGCCGATGTTTATAAATCGAAAAACGCCTGTAACTCTTTCCGGGCTTGCTGCACTTCTTTTATTTTTTTCGATCGTTTGTTATAGTAGTACAAACCAATGCTCATTAATATAGCCGATAGAATAGAAGCTACATAATAAATAACAAACACACCTTCAACAGCGGATGTTTGCTGCACATAATGAAACCCGTAAACGGTGGCATAACAGCCGTAGGCAAATACAATGGAAGTAATCATAACCGCTTTGCCAAAGCCTTTGTTTTTTTCGATGCTTAGCTTAACGTAATAGGTAAAAAGGTAAATAGAATAAACAAAAATCAAGGCTATGCCTGGCCCTAAAATGTACACCAGGCTACTGCTGTTAAACCCGTTAAAAATACTTACTACCAGCTCGAAAAATAAAAAAGAAACAATACTTATGGTAATGATCTTTTTCTTTTGAGACGAGGGGCAAAAGAATAAGAGAACTACCAGCATCAGCGGCGCATCTAAGTAATTAAGAATTACGCCAAAGCCGCTTAACCATTCGGTATATGTTCCAACATAGTACAGCATTAAAAAATTATGAAAAGCGGTTAAAGAATAATAAAAAAATAGGGCGAGAAGGCTGTAGTTTATGAAAAGCCGGTAAGCAACAATCAGGCAAACCGGCATTAAGAATGCAATGCAGGAAATGGTGCCCATTATGGATACAACATTCATTAGTTTGGTTTTTTTAAGGTTTGGAGTCAGGCTTTTCACAGCTTAACACCGTCAAGGTAATATGCATTTTTCTTATTACATAACGGGTTAGCAAAATGGAGTAGTACTCCCGGTTTTACAAGTAGTAATACGGAGCCTATATCTGCATTTCTACTTAACTTCCCTTTCTATGAAACGTGTTTTACTCTTTTTATTTGTTCTGGTTACAGCAATAAGCTACAGCCAGCCGCTTGTTTTTGGAAGAACCACAGGGCCGCTGCCTTACCTGGAATATGGCCCAGGAGATGACCGCCTTGGCGGAGCAAAAATGACTTACCTGGATTCAAATATTTTAATGAAGGTAACAGACAGTACAAAAGATGACTACAAGGTGCAACTTTCAAAAGCGCATTTTGCTTTTTTACCAAAAACAGCCTTTAAACAAGATACAACACTAAGCAGTAAACCCTATTATCTAACGGCAAGCTGGAAAGTTTGGGGCAACGATACGTTTGATTTTGTGACGGTTGGCTTGCCCGAAAGGCTTCCGTATAAAACCACTCAAACCATTTCTCCGACAGCCATTATTGTTGATGTATATGGCGCTACCAGCAACACCAATTGGATTACGCAGCTACAAACAGTAAAAGAAATAAAGAATGTTTGGTACGAGCAGGTAGAAGATGATGTGTTTCGGATTTATATAGAACTGGTGCACCAGCAGCATTGGGGATATACCGTTTATTACAACAACAATACGCTGGTAATTAAAGTAAAACGTCAGCCAAAGCTAAATCTGAAGCACTTAACCATTGCCGTAGATGCTGGCCACGGCGGAACCAATACCGGTGCACTTGGGGTTAAAACCAATATTTTAGAAAAAGATTATACCTTAAAAATTGCGAAAAAATTAGAGAAGCAATTGCAAAAAAAAGGCGCCACTGTATTTATGACGCGTACAACCGATGCAGACCTGAGCATGATTGAACGAACACAAATGCTGCGCGAGAAAAACCCCGACTTGTTGATTAGCGTACATTTAAATTCATCGTCAAATAAAGGCGTAAGCGGCACCAGCACGTACTACCGCTACATTGGCTTTCGCTCGCTATCTCAAGCTATTTTAAACCAAATGCTTAAGCTGAAGCTGGCAAATTTTGGAAACATAGGCGCTTTTAATTTTTCGCTCAGCGGCCCTACAGAATATCCCAACTGCCTGGTAGAAGTAGCCTTTTTAAGCAATGCCGAAGACGAAGAAAAGATAAGGGACGAAACTTTTCAAAAAGGAGTAGCAAAACAAATTTACAAAGGCATAAAAAGCTGGCTAAAAGACTTATAAAAGGGTATGCTGAGAGGTGATGTGTTCGCCAAAAAACAGTGTGGCTTTTTCGTTGAACTCTTTAGTAGAATCGGTGGTATAAAACAGGCGGTCACCCCTTTTTGAAAGGTTTTCTTCTATTTGCGGATGACGCTCCAGATAATCTTGCAAACTATTGGCTACAATTTCTCCCTGCGAAATTAATTTTATATGCGCCGGCAAATGGTGCCTGATTTTATTTTGTAATAAAGGATAATGTGTACAAGCTAATAATAGTGCATCTACTTTTGGATTTGCAGCCAGTATATTATTTAAATGTTTTTTAATAAAGTAATCGGCGCCCTCATTTAAATGTTCGCCGTTTTCTACCAACGGTACCCACATAGGGCAGGCTTCCTGCACAACAGTGAGTTGGGGAAAAGCCTTTTCAATTTCCAATACATACGAGTTGGATTGCACCGTGCCGTTAGTTGCTAAAATACCAATGTGGTTAGATGAAGAATAGTTGCCAATAACTTCGGTTGTTGGACGAATAACACCCAAAACCCTCGCCGATGGCCAGAGCTTATGCAGATCGTTTTGTTGAATAGTGCGTAGCGCTTTTGCAGAGGCTGTGTTGCAAGCCAAAATAATTAGCGGACAGTTTTGTTGTAGCAGCCATTTTACACACTGCAAAGTATATTGGTACACTGTTTCAAAACTGCGATTGCCGTAAGGCGAGCGGGCATTATCGCCCAGATATAAATAATCGTATTGCGGTAATTTACTAACGAATTGCCGCAATACCGTTAAGCCTCCAAAACCCGAATCAAAAACACCAATGGGCGACATAGCTAAAGAGTTAGAATTACGAAGTTATAAATAGGAAGTTTCGATGCCGTTTTAAGTAAACAAAAGCTTTTTTATATCCTCATCAGGTTTTCAAAAGTATAACCCAGATTTTTTATATTCAAAATTCACCGGGTTTTTCAATACCTATTTATCAATCTTTACCAGGTTCCTTTAAAATTCAACCAAAAAAACCCGCCAAATGGCGGGATAAATACAATTGCTTTTACTTTATTATTTTGGCGCTGCACCGGCGGTTACTGGTGGCAGTTTAATGTTTAGTTTTTTAGCTACTAATGGCAGCAGATCATCGGCTGGCGGAGCTACTAAAAGGGCTTCTTTATTATATACATAACTGTAGCCACCTTCTTTTGCAGCAGCGTTCAACGCATTCATTGCTTTCATGTAAATAGGTTCCAACAATTCGTTTTGTTTGCCTTGTAAAGCATTTTGTACAATTTGTTGCCAGTTTTGAATTTGATAAGCCATGCCTTCCAGCTCCTGACGAATTTGGGCGCGAACGGCAGCAGGAGTTTTAGAAGAGTCCTTGCTATTTACCATACTGTCCTTACGGGTATATTCCGAAACCATGTAGTTAAACTGGGGGTTTAACGAATCGGCCTGATAACGCTGTAAAAGCGTGTCAATCTTACCAACTTCTGGCATTAAACGTACTACCTGGTCTAAACTAATGTAACCTGTTTTTTGTGCCGAAGCACCGAAACCTGTAACTAGCGCAGCCGCTACAATAATTAATTTAATCTTGCTCATGAGGTTTTTGTGATGTTTTAATGATGATACTTTTTTAGTAGAATTGGTTGCTGAACCTTTTATGCTTTTACATTTTTTTAATTGCGAATACCGAGTTCCCGCAACACGTCATCGCTTTTTTCCAATTTTGGGTCGGCAAATATAACCGTTATTCCTTCGCTTTTATCTAATATAAAATCGTAGCCGCGTTGCACTGCTAATTTCTGCACGGCGTTATAAACTTTATCCTGAACGGGCTTAACCAACTCTTGACGGCGCTTAAATAAATCACCTTCAAAACCAAAACGCTGGCGTTGCAGGTCGCGCAATGTTTTTTCTTTTACAAACAATTGGTCTTCGCGCTTTTTACGTAATTCATCGCTTAACATTACCTGTTCTGCTTCAAAATCTTTATACATTTTATCCAAATCCTGCTGCTGCCGGTCAATTTCTTTTTGCCAACCTCCGGCTACTTCATCCAGGTGTTTCTGCGCCTCTTTGTAATCGGGCAACTTATCTAAAATGTACTTTGTATCTATAATGGCATAACGTTGCGAAAAGGCAGAACTTCCCACGCAAAGAGCAAAAGCCATAAGAAAAAGTATTTTTTTCATAACAATGTTGAGGGTTTAAATTTTATAAAATAAATCTTCATTTCTATTTGTATTTTACATTTTTACATCCAGAAAAAATACACTCTTTATTCTGGTTCAAAACCAAGCATAAAGGTAAACTTAGCCGCACCTTTTAAGCCTTTGTTGTTTGGATTGATTCGATCTAAACCAATACCATAATCGAAGCCCAGCAAACCAAACATAGGTAAAAAGAAACGCATACCGGCGCCAACACTTCGGCGCAAACGGAATGGATTATAATCTTTAAACGAGTGCCAGCCATTTGCAGCATCAAAAAACGTTAGTGCATAAATAGTGCTACTTGGGTTAGTAACCAACGGATAACGCAGCTCTAAAGAATACTTATTAAAAATAGTAAAATATCGGCTTGCGCTGGAAAGGTCGGGGTTAATGGCCGTATTGGATTCCTGGAACACAGGATAACCACGAAGCGAAATAATATCGTAACCCAATAATCCCTGGTTGTTGCTTAATCCATCGCCGCCCAATTGAAAACGTTCAAATGGAGAAAAGTCAAGCTTGTTATTGTATCGTCCCATAAAGCCGTACTTAGCCGATAATTTTAATACAAACTGGCGGGTTTTATCGGCACCTCCTGGTTTTCCAATAGGTACAAACCAATCCGAGTTAAAACGCCACTTATGATACTCAGGGTTTTTATACGGGTTGGCAGATGTTACACGACTTGGATCGAAAAGAGAATATGGCGGCGTTAACTGAAGACTTAGCGACATGTTGGAACCACTGCGCGGGAAAGTAGGATCGAAAACAGATGAACGCTGTAAACCTATTTTAAAGTTGATGTTGTTTGACGTGCCATCGCTAAAGCCAAACCCCTGAAAATGGTAATCTTTTAATTTATATTGAGTAAAGCCAAGCGAGTACACCAAACTAAAATAATCATCGGGCCATTTTAGCTGTTTGCCAAGCGATACACTTACACCCAGCGTTCTTAAATAACTCGAGTCGGCACGTTCTTTCAGCATTTGTCCGGTGTATGGGTCGAAGGCATTGGAAAACTTGCTGTTGTAAAAACTAAAGGTTAAGGAGTTGCGTTTTTTTCCTCCAAGCCAGGGCTCGGTAAACGAAAAATTGTACGACCGGAATGCACGACCGTTCGATTGAAGGCGCAGGCTTAGCTTTTGTCCGTCGCCGGTAGGCAGCGGATCCCACGACTCCCTTTTTAGAATGTTTTTTATAGAGAAGTTATTAAACGATACACCCAATGTACCGGTTAAACCAACGCCGCCGCCCCAACCTGCAGAAAGCTCTAACTGGTCGGATGATTTTTCTTCGAGGTTCCAGTTAATATCCACGGTGCCATCTTCCTGGTTTGGATTAATGCCGGGGTTAATCGTTTCCTGGTTAAAGTATTGAAGTCCGGCCAACTCGCGCTGCGAACGAATTAAATCGGCACGACTGAATTTTTCGCCGGGCACAGTACGCAACTCTCTGCGGATTACGTGGTCTTTTGTTTTATCGTTTCCAAAAATATTTACGTTTTTAATAGTTGCCTGTGGCCCTTCTACCAATCTTATTTCAAAATCAATTGTATCGTTATACACGGCTGTTTCTACCGGTTCTACTCTAAAAAATAAGTAGCCATCATCCTGGTACAGTCCGCCAATATCGCCACCTTCCATGCTTAGCTGCTTTCCTATTCTTTTGTTCAGCACATCAAGGTTATATGTATCGCCTTTATTAATGCGTAAAATGGCGTTTAGTATAGAATCGCTGTATTTGGTGTTTCCTTTCCAGGCAATATCGCCAAAATAGTATTTGTCGCCTTCATCAATTTTTACATCAATATTCAGGTTTCCCTGCGGCGTGTAATACAAAGCGGTATCTACAATTTGCGCATCGCGGTAGCCCATTGCGTTGTATTTGTCCAACACCTTTTCAAGGTCTTCATCAAACTTTTTTTGATCGAATTTGGCACCACTGAAAAGCTTAAAGCGAAAATACGGGTCTAAAAAAAGCTTTGTTTTTGAAACCGAAAGAAAGCCCCAGTTTTTTAAGTACTCGCTGAAAGAAAGGCGTTCGTTTTCGCCAAAAGGACTTTCGGTTTTTGTAGGGTTCAAGGTAAGTTTGGTCATTTCCTTCGTGCCTTTCAGCTCTTTTTTCAACTTCAGATCCGAAACCTGATCGTTGCCATAAAAGCTAACCTGGTTTATACGCACCTTACGCCCTTTATTAATATTAAACGTAAGTGAATTGGAGTTTACAAACGCAGGGTCGGGTTTTTCTTCTATGCTTACAGTTACGTTTTTGTAGCCTTTATCTACGTAATATTTTTGAATGGCTTCTACTGCATTTCGGCGTGTATTTTCAGTGATGATGGTAGATTTTGCCAGTCCAATTTTTCCACGCAACTCTTCGGCTTCGGATTTTTTTACTCCGTTTAATTTAAAGTTGCCCAGTTTTGGCCGCTCCTGCACATTTATTTCCAATGCAATCGTTTCCTCCTTCAGTTCGGTAATAAATATTTGAATATTGGAGAAGAGTTTTTGACGCCACAAGTTGGCAATGGCTTTTGCAAAAGCATCGGAGCCCGGTATTTGAATACGTTCGCCTACCTGCAGCCCCGAAATAGACGTAATAATAGAAGTATCGAGGTAATTAACGCCTGTAACAGTGATGGCGCTAATGGTATATTCTTTAGGAATACGGCTGTTTTGAAGTTCTATCAGCGCCGGATCGACAGACGTTGGTTGTTGGGTAGTATCCTGCGCAAAAGAGGCTGCGGCGCTACCAGCAATAAAAAAGAAAAGGATGATAGCCCTCGATAAAATTTGTTGCATATAAATGATTCAAAGCAGTGTACCTAAAGCAAATAAAAGTTGAAAAAGGTTTGGGCGGCAAATTAAAGGTAATTTTCAAACGGTTTTGTTAAAACAGATGCGCTTCTTTTAAGATTAGAAATGCATTTTTTAAACTTCACTTTTAAATAATAATTGCACGATACCCCTTTTTTGTATGTTTTTAAAATGCTGTTTAAACAATTTTTCAATGATGGCAACAAATTGACCCTTTTTTAATGTGTTTTTCACACCTGTAAACAGCCGTAAAGCAGGTGTACAATATCTATCTTTTAAAAACGTGTAAAAAAGGGTCTGCCCCAACATAGTTCTTTTTATTGCTTAGAAGTGCCGTCTTTTTAATAGAACAGATTTGAAAAAGTTTTTGAAATCGCCGGCGTGGCATCGCGCCCAAATTAAAATTTCTTAGCTTTCTGTGCCAGGCAATTCGGGGCCGTCGGTTTGCACCTGCTCGCCGGTTTTACCAAACCTGCGTTCCCGTCGCTGGTAATCAAGTATAGCTTCGTACAGGTTGGCTTTTCTAAATTCGGGCCACCTAACGGCTGTAAAATACAACTCGGCATAAGCAAGCTGGTACAATAAAAAATTTGAAATTCGGTATTCGCCGCTGGTGCGAATCATTAATTCCGGATCGGGAAAATCAGATGTGCAAAGATATTGTTGCAGCGTAGACTGATCTATTTCTTCGATGTTTAGTTTGTTGTGCTTTACCTCCCAGGCAATGCTTTTAACGGCGTTCAGCAACTCCCAACGGCCGCTGTAACTTAGGGC
>JBBSRB010000008.1:0-39513 GCA_038243445.1 Chitinophagales bacterium | reverse complement strand
GAATATTATTTCGTATTTCCCGATGGACCATCGCCTGGCGGCTTACGGTACTGTACTAATTCAGAATCCATGCAAGTGGGAAAGGAAACGATGGACAACGGGTAATAGAATTGGCCACCATATACGGAATCGACGTGGTTAAAGTAAAGAATTCTCCGTGAATCAAATGGATTGATGGGAAGGACTCCAGGATAAAAACGTACAGTGTATCGGGCGACCAAACAAAATGAATAAATAGTATGGATATAGAAACAAGTTTAAAAAATGAGAATATAGAACTGGGAAATGTTACCTGGTTGCGTGATTATGATGAAGCCTTAAAAAAAAGCACGACAACTGGTAAACCGGTTCTTCTCTTTTTTCAAGAGATTCCCGGATGTTCTACCTGCGTCAATTATGGTCGTGATGTGCTCAGCCATCCATTAATGGTAGAAGCTATTGAAAATGAATTTATCCCTTTGGTCATATTCAACAATAGAACAGGAAAGGATGCCGAAATCCTGAAGAAGTATGACGAACCTTCCTGGAATAATCCTGTGACCTATTTTGTTGATAATAATGGCAATGCAATCATCCCGAAATTGGCGAACAACTACCATCCCCTGGCCTTGTACCGGAAGATGGTAAAAGTAATCCAAAAAGTGCGGGGCAAAATTCCTGTGTACATAGCAACTCTTGGCAACGACCTAAAACTAAACTATGGTTATACCAGGGAAACAATTTACGAGACCCCCTGTTTCTGGTCGGGAGAAACCACATTGGCCCAACATCCTGCGGTCATCACAACCTTAGCAGGTTGGATACACGGTGACGAAGTGGTAAAAGTTCATTATGACCCGGAGAAAGGCATGCTGAACGATCTTAATAATTATGCCTTGGCGCAGGGCTTTTTCCTGATCGACAATCACGAGACCTTCGTTGAAGATAAAGACCCCCAATACTATCTGAAGCAAAGTAATTTTAGTTCTTTGCCGTTGAGCATGGCTCAGCGAACCAAAATTAACTATGCCATCCCCTATAAACAACACCCGGAGGAATACCTGAGTCCAACACAAAATTCCTGGTTGAATGATAAAAGTAAAATGGATTTTTTGGAGAATCGTAACATCTATTCAAAGGATATTGTAGCCTCCTGGGTGTTCAATAGTTAGCATATAAAAACAACAGATTGATAAATTAAATAATGATTAAAATAAAAAAATGGACAATTATAAAAAAGCATATTTAGCTGGAGGATGTTTCTGGGGAATGGAAGATCTATTTAGAGTTCGACCAGGAGTGAAAGATACAGAAGTAGGTTATTTAGGGGGAGACAATGAAGAACCTACCTATGGAAACCATCCCGGTCACGCCGAGGGCATTGAAATTACTTATGATGCTAACGAAACAAACTTTAAACAAATATTGGATTATTTTTTTAGAATTCATAACCCAACCACAATGAATCAACAAGGCAATGATAGAGGATCTAGCTATAGATCAACCATATTTTTTCAAAACGATGATGAAAAAGAAGTGTCTAAAGAAGTTATCAAGATAGTGAACGATTCCGATAAATGGAAAGGTGATGCTGTAACAACTCTGGAACCCTTTACGAAGTTTTGGCCGGCAGAGCCAGAACATCAGGATTATTTGGTGAGAAAACCAAATGGATATACCTGCCATTTTGAAAGATTTGAAGCTTTTATTTAAAAACAATTTTATTATTTAAAACGAAGTCATCTTTTAATCGTGTTTGAAAATTTAAAAATACAGCTTGTGATTTATTGATTTAATAAGTTAAATAACTGAGGTACTTTATTGCAGTGCATTGACACAAACGCTACACATTTATGATCACAAATACAAACTAAGAAAATGACCGGCATATAATAGTCGTATCAAATTGTTGTATGCAAAACTTTTAGTGATGTATTGTTAATACCTAGATTATAGAGGTATAGCGCTTTGTTCCATAATTATTTTGGTGTGTTTTGGATGCACTGATTCCAGGTAAAGCTACGAATGAGCATGTTCAGCAAGATTTTTAACACTCTTAAACAGCGTGTACAAGGAAGCTCTGCACTATGATGAAGAAGTGCTGCTTTTTGCCGACCCTGTTCATCAGGTGCATAATAATGAAAATGATTATTGCTGCCTACTAAAAGGTGAAAAGTTTTCATTAAGGCACTTTGAAAGGACTGCAGGAAACAGAAAACCTACAGCCGGATTCTGATTTATCCAACTACAAAGCAGCGGAAAAGCTGAAGGACAAATTAGCGCTGCTCACTGGTGCCGATTCCGGCATTGGGAGGGCAGTAGCCGTAGCTTTTGCCATGGAGGGAGCAGATGTTGCCATTGTTTATAATGTTAACGATTCGTACGCAGCAGAAACAAAATGGATGGTGGAAGAAAAAGGAAGAAAATGTTTGACAATCAAAGCAGACGTAAGACAACGCATTGCCTGGTTCGACGCTGAAAGAATTTTATAAGCTGAACATATTGATCAATAATGCGGCATTTCAAAAACAGAGGAGCGGCTGGAAGATATAACGGAAGAAAACCTGCGGCGCACATTTGAAACAAATATTTTCAGCTACTTTTTATGGCGCAAGCCAGTTTGCCACACCATCATGATGGCGATGCCATTGTAAACACAGGAAGCATCGTGGGTTTAACCGGACACCCATTGCTATTAGATTATACTGCTACAAAATCGCAATATATGCTTTTACAAAATCGCTTGCGCTGCAGTTAGATAAAAGAAATATTAGGGTGAATGCCGTTATTCCGGGTCCTGTATGGCCTTCCAACATTCGGGGAACCATGCCCAAAGAAGAAGTAGAAAATTTTTGCAAGTAGCGTTGGGGCGCGGACAGCCCCAGGAGTTAGCTCCGGCTTATGTGCTGCTTGCTTCGGGCGACGAATTGTATCAGAAGTTCTCAATAAAATATAAAACAGAAAGTCAAGGTTTAAAATCTGAATTAGCTAAATCTCTATTCGATTGTTCAAACCTTGAAATAGCAGTGGAAAAGTGTTTAACTATTGCTTCCAAACTCAGTACAACATGGCGTTTAAGCGATTTTAATGGCAAGCAGAAATTACAGTATTTGGAATTTCCGGAAGGAATCAGGTATGTGAAGGAAAAAAGGGGAGTTCAAACTTTAAGAATCAATGAGCTTTTCTCCTTGATTGAGCCACCAGAACGAGTTCAAGAGAGAAAAAATAAAGGCAACTTTAGGAAAAGTTGCCTTAAATCGTATTCTGTGACCGCGTTAGGATTCAAACCTAAAACCTTCTGATCCGTAGTCAGATGCTCTATTCAATTGAGCTACGCAGCCGTTATCGGGCAGCAAAAATAGGGTTTAGAACAGTTTCTACAAACTTTTATTGCTAAAAACCCAGCTATACGCTTTGAGCTATCTTATTTAAACTATTACAGTAGAGAGGCATGACTTAACAAATTACTGTTAACAGTACCTTCTACATGTAACCAAGCTGGGTTTTCAATGCGTTTGATCGTGGAAATAATAAAGGGGCAGCACGCCCCTTAAAGTATTCGATTGCAAAAATGTAAGGCTTACATCATACTGATAAACATTCTAAACAATTCAAATATCATATACAAAATGAAAGTTGAAAAGAAGATAGCCAGTACATGCTTAAGTGTAAATTTTTTAATCATCCTTTTTAAGTTTTAGGTGAACTAATTTGTAGTTTCCAGGAAGATATTAGGATGTATTTCGTGATTTATTTACACCAGGATATTGAAGTATTGGTCAAATTTACTGATTAATTTGGATATTAAAAATGGATGTGGAAAATTACCATATAGAACGAAACCGGCTGCATCTAAATTCACTTGCTTCCCAGGTACAATGATTCATCCTCTTCCTCATCTTAAAATTTCCATCGTACAAAAGCTTCCATGGCAGCATAATGCGTCAAGCCAAGCTGGGCATAAAGGCTGGCGGTAACGGCATTGCGTTCTTCGGCCCGCTGCCAAAACTCGCGACTGTCGCTGCCCTGAAACGGCACCATATCTTTTTGAGACTGGTGTATAAATATGCCGTGGCGTTTGCTCAATACCTGGTCGGGGCTCATGGGAATGGCCATTTCTATTTCCTCGATATTCCACTCCTGCCAGGCTCCTTTATACAGCCACAACCAACAATCTTCTACCCATTCTTCACCCCCTTTTTTGGCTCTTTTTAAGGCTTCCAGCACTACGTCTAAACAAACCTTGTGCGTGCCGTGCGGGTCTGCCAAATCACCGGCGCAAAATACCTGGTGCGGCTTTATCGTCCTCAGCAGTTCCAGCGTAATCACAACATCTTTTTCGCTCATCGGATTTTTTTCAATGGTTCCGGTTTCGTAAAAAGGCAGGTTTTGAAAGTGAATGTTTTCTTCGGCAATGCCCACATACCGGCAGGTAGCTTTTGCTTCGCCCCTACGAATGAGTGCTTTTATCGATCTTATCTGTGGCGTATCTGACTGGCTGGAACGCTTTTGCGCCAGGTAGCGCCGCACTTCTGTAAATATCTGCTCCGACCGCTGACTGTTAATTCCGGCAATTTCTTCAAAACCAATAGCAAAATCTAAATAGCGTGTTACAAACTCGTCTGTTACGGCAATGTTGCCCGAAGTTTGATAAGCTACATGCACATCGTGTCCCTGATCGTGCAGGCGCTGAAATGTTCCACCCATGCTGATAATGTCATCATCGGGGTGGGGCGAAAAAATAACGACCTTTTTTGGATAAGGGACAGATCGCTCGGGGTGTGCCGGAATATCGGCATTTGGCTTGCCCCCAGGCCAGCCCGTAATCGAATCGCGAAGCAAATAATAAACCTGCAGATTAATTTGATAAACATCTCCTTTTTCTACCAGCAAATCGCTTAATCCGTAATCGTTGTAGTCGTTGGTGGTCAGCGATAGAACGGGTTTATTTAGCTTTAAAGCCATGTTTACCACGGCTTTTTTAATGGTTTGAGGGTTCCAGTCTATTTCCCCGGTAAGCCAAGGCGATTTGTAGCGTGTAAGATTAGCTGCCGCGGTTTCATCAACTACAAACGTACAATCGGTGTGCTGCTGCAGCAGCGAAGCCGGAACCTGCTCGGTAACAGAACTTTCTACCGCCTTTTGAACAACCTGCGCCTTGCCCGTGCCCCATGCTAATATTATGATTCGTTTGGCTTTTAAAATTGTACCAATTCCCATGGTAATTGCCAGCCGAGGCACTTCGGAAATATTGGCAAACTCGTATGCATTTGCCAGGCGGGTAGAATTTTGAAGATTGATAAGCCTTGTGCGCGAAAAAATGCTGGAGCCGGGTTCGTTAAATCCTATATGCCCGTTGTTTCCAATACCCAAAATTTGAAGATCGATTCCGCCAACTGCTTCGATTTTGCTTTCGAAAGCGGCGCAATGGATTTTAATTTCTTCTTTTTGCAGGGCTCCGTTTGGAATGTGAATGTTTTCTTTATCAATATTTATATGATCGAAAAAAATACGGTGCATGTAATTTTTATAGCTTTGCAGCGCATCGTGCTCAATAGGGTAATATTCATCGAGGTTAAATGTTATGACGTTTTCAAAGCTCAGATCTTCTTCGCGGTGCATGCGCACTAATTCGGCATAAAGTGATTTTGGAGTAGCGCCTGTAGCAAGTCCCAATACGCAGGTTTGTCCTGCTGCTTGTTTGCTGCGTATAAGCTTCGCTACTTCGGTGGCGGCAAACAAAGAGCCGGCGGCGGGATCGTCAAAAATCTTTACCGGAATTCGTTCAAAAGCATCAATCAGGTTAATGTCAGTCATAAGTAAGTAGATAGGTAAACAGAGGCGCAAAGGTACAAGCTTACGCATTGAAAGCCTCTATTTTGTTGCAGAATACCGCAAGCTATTCCTCAAATTACGCAAAAGAGTTTTGGACTACAAAAGTATAAATCAAAATTTTTTAAGGAAGGGTTCTGCCGAATTTTGATGTAGAAAAAACCTTTCGAAAAGGGTTGCGCACTCCCTTTGTGAAATTCACAATAAAACCTGCTTATCGGTAATCAAAAACATTTAAAAAAGGGGTAGCCATTGTTTACTCCACTTTAATTTCGTCGGCAAACAACCATGCTTTATTGCCGGCGCCGGGCTGCTTGTCTGGAATAACTCCCTCATTTTTTGCTATTACTTTTACATATCGCAAGGCCTGTTTGGGAAATGCAACTGTTATGTATCCCATCGAAAGTGTGTCTGAAACAAAATCTGAATTTTTGCCTGCAGGCAGATAATTCTTCCCATCTTTTGAAATCCATACTTCTACCCACTGCGGTGCATATATCCAGCTATTTTTTTGCTCCAGTGTGTGAACGCTTACTTTTGAAAATGTTTCCGGTTTACCCAGGTCGATAAATGCTACCATATCGTCGCCCGTCCAGCCAAGCCAGTCTCCGTTGCTTAGACCTTTACTTGATAAAACACCGTTTACTAAACTAAACGCACCAATTTGACCAGCGTATTTATCATCGGGCTGTGCCGTTAACCGGATGCTTTTGCCGGTAGCTTTATTAAATGAAAAAGTTTGCTCTACCGGTGTAGAGAGTTTTGTGTATGTGCCGGCATTTCCGGGTGTTAAGTTCTGGTCACCGTCTGCAATCCAGGCAGTATATGTTCCAGGGCTATTAATGGTAACAGATGCGCTGTCTCCATTAAAAACAATTATTTTGCCTTGGGGTGAGGTAAAAATAATAGCACCCCTTTTTGCATTGTTTTGCAGTTGCCATTGTACTCCATCGGCTGCCTTTGTAGGTACAATAGCCGTTGTTATGCTGGGTTTACTGTAATTAGCACCCCATAAACCATATCGTTTTTTTTGAACCTGCAAACGCCTTTCAAAGTTGGGCCAGTTCTTAGTTTCTTTGGGGCTCCAAAGCACTTCACTTAACGCGCTCATTCGTGGAAATATCATGTATTCAACCTTAGAAGGATATTCCATATATTCCGTCCACACGTTTGCCTGCGCACCTAATATATATTGTGCGTTTTGAGGCGGCAATTCTTTAGGTATAGGCTCGTAGGCATATACTTTTTCAATAGGATTGTAGCCGCCAATAGTTACCGAGTCTTCGTTTTTTGTTTGCGAATGATCGAAATAAATAGGAGACTGCGGCGTCATAATTACGGGATGTTGCTGGTTAGCAGCTGCAATGCCGCCTTCCTCTCCGCGCCAGCTCATAACAACGGCGTTTGGCGCTAAACCGCCTTCTAAAATTTCATCCCATCCAATTAGTGTGCGGCCTTTTGAATTGAGATATTTTTCCATTTTTTGTACAAACCAGCTTTGCAATTCGTGCTCGTCCTTTAAACCTTCGCTTTTCATTCGGGCCTGGCATTTGGGGCATTCTTTCCAATGTGTTTTAGGGCTTTCGTCGCCACCAATATGTATGTATTTCGAAGAAAAAAGGGTTAGCACTTCATCGATCACACCTTCTAAAAAAGTAAAAACCGAATCGTTGCCGGCGCAAAAAACATCGTCAAAAACACCCCAGGTTTCCTGTACCAGTTTCACTCTTCCGTTCGCCTGTTGCTGGTCGCTCAACTTTGAACTATTTTTTGGGATAACTGTTTTTCTATCCGGAAAACAACTTAAAAAAGGGTACGATGCAATAGCTGCCGATGCGTGTCCGGGCATTTCAATTTCGGGCACCACAGTTATGTGCCTGGATGTGGCGTAAGCCACTATTTCTTTTACTTCATCCTGAGTATAAAAACCTCCGTAACGCTGGTTATCATTGCCGTTGCCGGGGAACGGCCCTACAATGGTTCCGTTTCTAAATGCGCCTACTTCGGTTAGTTTAGGATATTTGTTAATTTGAATGCGCCAGCCCTGGTCCTCGGTCAGGTGCCAATGAAAAAAATTCATTTTGTGCAGGGCAATGTAATCAATGTATTTTTTTATAAATGAAACGGGAAACAAATGCCGACCTACATCTAAATGCATGCCTCTATAGGCAAAGCGTGGATAATCGGCAATGGAAACGGACGGAACCAAAAGCGACGAGACCGAAATACCATTTTTTTTGCTGATGATAGACGAGAAATCGTATGGTTCAAATAACTGAATTAAAGTTTGTACGCCATAGAAAGTACCGGCATAAGTATCGCCTTCAATTGTAACGCCGTCTTTATCCACTTCCAAAGTGTATGCATCTTTATGTAAGCCTTTTGAACCATTTTTAGTAGATAACCGGATGTAGTTTTTTGATTCCTGCTTATCAATATCCAGAGAAAAACCATACACTTGTTGTAGATACCCGTTTAAATACAGAGCAGTTTTTTTATCTTCTTCATAGCGTACGGCAATAACAGTATTCTTACTTAATTTAAAATCGCCGGTTAAGCGCTTTGCCTGCACCGGCTGCGGAATAATATTTAATTGCTGACAGATGGCGGCACCCGACAAAAGGAGTCCTGCTATAACGAACAATATTTTGTACATAAAAATAATTTAGATAAGCCCTTGCTCATTTTATTTAATTACCGGAATGGTGATGCGGGACGGGTGTTCTGCATCGTGATATATCTTGATGTCGGCTTTTTGAAAATCGTTGTCGCCGGCCCCATAAATATTTACAAATTTTTGCGGGTTTCGATCAGCAAGGGGAAACCAACTGCTTTGTATTTGCAGCATTATGCGATGCCCTTTTTGAAACGTATGCGCCACATCGGGTAAGTAAAAAGCCACCTTTTCTATTTTGCCGGGCGTAAAAGGTTCTGGTTTTTCAAAAGAGTTGCGAAATTTTCCACGCATAATCTCGCCACGAACCAACATTTGATAACCGGGCATTAAATATTGAGTTGGTGCAGATTTTCCATAAGAAAAAGTATCGGGAAAAACATCAATGAGTTTTACTACAAAATCAGCATCTGTAGTAGTAATGGAAGCAAACAAATTGGCTTGCAGCGGACCTGCAAGAGTCACATCATCTTTCAAAATTTCTGTTTCAAAGGTAATCACATCCGGCCTGCGGGAAGCAAATCGCTGATCGTCGGTCATGTATTCTCTTGTGCGCCGCTGGTGTACATCTTCCGTATAAGGCACTGGTTTTGCCGGATCGCTGGTGTATTGCGTAAACCGGCTTGATGAAGTTGGTCTGCTCCAGCCTAAACCTCCGGCTGGTTGTAAATAAAGGTTTTGCGTAACGGCTTCTTTCGGTGGCCACTGATTCAACTGTTTCCAGGTGTTTTCTCCGCTAAAGAAAATGGTTGCTTCGGCAAGTTGAGAGAGATCCCCTTTACCTTTTAAATGATAATTGAAGAAAGGAACCTCAACATTATTTTGATACCACTCCGATGTTTTGCTTCCAAACGCGATGTTGCCTAACGAAGCTCCGTCGCCGCGGCCGCCCCATTGACCGTGATACCACGGACCCATTACTATTTTGTTGTTGTTTTTACTTTTTTCTTCAATTGCTTTATACAAATTCCAGGCGCCAAAAACATCTTCGGCATCAAACAAGCCACCAACTACCAGCGTGTTTGTACTGGCCGGAATATGTTGAACAAAGTTGCGGGCATTGCGGGCTTTCCACCAATCATCGAGCGCCGGATGAGCGTACAAATCTTTCCAAAATTGAATGCTGTCGCCCATCAGTTTTGCAAAATTTTTAAGAGCTCCTATTTTTAAATAATATTCGTAATTGTCGGATTTAGGCACAAACCGTGCTGGCGCCGATTGGGTAGTAGGTGCTGGGCGCGGTCGCCCAAAACTTTGGTAAAAGGCAAAGCCATCCATTAGCATAAACGCTCCGTTGTGATGGAAATCATCGCCCATAAACCAGTCGGTTACGGGTGCCTGAGGGCTAACTGCCTTTACTGCAGGATGCCCGCTGAGTGCCGTCATGGTTGCATAAAAGCCTGGATACGAAATGCCGAAAGCACCTACTTTGCCATTGTTGTTTGGAATGTTTTTTACCATCCAGTCTACAGCATCATACGTATCGCTTGCTTCATCAATTTCCAGTCCTTTTTTTGTTGTATTATACGGCCGCACATCTATAAAATCTCCTTCACTCATAAACTTTCCGCGCACGTCCTGAATAACAATAATGTAGTTTTTGCGAAAGTATAAGCGCTGGTATGATGCAGCAAAATCGGGCCATGCGTTAGCGCCATATGGCGCAGAAGAGTAGGGTGTACGCCGCATTAAAATCGGGTGAAGTTCGGTAGTGTCTTTCGGCAGATAAATGGCCGTGTATAGCTTAATGCCGTCGCGCATCGGAATCATTTTTTCAAGCTTTGTATAATGTCCCCGAATCCATGCACTGTCCAGCGAACTGGTTTGACCAAAAGAAGTAAATACAACAAGGAGAAAAAAGAGAATGCTGCCTGCCTGCTTCATAATGTATGCTTTTGAAAAGTTCTAAGGTAACCTTAAATGGCGAGACAAATAGCAGCTATGTTATTGAAAAGTAACAAAGAATAACTTGATCTTAGATTTCTAAAATTCATTAAAAAAGCTTATTCAAAAACGCAAAAAGCAGTAATGCCATTCCTATTTTTTTTGTTTTGGTTTTATGATTAGAGGCGCTAAGCCATTGGCACTTCCATTAATAAAAGTTGTGCCTTGCTATCGGCTGAAATGATAAGTTTTTCAGTTTCCCAAAGGCCTAATCCATCGCGGCGGTTTAGCACAATATCGTTAATTAATAAATCGCCTTCCAGCAAAAATGCATATACACCGTTGCCGCTTTTTTTAATGTTGTACGTTAGTGTAGACCCTTTTTCGAGAGTTCCCAAACTAAACCATGCATCCTGGTGAATGTTCACGCCTTCTGTTTCGCCCATTGGGGATACGACGATGGCTAAATTATTTTGTTTTTCTTGTTCACTAAACGTTTTTTGATCATAACGCGGCGTTACATTTTGCTTGTTTGGGAAAATCCATATTTGTAAAAACTTTACGGGCACCTCTCTGCTTGCGTTTTTTTCTGAATGTACAACGCCTGTTCCGGCGCTCATTATTTGCACATCGCCTTGTTTAATAATAGTGGTGTTTCCCAAGTCATCGCCGTGTTGTAAATCGCCTTCCAGCGGAATAGAAATGATTTCCATATTGTTGTGGCCGTGTTTACCAAAGCCCATTCCGGCAGCCACTGTATCGTCGTTTAACACGCGTAACATTCCAAAGTTCGTACGGGTATCATCGATGTAGCCTGCAAACGAAAACGTATGCCAACTGTTTAGCCATCCATAATCGGCGTAGCCGCGGGTAGCTGCTTTATGCAAGATTGTTTTCATACTAATATAATTTTCTCATTTGAAGTTTCTGTTTTAATGGCATGCATTTAACGTATTGAAAACCTTTACAAAAAGGGGCCTACAGCAGACTACAAGAGTTGACATCATGCATTTTGTCGATAACAATGAAGTGAATCAACTACAGAACCTTTGAAAAAGGGTCATGGCCTTTTTACCTGGTAAAAAACGTTTAAAAAAGGGTAGGAAAGCCTATTTGTAGAATCCTCCAAAAATCTGGTACATCTAATATTAAAAACCTTTAAAAAAGGGTACAGGTGCCATCTGGTTAAAACATCTCAAAAAGGGTATCATCAGCGAACTTCTGCCAACGCCTTTTCAGCCACTTTTTCAGCCAGCCATAAGAATTCGGTTGTAAAAAGTTCGACGCTTTTTTTAAACAGCGGATCTAAAAGATTGCCTTCGGCATCAAACTTTTTATCTACTTGCGGTGTTACCAACATGTATGGCGAACCAATTCCGAAAAGGGCATAAATAAATTGCTGCGCCTGCATGGCGGCTCTAATGCCACCCAAAGCGCCCGGCGATGCAGTAACGATTCCGAAGGTTTTGCCATTGCGTTTTGGAAAGTGATCGAACAGGTTTTGCAATGCCGAGGAGTAGCTGCCGTTGTACTCGGGCGTAACAATAATGTACGCGTCGGCGGCAAACATTCTTTCTGCAAGCGCCTGGTGTTCTGCCGGCGCTGCATCCAAACTGTTGTACACCGATTGCATGGGCGGAAGTGCATGTTCCTGCATATCTATCACCCCTGCTTGGTGCCCATTTTTGCCGTTTAATGCTTTATGTAAATGCAGGGCAAGCCGTTTTGTAACCGATCCTTTTCTTGGGCTTCCCGATATTATCTCTATCCTCATATACTAAATTTACAACAAAGATAAGCAAGTTCAATGTTTGAACATCAAAATGATAAGGTCCTTTGCCACTAATGCTTTTAAAGACTATCGTTGTTTAAATCAACTGGTTTATGATTTTTGCGCAAGCGCATATTAATTAGTTCCACCACAAGGCTAAAGGCAATAGCGGAGTAGATATAGGTTTTATTTATGTGCTGATGAAAACCTTCGGCAACGAGCATCATACCAATCATAATTAAAAACGCAAGTGCCAGTATTTGCAGCGTTGGGTGCTTGTTGATAAAATTGCTGATGACGCCCGAAAACAACATCATAATTCCCATTGAAATCACAACCGCCGCAATCATAATCCAAACGTTATCTACCAGGCCAATGGCGGTTAATATAGAGTCAAAGGAGAAAACAGCATCTACCATTATAATTTGTAAAATAACGGCCTTAAACCCCGATGGAGCCCGAACGGTAGCAGGTTTTTGCGCTATTTCCAACTTATGGTGTATTTCCAGGGTGCTTTTAATAATCAGAAAAATACCTCCTGCAATCAGAATAATATCTTTCCAGCTAATACCCAATGGTTGTCCGTCGGTTTCTATAAAGCCAATGGTAAAAACAGGTTCGGTAAGCCTTATAATCCAGGTAATGGCAAACAAGAGCATAATACGAAAGATCATGGCCAGCATTAGTCCAATAAATCGAGCCCTTGGCTGCTGTGCTACGGGTAGTTTGTTGGATACAATGGAAATGAAAATAATGTTATCAACTCCTAAAATAATTTCAAGCACGGTCAAGGTTAGCAAAGCGGTAATTACGCCGGGGTCGGCAAAGTTTGGCAGGTCTGCTAATAAGATCATTAAGTTTGTTTTTGTTCTGTGTTATCTAATAATTAGTTTCATACTGGTTTTTGCCATTTTTACTATTAAACATCGTTTTTTTTATGTTCAACCGTCGAAAATTTCTTCAAACCACGGCCTTTACTTCGCTTGCTCTTTTAGCTAAACAAGCGTATGCTGCCCCTTTGGTGCGCGAAAATAGGAAAGACAAACCAATTGTGCTCTCAACATGGGCACCAAATGTGGCCGCAAATGCCGAAGCATGGAAAATATTAGGGAAAAACGGAAGAGCGGTAGATGCGGTGGAAGCCGGTGTGCAAATTCCGGAAGCCGACCCGAAAGATCAAAGCGTGGGCTATGGTGGTTTGCCCGACCGGGATGGAAAGGTAACACTTGACGCATGCATTATGGATGAACGCGGTAATTGCGGAGCCGTACTTTTTTTAGAAGGAATAATGCACCCCATAAGAGTTGCCAGGATGGTTATGGATAAAACGCCGCACGTACAATTGGTTGGTGAAGGCGCTTTGCAATTTGCTTTAGCAAACGGTTTTAAAATAGAAAATTTGTTAACTGCTGAAAGTGAAAAGGCATGGAAAGAATGGGTGAAAAAGGCCGAATACGATCCGATGACGATTCCAAAATTGCTGGAACAAAGATCCATAAAAGACGGTGCGGGGCAGCAGCATAATCACGATACTATTGGTATGATTGCCCTGGATGCAGCGGGAAATGTCAGCGGTGCCTGCACCACCAGCGGAATGGCTTATAAAATGCGCGGGCGCGTAGGCGATTCGCCCATTATTGGCGCCGGACTTTACGTAGACAACGAGGTGGGTGCCGCCACCTCAACAGGTGTTGGTGAGGAAGTGGTACGCATTTGCGGATCACATACAGTAACCGAGCTTATGCGACAGGGTTTTAAGCCCGAAGAAGCCTGCAAGAAAGCCGTGCAGCGCATTATTTCCATGCGTGGAGATAAAGCAAAAGAGCTACAAATAGGTTTTATTGCCTTAAATAAAAAGGGCGACTTTGGCGGCTATTCTATGCAAAAGGGGTTTACTTATGCAGTGCAATCCGAGGCGGGATGTAAGGTGTATGATGCTAAAAGCCTGTTTTGAGGAAAATTAGTAAGTTTTAAATAATATTAATAGTTAAGAATTAAAAATGGATTCAACCTTTAAACAACTAAACAACTAAACAACTAAACAACTAAACCCTTAAACCCTTAAACCCTTAAACCCTTAAACCCTTAAACCCTTAAACCCTTAAACCCTAAACCCTAAACCCTAAACCCTAAACCCTAAACCATAAACCCTTCAACTCCCTCTTGAACTACACAATAGAAATAGCTTCTGCTGATTATACCACCACAAAACAAGCAGTGGAAGGTGGCGCTGATCGTATAGAACTTTGTGCTGCGCTTTGCGACGGAGGAACTACACCATCCTACGGCACTATAAAAAAATGTATAGAAAGTTTTGACGTACCCATTTTTCCTATCATTCGAACCCGCGGCGGCGATTTTTTATATACAGAGGAAGAATTTCAAATAATGGTAGAAGATATTACTGTTTGTAAACAGTTGGGCTGCGCCGGAGTTGTGATTGGTTTATTGAATAATGATGGAACAATTGATGTAAAAAGAACCGCTAAGCTGGTGCAACTTGCGTACCCGATGGATGTCACGTTTCACCGCGCATTCGACCGTTGCAGCAACCCTTTTGATGCACTTGAAGCACTGGTTGAAATAGGTGTGCAACGCATACTTACATCGGGACAAAAACCAACAGCACCCGAAGGTGTTGCCTTAATTGCAGAACTCGTAAAAGCTGCGGACCATCGCATTGTTATCATGCCGGGCAGCGGCGTTCGAAAAGAAAATATTAAAGAGCTGATGGAAAATACCGGTGCTGCGGAATTTCATTCATCGCTTCGAAGTACAACAAAAAGCAACATGCAGTATCAACATCCTTCTTTCAGTAAAGAAGAGTCTTTTTTAAACCCATCCATTTACCCGGCCGAAGTAACCGCCTTGCACCAGGCTTTGAACAAATTATCATGACGAAGTTTTTTTCTTTCTTACCCTTTTTGCTATGTTTTTTTTCTGCGCTGGCGCAGAAGAAAGCCGTTGATCTTACCAGAAATTGGGAATTTCGGCAGGCAGGCTCGCAAAAATGGTACAAAGCACAAGTGCCCGGAACGGTTCATACCGACTTAATGGCGAACGGTTTGCTGCCAGACCCTTTTTACGGAGTTAACGAATTGGCAGTTCAATGGGTAGAAGAGGCAACGTGGGAGTACAAAACCATTTTTGATGTGCCTTCCCGGTTATTTAAACAGCAAAACGTAACGCTGACTTTTGATGGATTAGATACAGATGCCGACGTATTTTTGAATGGAAACAAAATTCTTTCTGCCAATAATATGTTTCGGCAATGGAGCATTGATATAACTTCCATTGCAAAACAAAAAGATAATAACTTATTAATTGTATTTTATTCAAGTGCAGCAAAAGCACGGCTGAAGAAAAACTCGGAAAAACTGGCTTACCCCGATAACGAACGAATTTATGTGCGCAAAGCGCAATACCAGTTTGGCTGGGATTGGGGCCCACGGCTTGTTACAGCCGGCATTTGGAAAAATGTCCGTCTAAGTGCATCAAACCAAAAGCAAAAAAGCCCACTAAAAACCCCCGAGAGCTGGAACATTCAACTGGTGCAACAAAAAGATTCTATTGGCGAAGCTTTTTATTTTACAGTTAATGGAAAGCCCACTTTTATTAAAGGCGCCAATTGGATTCCTGCAGATTCTTTTCTGCCGCGTGCAGCAAAATTGAAACGGTATGCACAATTAATTAAAGCAGCAAAAGAAGCCAACATAAACATGCTTCGCGTTTGGGGCGGCGGCACGTACGAAGACGATGCTTTTTACGATTTGTGCGATGAGTACGGCATTATGGTGTGGCAGGATTTTATGTTTGCCGGTGCGCTTTATCCTGCCGATTCGGCTTTTTTAAAAAACATCGAAGAAGAAGTGCGGTACCAGGTAAGCCGGCTGAAACACCATCCTTCTATTGCGCTGTGGTGCGGAAACAATGAAATTGAAGAAGCCTGGTTTAATTGGGGATGGCAAAAACAGCTCGGTTATTCCAGCGCCGATTCGGCAAAACTTTGGTCTGATTATAAAAAGATATTTCACCAGCTTATTCCCACCATTTTAAAAGAGCTCGATCCCAAAAGGCCCTACTGGCCCTCATCGCCTTCGCTTGGTTGGGGCCGGGACAGTGCTTATAAAAAAGGCGATGTTCATTACTGGGGCGTTTGGTGGGGCAAAGAGCCAGTTGAAAAATACAACGATAAAGTAGGAAGGTTTAACAGCGAATATGGCATGCAGGGAATGCCCGATATAAAAACCATAGCCCAGTTTGCGTTACCGGAAGATTTTGATACAACATCGGCTGTAATGAAGGTGCATCAAAAGCATCCGTTTGGGTACGAAAACATAAAACTCTATATTAATAACCGATTTAAAGCGCCAAAATTATTTGAAGATCTGGTGTACGTATCGCAACTAATGCAGGCAGATGCTGTGCAAACCGCTATTGAAGCGCACCGAAGAAACAGCCCCGTAACTATGGGCACGCTGGTGTGGCAATGGAACGATTGCTGGCCGGTAGTAAGTTGGAGCGCGGTAGATTATTATGGGAGAAAAAAAGCTCTTTATTACCAAATGAAAAGAAGCTTTGCCGACCTAACGGTAATAGCTACACAAGACGGAAACAGGTTAACCGCAAAAGTAGTCAACGATGGTGGGGAGCCGGAAAACTGCGGCTTAATTGTAGGCGAAGTTTTAGATTTCAGCGGTCGGCAGATTGGCATTGTAGCTCCTTCTTTCAACCTCGAAAATACCTCTGTAAAAGGGTTGGTGTTTGATGTAGATACGGCCAAAATAACCTATCAAAAAGGGGGTCTTAACCCGGCAAACTCGCTCATTAATTTTGTGCAGCAATGCGGTGACCAAACTAAAATACTAAATCAGCACTTTTTTGTATTGCCAAAAGATATGAATCTTACCTTGCCCGATATTACTTTTAAAATAAGAAATAAAAACACGTTGGAATTAACATCTAATACATTTGCTTATGGCGTTCATATTGATGTGCCGGATGGAGTAACGTTAGAAGACAATTACTTTCATCTTGTTGCAAATCAAACTAAAAAAATAAAGTTCAGTAGCAAAATAAACGTGAGATCGTTATCAAAAAAAATCAAAATCAAATCGCTTGCAAACACTTATTAATATGAAAAAATCGGCTCTCTTTTTTGCCCTGGTAATTTTTTCAATAGGCTTACAGGCGCAAATAGACTATACTAAATTGGTGAATCCATTTATTGGTACGGGCGGACATGGTCATACGTATCCAGGCGCTTCCATGCCGTTTGGAATGATGCAGTTGAGTCCTGATACACGCGGGGCAGACTGGGATGGAAGCAGCGGTTATCATTACAGCGATTCGGTTATTTACGGTTTTTCTCACACGCATTTAAGCGGCACCGGCATTCCGGATTATTGCGATTTATTGCTGATGCCTTTTAGCGGAAAGGTGCCTTGGGACAGTGAAGAATATCGGTCCTCTTTTTCTCACAGCACAGAAAAAGCGTCACCGGGTTATTACGAAGTAATGCTGGAGAAACAAAACATTAAAGCGCAATTGAGTACATCCTACCGCAGCGGCATGCATCAATATACGTTTCCTCAGAATGCATCGGACGGCGCTATTTTAATTGATCTGAAACACCGCGATCAGGTGCTTGAATCGTACATAGAAAAAATAAGCAGCACAGAACTGCGTGGCTTTCGCAGAAGTAAATCATGGGCGCAAAATCAACATCTTTACTTTTATATAAAGTTTGAGCAACCCATAGAAGAATTTGCTATTAAAACTGATGATGGGCGCGTGGTAAATACCACTATTGCACAGGGCACTTCGCTGAAAGCCTTTGTACGCTTTGCAACCGGCAATAAAGTAATAAAAGCAAAAGTGGGTATTTCGGGCGTTAGTACAGAAGGGGCCAAAAAAAACCTGGAGAAAGAAATAGCTCACTGGGATTTAGAAAAATTGAAAAAAGATTCAAAAAAGGCCTGGAATAAAGAACTGAGTAAAATTGAAGTAAAAGGCGGCACACCAGATCAGCAGGTGGCTTTTTACACCTCGTTGTACCACACATTTTTGGCTCCTAATATTTACCAGGATGTTGATGGGCAATACCGCGGAACCGATTTAAAAGTGCATAAAGCTACTCCGAACACCAACTATTCTGTATTTTCTTTGTGGGATACGTACAGGGCTTATCACCCGCTCATGACGATCATCAATCAACAAAAAACGGGCGATTGGATAAATACTTTTTTGCGGCAATACAAAGACGGCGGAATGTTACCGGTTTGGGAACTAAGCGGCAACGAAACGTTTACTATGATTGGATATCATTCTGTGCCCGTAATTTGGGATGCGTACCAAAAAGGCATTCGCGGGTTTAATGAAAAACTTGCCTTAAAAGCAATGACATCATACGCTGAAGGCAACCGGTTTGGCTTGCCACATTATATAAAATACGGGTATTTAAGTAATGATATAGAACACGAATCAACATCGAAAACAGTAGAGTACGCTTACGACGACTGGTGCATTGCCCAGTTTGCAAAAAGTATTGGCAACGATTCTGTTTATAAACAATTCAGTGCAAGAGCGCAGTATTATAAAAACGTTTTCGATCCCTCTACCGGCCACTTGCGCGGAAAATTGCAAAGCATGTGGTACAGCCCTTTTGATGCATCGGAAATTAATGATTTTTATACAGAAGGAAACTCGTGGCAATACAGTTTTGCTGTGCCGCAAGATGTAGAAACCCTCATTGAAATGCATGGTGGGAATGCTCCCTTCGCTAAAAAATTAAACGAGCTGTTTACTACATCATCTAAAACCACCGGGCGGGATCAGGCCGATGTTACCGGATTGATTGGACAGTACGCGCAAGGCAACGAGCCAAGCCATCACATGGCGTACTTATTTAATTATGTGGGCATGCCCTGGCGCACGCAGGAATTGATTGCACAAATAAATAAGGAATTTTATACAAACAGTCCCGATGGATTAATTGGCAATGAAGACTGCGGACAAATGAGTGCCTGGTTTATTTTCAGTGCAATGGGTTTTTATCCGGTTTGTCCTGGAAATGGTGATTATGTATTAGGCACACCCCTTTTTGATGAAGTAATAATAAACCTTGAAAACGGAAAAACATTTAAAATAAAGGCAGACCGCAACGACCCCGGTGCGCACTATGTTTCCGCTACAAAACTAAATGGCCGTAGCCACACAAAAAGCTTTTTATTGCACACAGATATTTCAAATGGTGGCACGTTTGAGTTTACTTTAAGCAATAAGCCCGACAAGGTTTGGGGAACAGCAAAAGCGAACTTCCCGCGTTCGAAAATAAAAAGCAATCCTATTGTTGCAGTTCCATTTTTTAATATGACCAGCAACAAGTTTAAAGAGGTTGCGGCAGTTTCTTTAAAAGCTACGGAAAAGGGTAGCAGCTTGTATTACAGGCGCATTCAGCCAAATATGCGCACAACATTTGTGAAGTACGAAAAGCCTTTTGAAATTACTGAAAGTTGCGAAGTGGAAGCTTATGCGCAACGAGGAACCGAACGGAGTAAAACGGTGGTGCAACAATTTCATAAAATCCCTTCCGACAAAAATATAACTGTGTTATCAACCGTAAATTCTATGTACACAGCAGGAGGGCCGGGTGCATTAATTGATGGTATTACCGGCACTACTAATTGGAAAGCAGGCGAATGGCAAAGTTATTATGACACCGATTTCGAAGCCGTTGTTGACCTTCAAAAAGAGGTGCCGGTTAATTATGTAGGCGTGCATGTGTTGCAGGATGTAAGTCCGTGGATTTTGTACCCAAAAGAAGTGATTTTTTATGCAAGTGCTAATGGTGCAGATTACAAAGAAATAGCGCGGGTACAAAATACAGTAGATACTAAATTAGAAACAGTGCAGGCGCAGGAACTCGGCAGCGCTGTAAACGTGCAAACCCGCTTTCTGAAAGTAAAAGTAGTTAATGGTGGAAAGTTGCCTCAGTGGCACGAAAGCGCTGGCAACCCATCGCATATATTTATAGATGAAATTATTATTAAATAGCAACGCAAAGCCACTTGTCCGCGGGTGAAGGAACCCAGATGGTAATTTTTTTCATATGGCGATACCTTAGGATTAGCTGTTATAGTACCCTTTTTTAAAGGTTTTTTACTTACCATTTATAATGCTTAATGCCGTTCATTTTGGGCATGTTGATATCGGTTAAAACCATATCAGGCAAAGGCGCGCCAGTATCGTTCGCCAGTAAGCAGGTAACCTCTTAAGCCGCTCACCATAATTAATATATTTCTTTGAATGCCCCCACTGTTGCGGATTACGTCGCCAGAGGTAGAAACGAATTCTGCATTTTCTTTTACACTTTCTGATTGCTTGAAGTTGATAAACGTGGTTATGGAAAACAGCCCGATAATGAAAATGAAAACCAGTAAAATAAGGTGTGCAATCTTCATTGGATAAGTTGGTGTTGCAAAAAATAGATACGGCGAAAAGAAAACAAAAATACATTGGCGCAGCGCATAAAGAAATGAGGCGTTTATTTGTTATTTAAACTAAAACCTTAAAAAAAGGATGGTTAGTAAATTCGAGTTGGCCTATGGAGCAAAGGAAGTTTCATCTAAACCAATGCCCTTTGTGTACATTTAAATAATGAAACAGCGATTAGAAAAGCATACTATATGGCTACTTTTTTTATGTTGTGTGGTTGTGTACTGCACTCCGAAGTTGGCGCAACCTGCAACACAGCCCTTATTTACGACACATGATTTTACAGCCGAAAACCTTTTCTCCCGCAATATTGAGGGACCGTTGTTTGTAAAAAACGGTAGCCTTTATGTTGTAAACTTTCAAACCGACGGAACCATTGGAAAAGTAGGTGCAGACGGCAGTCCGGAACTGTTTGCCACACTTCCCGAAGGAAGTATTGCCAACAGCATTCAAATGAACAGCCGCGGACAATTTTTATTAGCCGATTTTCCAAAGCATAATGTGTTGCTTTTAGATACGGCGACAAAGGCTGTTTCCATTTTTTGCCATAATGCAGCATTTAATCAACCAAACGATTTAACCATTAATAGACGGGATCAATTGTTTGCATCCGATCCAAACTGGAAAGAAAGTACGGGCCAACTTTGGCGGATAGATGCAGACGGAACAGCGCATCTTTTAGAAAAAAACATGGGCACCACAAACGGCATAACATTAAGCCCTGATGAGACAACCTTGTATGTAAACGAAAGCGTGCAGCGCCGCGTATGGGCTTACGATGTAACCGCCGAAGGCGATGTTTTGAATAAGCGATTATTTGCCCAGTTTACAGATTATGGGTTAGATGGAATGAAATGCGACCGCGCTGGTAATTTGTATGTTACCAGGTATGGAAAAGGAACTGTTGCCCTTTTTTCACCCAGCGGAAGTTTGCTCAGAGAAGTAACGCTAAAAGGAAAGAACTGCAGCAATTTAGCGTTTGGTGGGCCGGATGGAAAAACAGTTTTTGTAACCATGCAGGATAGAAAAGGAATTGAATATTTTAGGACTGATATTGCCGGAAAAGGTTTTTAAAAAATGTGTTAGTGTGGGAGCAAAGAACCCCTTTTTCGCAGGTTTTTAGTAATTTAAAGGGCGCTAGTTTTCTACAGTTATAGTACACTTAAAAGGTAGAAGAACTAAGTATAAGGAAATGTGCCGTATTAAATATCAGTATCCATCCACCCTTTTTCACGGGTTTTGTACCTACACTAAAAAACGGGCGCTTATTAATGCACCCGTTTTTTAAACTTTATGTCCGTCTATTGTTATTCTACTCTTGTTATTTTTACCATGTTTGTTGGCAGGTGTAAATGAACCGGTGTGCTGCCAGTGCTCACTACAGTGTCGCCTTCTTTTAAAAAGCCGCGTTCTTTTAATATGTCAATTTGATCATTAATAATTTCATCAAGGCTGTTTTCTTCTTCGTAATGAAACGCCCGCACGCCCCAGCTTAAACTTAACTGATTTACCAGCGATCGTTCTTTGGTAAACACAAACAGGGGCGAACGAGGCCGGTAACTGCTTAGCATAAAGCCAGTGTAACCGCTCTGCGTCATGCCTATCAAAGCTTCGGCCTTTACATCGCTCGAAAGCTTTGATGCATTGTAGCAAATTGCATCGCTGTAAAAAGAAGGAGAATGCGCCTGTGGTTGCAACGATTCTTCGCGATCGTAATTGTATTCGGTGCGCTCTACTTCCATAATTATTTTGCGCATGGTTTCTACCACCAGTTTAGGGTGCATACCGGTTGCTGTTTCGCCGCTTAGCATTACGGCATCGGCGCCCTCCAGCACAGCGTTTGCCACGTCGGTAATTTCGCTCCGGTTTGGCTTGTTGCGGTCTATCATGCTTTCCATCATTTGCGTGGCCACAATTACTGGCTTTGCGCGGTGCATACATTTGCGAATAAGCTGTCGCTGAATTAGAGGTATTTGTTCTATCGGCAGTTCTACACCAAGGTCTCCGCGGGCAATCATTATCGCATCCGATTCTACAATAATATCCCTGATGTTGTTCAGTGCTTCGGGCTTTTCTATCTTGGCTATAATCTTTGTTCTGCTCTTGCGCTCCTGCAGCTTGTTTCTAAGTATGATAATGTCCTTTACACTGCGCACAAACGAAAGCGCCACCCAGTCAAGTTCCTGATCAATAATAAAATCAAGATCTGCCAAATCTTTTTCAGTTAAAGCAGGTAGCGAAATTTTTGTATCGGGCAGATTGATGCCTTTTTTAGAAGATAATTTTCCCCCCATGAGCACCTCTACCTGAACATCGTTATTTTTTAATATGTTTTTAACGCGAACTTCTAACTTTCCATCATCAATTAAAATGATGTTGCCCACTTTTACATCTGCATGAAGGTTTGGGTACGATACATAAATGCGGTCTTTAGTGCCGATTAATTTTTCGTTTGTAAACGTTAATATATCGCCCGGAACAATATCAATTCCACCGTTTTCCATTTCGCCTACACGCAGCTTTGGGCCTTGCAGATCGCCTAAAATAGAAATATTGTACGGTTCGGTTTTATTTATCTGGCGTATATATTCAATTATTTGTGCTTTGTCTTCGTGTCCGCCATGCGAAAAATTGAGGCGAAAAATATTTACGCCGCATTTAATCAGTTCTAGCAATTGATCGAACGTATCGCAGGCCGGGCCTACAGTGGCAACAATTTTTGTGCGGTGATAAGTATGTTCAATACCTGCGGCTTTATCCATTTCTTTATGGAAATATTTCCCTACGTTTCTACTCATATATTATTTTCAATGTTTTTAAAGGGCCGCTTTATACCCTTTTTTAAAGGTTTTACAGCCCTTGGCTGCTACTGATTTTAAATCCGTTAATATTGTTTTCACTACGAGGCTAATATCTTAACAATTTTCATCCATTCCTCGTTAATAAGGCCTTTCTTTTTTCCTACTTTTTCTAAAGGCACATAATTCATTTTGTTATTTTGAATGCCTACAAAAACGTTGTAGCGTTCTTCTATCAGGCATTCCACGGCATGGTAACCCATTCGGCTGGCTATTAACCTGTCGAGGCAGGAAGGCGGGCCGCCGCGTTGTATGTGGCCAAGAATGCACACTCTTGTTTCAGTTTGTGGCAGTCTTTCTTTTACAATCCTGGCTACTTCGGTGGCGCCGCCAAACTTTTCACCTTCGGCCACTACAATTATATTTACCAGTTTCTGTCGTTTTTCTTTTTCCTGCAACGAGTTAATTACATCATCAATATCTGTTTTTAATTCGGGAATCAATATGTTTTCGGCGCCTGTAGCAATACCGCTGTGCAAAGCAATATAACCTGCATCGCGCCCCATAACTTCTATAACAAACAATCGGTCGTGGGCATCGGCTGTGTCGCGAATTTTATCAATTGCTTCTACGGCCGTATTTACAGCTGTATCAAAACCAATAGTAAAATCGGTGCCATAAATATCTTTATCTATAGTGCCCGCAATACCAATTACCGGAATGTCGTACTCGCGGCTAAAATCTACAGCGCCTCTGAACGATCCGTCGCCGCCAATAACCACAAGTGCGTCTATGTTTCGCTTTTTAAGCACCTCGTAAGCCTTTGCGCGACCTTCGGGTTTTGAAAAATCTTTACAGCGTGCGGTTTTTAAAATAGTTCCACCGCGTTGAATAATATTTGCTACTGAGCGGCTTTCCATTTTGTAAATGTCGTCTTCTATCAATCCTTGAAAGCCTCGCATAATTCCAAAAACCTCTAAGCCATGATAGTTGCCCGTGCGCACAACCGCCCGGATGGCAGCGTTCATGCCCGGCGAATCGCCTCCGGAAGTTAAAACTCCAATCCGCTTAACTTTTTTCTTCATTAGTTATTGTGATTTGAAATACTAAAGCTTTTGTTTTCTTCTCTTTCGCTCTCAAAAGTAAGGTTTTAGGTTAACTGTGTAGCTGCTACACAGTTTAATAGCAAATTGGGGCTGTTTACCAATGGGTTACTATTTAAAAAAGGATAAGAGCTTTAAAGCATCAACTTTATATTTGAAGCATGCAAACAGTTTTAATTACGGGTGCCAACGGGTTTGTGAGTTCCTTTCTGATTCCGCTTTTAGTTGATCAATATAGGGTGATAGCTACCTGTAAAGGGCCTTTTCGAAGCCTTTTTAAACACCAAAACTTAGTGCATGCGGAGCTTGATTTTAGGGACGAAGAAAACATTAAAAAGGTAATGGAACAGCACAAGCCTCATGTTATTGTACACGCCGGCGCACTGTCTAAACCCGATGATTGCGAAAACAATAAGCCATTTGCATTTGAAACAAATACAGCCGCTACCAAACACCTACTTAATTATGCTACCCTTTATCAAAGCTTTTTTGTCTTTCTATCCACCGATTTTATTTTTGACGGAGTTAGCGGAATGTATAAAGAAGAGGATGCAGCTGCACCAGTAAACTACTACGGTAAAACAAAGTTATTGGCCGAAGCGGCTGTAAAAAATTACAAGTTTAAATGGTGCATTGTACGAACTGTTTTGGTATATGGAAACCCTCAGGGCGGACGCCACAACCTGGTATCGCTGGTTGCTGAAAAGTTAAAAAACGGAGAGGAGTATCAAGTTTTTACCGATCAGGTGCGAACACCAACGTATGTAGAAGATTTAGCTGCCGCATTAAAAACAGTTGTTGATAAAAAAGCAACAGGCATTTTTCATATTTCGGGGAAAGATGTTGCAACACCTTACGAAATGGCCGTGGCTACCGCTGCTTATTTACAATTGAATGAACATCTGATTAAACCTGTTACGGCACAAAGCTTTCCGCATGGCGCTGCACGGCCCCAAAAAACTGGTTTTGACATCAGCAAGGCCGAAAACGAGTTGGATTACAAACCATTATCTTTTGCCAAAGGATTAGAGAAAACGTTTCAAAACTCCCGTTATACCCCTTTTTGAAGCCTTTTTATAGAACTTTAACTTGGCATTAAAGGCTTTGCAGAACAATGATGAAATGCACCCGAAAAGCTGCATACAGACCAAGTACCTTTGCGCAAATTTTAGCTGTATGAAGAAAAAAATTTTTGTGCTGGTACTTCTGGCGCTTGTTGGTGTAGTTACCTATTTTTTGTTTTATGCTAAAGAAAGCAAGCCGCACAACGAAGAAGTGAAAATAGATCCTGTTGCCGTACTGAGATACAGCGAAAAATTTACCAACTCTGTTAATCAGGTATTGGATAATTATTACGCTTTGTCGGAGGCGTTTGTAAACTGGGATAGCGCCGCCATTAAATCCAATTCAACATTGCTTAAAGAAAGTACGTCAGCCGTATCGTTTAATGAATTAAAGGATGACAGTATTTTACATAATACTGCAAAAATTTTTGTGGATAGCATAACAGTAGATTTAAAGGCAGTTGAAGAGCAGTCCGATATTACCGCCAAACGCCGTGCTTTTAACGGCCTTTCTAAACACTTTTACAATTTGTTGCGCACTGTTCAATACGACGGTGAAAAAGTGTTTTTGCAGGAATGCCCAATGGCCTTTAATGATGTAGAAACAGGACTTTGGTTAAGCAACGAAGCCGCCATTCGAAATCCATACCTTGGTTTGCATCATCCAAAATACAGAAGCGGAATGTTGGAGTGCGGCGAAACAAAGGATAGTTTACACGCAGGTTTAAAATCAATTCGTTAATGAAATACGCCCTTTTCTGTTTGGCTTTTTTCATGAGTTTTGTTTCCTCTGCACAAAGCAGGTTTACTATCAATGGCTACGTTCGCGATAGTGCCTCCGGCGAAAGCATCATTGGTGCCACAGTGTTGGTTAGTGATGTTTCAAAATCGGTTACTACCAACCAATATGGCTATTATTCGCTCACGCTCGATTCTGGAAATTATGTGCTTTCGGTTTCGCATGTATCTTTTTTTACCGGCAGTTTTTTTATTGATTTAAATAAAAATATAGAAAGAGATGTGCTGCTCAATTCTAAAGCGGCAGCTATGTCCGAGGTAATTGTGTATAGCCGCAAACGCGATGAAAATATTCAGGCAGCGCAAATGGGGAAAATTGATTTGTCTATAAACCAGATAAAGGGCGTGCCCGCATTTTTGGGAGAAGTGGATATATTAAAAACGATACAGTTGTTGCCCGGCGTGCGTAATGCCGGTGAAGGCAATGCAGGATTCTATGTTCGCGGCGGCGGACCCGACCAAAACTTAATTATTTTGGACGATGCAGTTGTTTACAACACAGGGCATTTATTTGGATTTTTTTCTATATTTAATTCTGATGCTATTAAAAATGTATCGTTAATTAAAGGAGGCATGCCGGCGCAGTATGGTGGGCGGCTTTCATCGGTGTTGGATATTGCCATGAAAGACGGTAACAATAAGGAATTTGGTGCAGAAGGCGGCATAGGGCTTATTGCCTCACGTATCTCAGTGCAGGGTCCCATAAAAAAAGATAAATCGTCGTTTATACTTTCTGGCAGAAGAACGTATATAGATGTATTAGCAAAACCGTTTATTAATAAAGAAAGTGATTTTAAAGGTTCGGGTTATTATTTTTACGATTTAAATGCAAAAGCAAATTATCGGTTTAGCGATAAAGACCGGCTGTACATAAGCGGCTATTTAGGCAGAGATGTATTTACATTTGCCAACGCAAAACGGTCGTTCAGCGCTGCCATTCCCTGGGGTAATTCCACCGCCACGGTACGATGGAATCATGTGTTCAATCCAAAATTGTTTGCTAATACAACTGTTGTTTATAACGATTACAACTTTAGTTTTTCGGCTGCTCAAAATAATTTTAAAGTAAGGTTGGCTTCGGGTATTAGAGACGTCAGCACTAAAATAGATTTTGATTATTACCCCTCGCCGCAACACAAGATTAAGTTTGGTGCACAAAGCACTTATCATAAGTTTATTCCAAATACGTTATCGGGCCGTCAGGATTCGGTGGTTTTTGAGCCCGGCAATCCAGATATAAAATGGGCTCTGGAAAATGCGTTGTATGTTCAGGATGACTGGGAATTTAGCGATAAATTAAAATTTGCATATGGGCTGCGTTGGAGCTCGTTTACACAACTTGGTCCTTATACAAACTATACATTAGATGACGATCAAAATAAGGTAGATAGCACCGTTTTTAGGAGGTTTGAACCTATTGCTAATTATAATGGTTTGGAGCCCCGCTTTACTTTTCGGTATTCCATCAACAACACAACCTCATTAAAAGGGTCTGTTTCGCACAACCTGCAATTTATTCATTTGGTTAGTAATGCAGGTACTACGTTACCTACCGATTTATGGGTACCCAGCACCTTTAGGGTGCAGCCGCAAAAAAGCTGGCAATATGCTGCAGGATTATTTAAAAACTTTAAAAACAACCAATACGAAACATCTTTAGAAGTGTATTACAAACCCATGCGTAACCAAATTGAATTTGAAGAAGGGTATACACCTGGCGCCGGCGATGTAGAAACAAGCTTTACGTTTGGTAAGGGTTGGAGCTATGGAGCCGAATTATTTTTGAATAAAGTGCGCGGCGAATTTACCGGTTGGTTGGGCTATACGCTAAGCTGGACGTGGCGGCAATTTCCCGAGTTAAATGGTGGCGAAAAGTTTCCGGCAAAATACGACCGCCGGCACGATTTATCGCTTGTTGGAACCTACGAAGTAAATAGAAAATGGAAGGTGGGCGGATTGTTTGTATATGGCACGGGTAATGCTACCTCTTTGCCTGTAAGTTTTTATTTTGTAGAAGGCGTGCCTACTCAGGAATTTAGTAAAGTAAATCAATATCGATTGGCGCCTTATCATCGGATGGATCTTTCTGCAACGTACACACCCATTCCAAAGAAAAAGCGAAAAGTGGAGAGCTCGTGGGTTTTTGGCGTGTACAATGTGTATAGCAGGCTCAACCCTTATTTCGTTTATTTCGATCAGCAGGGCAGCCCGGCAGATGGAAGTTTAACGGTAGAAGCCAGACAAGTTTCGTTGTTTCCGATACTGCCTTCGGTAACGTGGAATTTTAAATTTTAAGAAAGAGAAGAAGCCATTTTGCAAATGAGTAAAGTTTCTCCTACTCATTTAAGGTGTTTTGGCGTTCTATTTGGTGCCATCAATATACCATAGAGAATACGATATTCAAAAACAAGGATACGGTAACCGTCTTTACAATTGAGTTTATTGGATAGAAAGCAACATGCGAAAAGAATTTTCTTCTATAAATAAAGTCATGTTGTTAAAACATACCATGGCCATTTATAGGTAGCAATACAGCATAATAAAAAACTGATGCTTTATTTTTCAAAAAACATATTTCAAAAAAAACTTTAGAAACCCTTCACAGCCTTACCCACTTCAGAGTCATAAATAAACCTTACCATAGCACTCTTTTTCTCAGTGGACGTTAAATAAAGCCGATAGCGTTTTGTACCTGCCGTAACAATCAGCAAAGCGGTATTTGGCGGAATGCTTCCCAGGTTTTGGGCTACCATCTCCACTTCTTGAAAGGTGTGTTCCAGGTCTATTTTAATAAACGCGGTAGAAGGCTTTGCACTTAGTCGTTCGTTCGATAAAATCAATTTCTTATTTACATATACCGAAATCGTATCGTCGTCAATTTCACCGTTATCGTAAAAGTCTAAACGAATAGTACCGGTGTCCACTTCCACTTCGGGTACTTCTTTAAAAGCCGATTCTTTTACCCTTGTAAGCACCAATTGGCCTGGTTGGCAATCTGCATTAGTATTTTGAACCTTGCCATTCCATTGCCCGCTCAGCGTTTCTTTATCGCCTGTATGGCTGTACCACAGTTCGTAATTCTTGATGCATGGAATGCAATCGGGCGGTATTTTAAAGGTTTGAACCGGACCTTCTTTCAAAAAAAATTTTCTTTGTACTTTATCAAAGCTGCCTTTGTATTTCTTCTTTACATAGTTGGTTACATCGGAGTAATGATAAGAAGCGCCCTGCACACTATCGCCAAATATATTAATCTGCAATTCAATATAATAAACGGGAAAACAGCCGCCTGCCTGTTGCGTTAACGTTCCTTTCCAAATACCATTTAAATCTTGCGCAACTGGCGCGGTACAAAACAAAATCGCAAAAACAAGTATGGTGAGGAGCTTTTTCAAAAAAGTAAAATAAACTGAAATATTGGCTACACCAGAATAAATTTTATGAGCGGTTTTAGGGTAACTGTTTTTTAAACCTGAAACGAATCATTGCATTTTTTTGTTCGGTAGATGTAATGCGCACTTCGTAACGTTTATCGCCGTCGGTTACTATCATCAGCGATGTATTGGGCGGTATAGCTCCAAGGTTTTCGGCTACCATCACCAATATGTGCTCGGGGTTTTCTTCGGTTAACCCAATCGTCAGAATTAGCGGGGAAGCGGTTAACCTTTTTTGCGACAATACAACTTTGTCATCGAGATAAACAGAAATAGTGTCGCCGTCAATTTCGCCGTTGTCGTAAATTTTAATTGTGATCTCTGGGCTGGTAACGTCCAAAGTTCTCACCAGTTCGTTTGTACGCGACCGGGTTTGTGCCGGAAGTACTATCTTCTTTGGAACAATTGCTTTCTTTGGCTCTTCCTGCACTATAGCAGGTTCTTTTGACACGGTTGTTGTTTTTTGGGGAACGGCCGTTTCTTTTTTTGCGGGAACTTTAGCAACCGGCGGCTTTGCAGGAGCCTGCTTTATAACCGTTTTTGTATTTACTGGTGGTTTTTTTGCAATTGGTTTAGAAGGCGTTACCTTTTTAGCAACAGGTTGTTCTCGTAAAAAAGGCTCTACATAAAAATCAGATGTTTGCGCCCGCCGCAAATACACTTTGCCTCCTCCACAATCGCCCCACACACCATTATTTTTAGGGTCTTCCCGGTCCTCAGATTTGCCTATATACGTCCCTTCCAAAAATTCTTCTTTGCCCGATTTTATATAACTAAATTTATAATTCATCAGGCAGGTTCCGCCGCCACCCATGTTGCGCACTTCTGTTGTATGCGTTTCCTGTATTTGAAAAGCTTTGTCTTTTAAAGCAAAAAAACCTGTCATGCTGGCTTTGCCGTAAAAACGTTTGTCAAGATAAGAGTACGAAACGCCGGTAACGGCTAACGATTTTGCCTGCTGAACCTGGAACTCTAACTTGTACTGCTCACCGTCCTCGGTAATGAAGTAGCCGCGCCAGATTCCCGTAAGTTTTTGTGCATGACCAAGGCACGAAACGCAGGTAATAATAAAGATTAAAAAGGCTCGTTGTATCAATGCACCATTCATCAAGCCGTGAAATTAACTATTAAGATAAGCAGTGGCGGACGTACTGTAGAAAGAGTTTGTTAATTTTGCTGCTCTAATATGGCTCAAATTACAATTACACTGCCCGATGGAGGGCAACGAACATACGAAAAAGGGGTGTCCGCCCTCGATGTAGCAAGATCAATTTCCGAAGGTTTGGCACGCAAAGTTTTAGCCGCCGATGTTAATGGCGAAGTGTGGGATGCCACGCGTGCGCTAACCACCGATGCTACATTAAAACTACTTACGTGGGATGACAGCGGGGGAAAGAAAACTTTTTGGCATTCATCAGCCCACTTAATGGCCGAAGCGATTGAAAGCCTTTTTCCAGGTGCTAAGTTTTGGGTAGGTCCGGCGTTGGATAATGGTTTTTATTACGATGTGGATTTAGGAGATAAATCAATAACTGAAGACGATTTGCGAACGCTTGAAAAAAAGATGAACGAGCTGGCAAAGCAGAATAATGCGTACATCAGAAAAGAACTATCAAAGCCCGAAGCTGTCGCCTATTTTACTGATAAAAAAGATGAGTACAAATTAGACCTTTTACAAGGGTTAGAAGATGGTACCATTAGTTTTTATACGCAAGGAACTTTTACCGATTTGTGCCGCGGGCCGCACATACCGGCAACCGGTTTTATAAAAGCCATTAAGCTTACCAATATTGCCGGTGCCTACTGGAAGGGAAATGAAAAAAACAAACAACTAACCCGTATTTACGGTGTTACTTTTCCGTCGCAAAAAGAATTGGATGCTTATCTAACCCTTTTGGAAGAAGCTAAGAAAAGGGATCATCGGAAGCTTGGAAAAGAATTGGGCATTTATACCATGGATGATGATGTGGGCCCTGGCTTGCCGCTTTGGATGCCGAACGGAACTATCATAATTGAAGAACTGGAGAGCCTTGCAAAAGAAACAGAAAAAGACCAGAACTATAAAAGGGTGGTAACGCCGCATATTGCAAAAGAGGATCTTTACCTCACCAGCGGTCACTTGCCGTATTATCAGGATAGTATGTACCCGCCCATGGAACTGGAGGGCGTAAAGTATTATTTAAAAGCAATGAACTGCCCGCACCACCATAAAATATTTGCTGCGGAGCAACACAGTTATAAAGATTTGCCGCTTCGGCTTGCAGAATATGGAACCTGTTACCGATACGAGCAAAGCGGGGAATTATTTGGGCTGATGCGTGTGCGTTGCCTGCACATGAACGATGCGCATATTTACTGTACAAAAGAACAGTTTGCCCAGGAATTTAAGGCGGTAAACGAAATGTATTTAAAGTATTTTAAAATATTTGGTATAGATAAATACGTTATGCGCCTATCGCTGCACGACCCCGCCAAACTGGGACAAAAATATATTGATGAACCGGAACTTTGGCTGGAAACAGAAGAAATGGTGCGCCAGGTACTAAAAGACACCGGAACGCCATACGTGGAGGTGCCCGACGAAGGCGCCTTTTACGGTCCTAAGATAGACGTGCAGATTTGGAGCACCATTGGCCGCGAGTTTACGTTGGCCACCAACCAGGTAGATTTTGCACAAGGCAAACGCTTTGGATTGCAGTTTACCAACCAAAACAACGAAGCGTAAACACCCTTAATTATCCACCGGGCGCCGCTGGGCACGCACGAGCGGTTTATAGGTTTTTTGCTGGAGCATTACGCCGGAAAGTTCCCAGTTTGGCTGGCACCGTTGCAGGTAAAAATTCTGCCTATTTCCGACAAGTTTTTGGAGTATGCAAAAGATGTTTTGCAAAAATTAAAAAAAGCAGATATTCGTGTAGAAATAGATGATAGAAGCGAGAAAATAGGACGCAAAATCCGCGACACGGAAATAATGAAAGTACCGTATATGCTGGTGATTGGAGAGAAAGAAGTGAGTGAAGGAAAAGTATCTGTCAGACGACAGGGGAAAGGAGATTTAGGTGCAAAAGAGGTGGGTGAATTTGTTGCAGAAGTTGTTGCCGAAGTAAAGGAAAGAAGAGGAGAGTAGGGCTTAGAGAAGAATGAGAATAGTGAGTGGAAGTTTACTCTTTTATCATCAAACACTAACAAACAGCATCGTAGATTTTTGTATGATTTTAGTGGAGGAAGTCTGACAACGATCATCTTTAAATTGTCAACTATGCTGAAAAAAGAACAGAAAGTACAAGTGTGCACCGGATCAAGTCCGGCATAAATTTGCAACAAGAGTTAAATAGCGAGGCGTCGCTTGTATCATAATTAGTCACAAAAAAATGTAAATGGCATTACCAAGTAAAGGAGGGTTTAACAGACCCGGGGGATTTGGAGGAGGAAGAGGCAGATTCCCTGTACGTAGAGAAGCAGAACACCGAATCAATCATCACATTAGGGTGGCGCAGGTGCGCCTTGTGGGCGACAATGTAACCGTTGGAATTTATCCCACGCAGGAAGCGCAAAAAATGGCGCAGGCGCAGGAACTTGACCTCGTTGAGATTTCGCCGCAGGCCGACCCGCCGGTTTGTAAAATTATAGATTACAATAAGTTCCTTTACGATAAAAAGAAGAAAGAAAAGGAAATGAAAGCAAAGGCGAAAACAACGGAGATGAAAGAGATCCGTTTTACGCCAAATACCGACGACCACGACTTTGATTTTAAATCGAAACACGCAGAAGGCTTTTTAAAAGACGGCAATAAAGTAAAAGCATACGTGCAGTTTAAAGGCCGGGCTATTCAGTTTAAAGATAGAGGCGAATTACTGCTCTTAAAATTTGCCGAACGGCTTGGAGAATTTGGTACGCTGGAAAGCATGCCGAAATTAGAAGGAAAAAGAATGTTGGCTATTTTTACGCCGAAAGGTTCAAAAAAGGCCAAAAGCGAAACAAAAGGAGCGTAAGATTTTTGTTACCTGGTAAAATTTGTAGTTATTAACTGCGGATTTTTTTTGCTTCGTTTCGCGTTGTCACAAACCGGAATGTCATGATGTGTACAAAGTACCATGCCACCCTGATTTAAATCGTTGAACCTGGATTTAAAACCTTTAAAAAAGGGTATATCGTGTTCTAAGCCGAGTCTCCTTTTAGAGCTCATATCGCCTTGGTTCGTGTCCTCACGAACCATATTAAATTTTCAGCATTTATGCGGAAAATCGTTATCTGCTTTTTTTATAGCCGGTTTCCTTTTAGGGGCTCGGCGTTTCCTGTATTAACGCCTCGTCCTCTTCGTTAGACTCGGCTGAGAAAAGGTGAGGGGTTCTATACACAAAAAGGCAAACACTCGATAAATATAACTTTCCGAAGCAAATTATTAAACCATTACCTATCAAACCATAAATTTTCTTTACTTTTGCACACCGTTTGAAAAAACGGATATTGCTTAAAGAGGCTCCCTAAGTATCTCACTGTTGAGATCGCCTCAAGGGCTACATTTTTTAATAGCAGTTAGAATGCCTAAGGTAAAAACAAACTCTAGTGCCAAAAAGAGGTTTAAGGTAACCGGCACCGGAAAAATTATGCATCAGCGCTCTTTTAAGCGCCACATCTTAACAAAGAAATCAAAAAAACGCAAACGTGCATTACGTATTGACGGCGAAGTTGCAAAATCGCACATGCATTTTGTTCAACGTTTATTAGGCTTAAAATAAGCCCGATGTAAACTCTAAACTTTAATCTTCAAACTAATTTATTATGCCACGTTCCGTTAATGCAGTTGCTTCTAAAGCACGCCGCAAAAGAATATTAAAACAAGCCAAAGGCTTTTATGGTAAACGCAAAAACGTTTACACCGTTGCCAAAAACGTAGTTGAAAAAGGTATGACTTATGCCTACGTTGGTCGTAAACTTAAAAAACGCGATTACCGCCGTTTATGGATAGCCCGTATTAATGCAGCCGTTCGCGAAGAAGGTCTGACTTACTCTCAGTTCATTCATTTAGCAAACACTAAAGAAATTGGTCTTGATCGTAAGATACTTGCCGATTTAGCCATGAACAATCCCGAAAGTTTTAAGGCTTTAATTCTCCAGGTAAAAGGATAGTATTTTTAAATTCTTTTTTACAAAGCCGTGCCGTTTAAAACAGCACGGTTTTGTTTTTGCATAATACATACATTTGTATATTACATTGCTTTTCACCGATCAACCCCTTTTTTTGTAAATGACCAATTCATACCTTGGCCTCGTTGAGCAAACGTTTAATTTTCCGCAGGAAGGTTTAGAATTAAAAGAAGGATACCTGCACTTTAATGGCTTAGATATTAAAGCGCTGATTGATAAATATGGAACGCCTCTGAAGCTATCTTATTTACCAAAAATTGGCATGCAAATAAACAAGGCTAAAGACATGTTTGCAAAAGCCATAAAAAAGCATAAGTACGAAGGCGAATATTACTATTGCTATTGCACAAAAAGCTCGCACTTTAGTTTTGTTGTAGAAGAAGCATTGCAGCATGGTATTCATTTGGAAACTTCGTATGGATACGATTTAGAGATTATAAAAAAGCTGTTTGAAAAGAAAAAAATTAATAAAGACATTCATATTATTTGCAACGGTTTTAAACAAAAAGGCTATACCCGGCGCATTGTAAACCTGCTGAATACCGGCTTTAAAAACGTTATTCCGGTACTTGATAATAAAGAAGAATTAAACGCTTACAAAGCGGCAAAAGGTCCGTTTAAATTAGGCATTCGGGTGGCAGCAGAAGAAGAACCCTCGTTTCCATTTTATACATCCCGGCTGGGCATTCGCCCAAAAGATATTCTGGAATTTTATGTTGATCATATCGAAGGATACGAAGATAAGTTTCAGCTAAAAATGCTACACATCTTTTTAAACAAAGGCATTAAAGATGATATTTATTACTGGTCGGAACTGAACAAAGTTATCAACCTTTATTGTCAGTTAAAAAAGATTTGTCCTGAGCTGGATTCAATAAACATTGGTGGTGGTTTTCCTATAAAACATTCGCTAGGCTTTGAGTACGATTACCAGTTTATGATTACCGAAATTGTAGGCAACATAAAAGCAGCGTGCAAGCGGAATAAAGTGCCCATGCCTAACATCTTTACTGAGTTTGGCAGCTACACCGTTGGCGAAAGCATGGCTCATATCTATAGCATTATTGGCGAAAAAGTTCAAAACGATCGCGAAACCTGGTACATGATTGATTCATCGTTTATTACTACGCTGCCCGATACCTGGGGCATTGGTGAACGGTTTTTAATGTTGCCCATAAACAAGTGGGATCAGGAAGCACAACGCGTGGTGCTTGGCGGCATTACCTGCGATAGTCATGACTATTATGATTCCGAAGAACATATAAAAGAAGTGTTTTTACCAAAAACTTTAGGTGATGAACCCCTTTTTGTAGGGTTTTTTCATACCGGCGCTTACCAGGATCAGATCAGCGGCTATGGAGGGATCAAGCACTGTTTAATTCCATCGCCAAAGCACGTTATAATTGAGTACGATAAAAACGGAAAGCTTACCGATTGGCTTTATGCTAAAGAGCAATCCGCTCAAAGCATGTTAAAAATATTAGGTTATATAAAGTAAAAAAAAACCCGCCTTTTCAGCGGGTTTTTTTGTTGTTATTGTTTACCAAGAATAATGTTACGGGATTGCTCTTGCTTTTGTTTTTGCTCCGGCGTTGCCTGAGGCTTTCGGGTATCTTTTTTGTAGGTGCGGTTGCTTCGTTGGTTTCTATAAACGCGTTGATCGTAATAACCGTTGTCGTAACTGCTTCCATAACCATAAGGCGAGTAGCCGTTGTTTGGATAAATATAAAACAGCTTACCGCTAAAAGCGTCTCTCACCAATACAGGGCTGCTATTGGAATAAAATATAGGTTCATCAATATAAGCCGATCTTCTGCTGCCGTAATCATCATCGTAACTGCGGGAAGATTGCTGGAATGGCGAGCAACTGTTAAGAAAAACCACCAATATTGCGATCGCACCAATAGGCACTATTTTTAATTTTTTCATAGTTTGTTTATTTACCTATTAATAGCAAATTAGCTACCGGAATTTCTTAAAATTTTGTATATAAGATCGTTGATCTTCCTTTTAACAGTATGTACTGCAAACGTTTATGCGCAAGGCATCAATGAAGCCATAAAAAGCTCATAAACAGCCTGTTTAAAGCCATGCACACCTCGGATACAGCACTCATGCAGTCCGCCTTTGCGCCTTCGGCAATCATGTAAAACACTGTTAACAATAAAGAAGTAAAGTTGATGTAAGATCAGATAACGTTTCTGATTTTATCGCCTTTATTGCAAAGCCGAATGCAGCCGTTTACGATGAAAGGATTGTAATTGAAGCTATATATTTTAACGCCCATCGGCTAACAGTTTGGCCGACCTGCAAATTTTATGTTGGCGATAATTTCAGCCCCGGCGCGTTAACTCTTTTCAGCTCGAACTGTTAGATGGAGAATGGAAGATTCAATACATTGTAGACACCAGGCAAATAGAAAGTTGCAAGAATTACCGGCCCTTTAAGCGATACTTTTTATTTACTTTAGGCGAATTGAAATATTTGTCCAACTCCTGCTCGGTAAAGTCGTTCGTCAGCTCCATAGGCACATCAATTAATTGTATTTGCACCTGCTTTAATTCTTCTCTAAGCTTTTGTGTCTTTTTAGTAATATCTGCATCGCGTGCGCCCGTCAGTGTGTTGTCCCGTATTAAATACTCCAGCCGTTTAATTGAGGTGCGTATTAATGCGGCCTGGTTCTGATCTACATTCCGGTTGGGCACCGCGGCTTCTTTTATGGGTACAAGGGCAAGACCAACGCTTGGCAAAATTTTTCCACCTCGCCGGGCTTCTTCGCTGCTTGCAGTGGAAAGTACAGTTCCTGTTAGGGATGTTGTTGCCGATGTAAGATCGAACGTGGTACGTACATTTTTTGTTTTTCGCAGGCGCCTGTCTAACTGCAAAAAAGTAAATTTCATTTGAAGGATATACCGCTCTACGTTTTTTACCATTTGATTATATTCCAGCACGGCAAGAGGGTAGTTTAGCGCATCTTTTACAATCACCTTTACGGTGGCCGTGTCGCGGTTTTTAAATTTTGTAATACCTACAAAAGAAATGAAAAAGGTTTTTTGAGTGGAATCTCTTTCATCTACAAATTCATAGGGCGCTTTCCATCCAAAGGTTTCCCCGCATTGCTTTACATCTGCATAATAGCCAATGGGTACACTAACAATGGTTAAAATATCTTCTACCGGAAAGCTGCCAGTTTCGCAAAGCACTTTAAAATTCAGGCTATCTCCTTCCTGTACGCGAACGATATTACTAATAGTGGGTTTAACTGTTGAGGGAACAATTTCGGTATTATAAAAAATAATGCTAAAACTGGTATCAACTCTTTCAGAAGGCAATGACAAATTTTGAACACCAATATTTACTTTGTAGGGAACATCGTATTTTAATTTACCAGATAGAAAGTACGATTTTTCGGCTTTGAAATTAAGCAGGCCATTGTCTTTATTAATGCGCAAGCCAACCGGCGAATTTTTCAAATACCAAAAATATTCTGTTGGAATTTTATTTATTTGTAGCTGATAGGTTAAGGTAGAATCAACGTGTAGGGTAAAAAAAGGGCTCAGGTTTATAATGCGCAGCGATGAATCGATGGCAATTGTTTGCGTAGTGTCTATCTCCTGCGCCAAACTGGTGCGTGCAAAAAAAAGCAACGCCACTGCTGCAAACCAATTTTTAAAATACCTCATGCGTGAAAAAGTTAGTGATGCAATAATAGTTAAAAAAAGAAACCCTCCGTAGAAACGAAGGGTTGTAAACCAAAACCAACTGCTTATGAGAAGCGTTTGAAACTTAAAAAACTTAGGCGATATTAATTTGTTTTACCAGGGGCTTTTCCTCGGGTTTTAAAGAAAGCTTTAAGGTCAAAATTCCTGATTTGTATTGCGCAGAAATACTTTCTTTATCAACCTTCTGGTCAAGTGTAAAAGAGCGTTTAAAAGTTTGCGCTTCATATTCTCTGCGAACCCTTGTTACCTCTTCTGCTTCTTCCTTCTTTTTTGTTTCGGCAAAAACGGTTAAAAGATCTTTTTCCAAACTAACAGCAAAGTCCTCTTTTGCAAACCCGGCAGCTACAATTTCTATTATGTAACCATCGGTAGTTTTGCTGATGTTTACCGGCACCTGCGAGCCTGGATGAAGCGCACTAAACTCTTTACCTGCTATAGACGGAAATGGAGTGAAAAAATTTTCCATCATGTTGTTAAAGTTTTCTTTAACCGGTTTTGTGTTCAGTTTTAAATAAGTCATGGTGTATGTTTTTATAATTGGTGATATAGAAATCCCCTATGAACAAAAAATCTTCCAATGAATATCTTCAGACATAATGGCGGTATTTAAATGAAAATCATGACATGATGTCCTGTAACTGAATTGTTTACGGAAATAGCAGCAGTTGATTACCTTTGCAAAAAATTTTTTGCCATGTATCCATCAGAAATAGTGATTCCTATGAAGGAAGAGTTGACCGAAAATGGTTTTACAGAATTGTTAGATAGCAACGATGTAGAAGAACAAATAAATAAAAGCGGTACTACGCT
>JBBSRB010000007.1:0-39844 GCA_038243445.1 Chitinophagales bacterium | reverse complement strand
TGCCCTGCATAGGAACAATCTGAAAAATAAATTCGCCTGCCAGTTCATCCATTCGGCTGAAAGATGCTGCTTGTAATGCTTGTTGCTTTTTTACTAATTGTTGGTATAATACAGAGTTTCTTCCCTGGCCAATTACCTGCGCCAGGCATTGCAAAGCAGCCATATCGGGGTGGTAGTTAGGCACTGTTGGGTAAACCACCGCAAGCAGTGGAAGGCGTGCATAATTATCGGTAAAAGAAACGTAACGATTTTGATCTAATTGAAACGGCGGATAATTTGCAGGTTTTACTTCGGGTCCGCTAGGTATTGAACCAAAGTATTTTTCAACCAGCTTTACTACTTCGGCAGGTTTTACATCACCACCAATGGTTAATACGGCATTGTTTGGGCCGTACCAGCGCTTAAAAAAGTTCTTTAAATCGTTTACATCTACACGGTTCAAATCTTCAACGTAGCCAATTACTTCCCACGAATAAGGGTGGCCGTATGGGTATAAATTTTTGCTGTACGTTTCTGAAACCAATCCGTAAGGCACGTTATCTAAACGCTGTCCACGTTCGTTTTTTACAGTTGAACGCTGCACTTCAAATTTCTTTTGCGTTACCGCATCTAAAAAAAAGCCCATGCGGTCGCTTTCCAGCCACAACATTTTTTCCAGTTGATTGCTGGGTACGGTTTCGTAATAGTTCGTACGATCGCGGCTGGTGCTGCCGTTTAAAGTGCCGCCGGCTTCCGATACTATTTTAAAATGCTGCTCATCTGCCACGTTATCGCTTCCCTGAAAAAGCATGTGTTCGAAAAAGTGTGCAAACCCCGATTTTCCAATTTCTTCGCGTGCCGAGCCTACGTGATAAGTAACATCTACATGCACTACCGGGTCGCTGTGGTCTTCGTGAACAATGAGGGTTAGTCCGTTAGGTAATTTGTACTTTTCGTAAGCTATTACCAACTCCGACCCCTTTTTGGTAACTTTTTCTACCAGCTTTGCCTGCGCCAGCAACACGTTTGTCAGCAGCAAAAGGCCGCCGCTCAAAAGCAGTATTTTTCTTTTCATAACTAAAATATATTTTTTGTAATTATTAAAAGGCAAAGTAACCATTTAAGCTGAACCAATCATTGCCATCTATCCATATATAACACCTTTTAAGCGTTGTTTTATAAAGGTTCACGAGTTCACCAAATCGCCTGTTTAGGAGGCGCACCAGCAAAATTTGGTGAATAATAACCAATGTAACAGGTGAACTTGCGAACTTGTGAACTGAAAAAACTTTAAAACAATGCAACAAACCCACGAAATAGACTACCACATTCACGGCGAAGAAATGCAGTGTGTGGAAATAGAATTGGACCCGTCGGAAACGGCTGTTGCCGAAAGCGGATCTTTTATGATGATGGAAGACGGCATACAAATGCAAACCATTTTTGGGGATGGAACAGGGCAGGAGCGTGGCTTTTTAGGAAAATTAATGTCGGCAGGCAAGCGTGTGCTTACTGGCGAAAGTTTGTTTATGACGGCTTATACAAACGTTGGTTCCGGCAAGAAAAAGGTTTCTTTTGCATCGCCTTATCCCGGAAAAATTATAGCCCTGAATTTGGCGCAGTTGGGTGGAAAAATGATTTGCCAGAAAGATTCTTTTTTATGTGCAGCAAAGGGCGTTGCTGTTGGTATAGAGTTTCAGCGAAAATTAGGCACAGGTTTATTTGGTGGCGAAGGGTTTATTATGCAAAAGCTCGAAGGCAACGGTTTGGCTTTTGTGCACGCAGGCGGACATATTGTAGAAAAAGACTTGCGCCCTGGCGATGTACTGAAAATAGATACTGGCTGCATTGTAGCGTTTACACCAAGTTGCCAATACGATATTCAATTTGTTGGCGGAATAAAAAATTCCATTTTTGGTGGAGAAGGGTTGTTTTTTGCTCTGCTTCGTGGCCCAGGAAAAGTATGGATACAATCGTTACCTATTAGCCGGCTGGCCAGCCGAATACTACAATATGCAACCGTTAACCGTAAAGGCGAAGGCAGTATATTAGGTGGGATAGGTAATGCTATAGATGGCGACGGTTGGTAACAAAAAGCAATTAAAACCATTTGTATCATACCCTTTTTTAAAGGTTTTTCATTTCTTTATTTCGGTATAAATGCCCGTAGAACTTCACCTGATTTTATTGCTTTGCCTTGCTGCTTTTACAGCCGGCTTTGTAGATGCTATTGTTGGCGGCGGCGGGTTAATTCAAACACCGGCATCGCTTATTATTTTAGGAACGCATCCTGTTTCGGCTGTGTTGGCAACTGTAAAAATTCCGTCGTTTAGCGGAACCGCTTTTGCCGCGGCGCAGTATGCAAAAAGGGTTCCTGTTCGTTGGAAGTTGTTAGCACTACTTTGCACTACCGCTTTCTTTTCGGCTTATGCCGGCTCGCAATTGCTGCTTTATGTAAGCAACGCTTTTATGAAACCAGTGCTGCTGATAGTGCTTGCCGCAGTAGCTGTTTATACATACACAAAAAAAGATTTTGGTCAGAAACGATTGCGAGAGCCCAATCCAAAATTCGAAGTTGTTTACTCAATATTAATAAGCGTTGTGGTAGGGTTTTACGATGGTTTTATTGGACCCGGAACAGGCAGCTTTTTGATACTTTTGTTCATCGCTTTTTTGGGGTTCGATTTTTTGCAGGCATCGGCGCACGCCAAAATGGTAAACCTGGCTACTAACCTGGGTTCTATTACATTGTTCATCATGCACGGAAAAATAATTTGGCTGGTGGCTTTGCCCATGGCTGTTTTTAACGCGTTGGGCGCTATTGCAGGCGCACGGGTGGCTATTGCAAAAGGCAACCGGTTTATCCGCACCTTTTTTTTGCTTATTGTTGTGGGCACGCTTCTTCGGTTTATGTACGATGTATTTACAACCTGAAAAAAGGCTTCAAAAAGGGGTATCGTGCCGCGCTCATCTGCCCGGTAAATCAGCGCCATTTTTTTGGAAAGATATTTGCACTGGCAGGGCAAACCACCTTAAAAACCAGCAATATGAATCCAAAGATCCTGCTGATAGACGACAACAAAGACCTTTTATTAATAACTCAGATTATTTTAAAAGGACAAGGTTACGAAACGTTTTTAGCCGGCTCTATTGAAGAAGCCGAACGCAAAATACAAATTCATCAACCTTCGCTACTTCTGCTCGATGTGTGTATTGGCGATGGCGATGGACGGGAGTTTTGCAGACAATTAAAAACAAGCAGCAGTACCAATGACCTTCATGTTATTTTAATGTCCGGCGACGAATGCTATAAAGACAGCGATTGTATGGGCGATGATTTTTTAGTGAAGCCTTTTGATTTTAATGAACTTGTTACCAAAGTGCAACAGCAGGTGGCCTATGCATAAGGTGGCTTGTTTGTTTTGATCAGCAACATATAAGATACACTTTTTAAAAGGTTTTTTAACTATGTAATGCAAAAGAGAGTACAAGTCAAAAAGATTTTTCTTCTTTTATTTAAACACCCTATATTTGCCGCAATGAAATTTGGTTTAAATAATAATAATAATAACAATCACCTGCAGTAGCGAGGATGTTATCTAATTAATACAGGCCCCGCTTTTTGCGGGGCTTTTTTTGTACTTATAAATGTAAATTTTATGTGTGGTATTGTAGGAATTTTTGATCTTAAAAGAAGCGCCGAAGACTTAAGAGCCCAGGCGCTTGATATGTCGCGAAAGCAACGGCACCGCGGTCCAGACTGGTCGGGAATTACAATGAATGAAAATGCTATTTTAGTTCACGAACGTCTGTCAATTGTGGATCCAACATCGGGCAAACAACCGCTGTTCAGTGCCGATAGAAAATTGGCCCTAACGGTAAATGGCGAAATTTACAATCACCAGGAACTTAGAAAGGGTTTGAAAACCGATTATGAGTTTCAAACGCAGTCCGACTGCGAAGTAATATTGGCGCTGTACCGCGAAAAAGGCGTCAATTTCCTGGAGGATTTGAATGGCATTTTTGCTTTTGCTTTATACGATATTGAAAACGACTCGTATTTAATTGCACGCGATCACATGGGAATTATTCCGCTTTATATGGGTTGGGATGAATGGGGCAATTTTTATATAGCATCAGAACTTAAATGTTTGGTTGGTGTGTGCAAAAAGATAGAAGAATTTTTACCCGGCCATTATTTATGGAGTAAAGACGGAAAGTTAAAGCGTTGGTACCAGCGCGAATGGACCTCGTACGAAGCGGTAAAAGAAGCCCACTCGGACGTTGCCGAATTAAGAAAAGCGTTGGAAGATGCCGTGCACCGGCAGCTAATGTCCGATGTGCCGTATGGCGTGTTGTTATCGGGCGGATTAGATTCTTCCATAGTATCGGCCATTGCAAAAAAATACGCTGCCCGCCGGATAGAAACTGAAGATAAAAAAGAAGCCTGGTGGCCTCAATTACATTCGTTTGCCGTTGGTTTAAAAGAATCGCCCGACCTGGCTGCAGCCCGCAAAGTAGCCGATCATATTGGAACCGTTCACCACGAAGTAAACTTTACCATTGAAGAAGGGTTAGATGCGCTGCGCGATGTAATTTACCACGTTGAAACGTACGATGTAACCACCATCAGAGCTTCTACACCCATGTATTTATTGGCCCGCGTAATAAAATCGATGGGTGTAAAAATGGTATTAAGCGGCGAAGGAGCCGACGAAATTTTTGGTGGTTATTTATACTTTCATAAAGCGCCCAACGCCGAAGAATTTCATAACGAAACCGTACGTAAATTAGGCAAACTGCACCTGTACGATTGCCTGCGTGCAAACAAGTCGCTTGCGGCCTGGGGCGTAGAAGGACGAGTGCCTTTTTTAGATAAGGAGTTTTTAGATGTTGCCATGCGCCTGAACCCCAAGGATAAAATGAGTGGTGAAGGCAAAATTGAAAAATACATTTTGAGAAAAGCGTTTGAAGATATGTTGCCGCACGAAATAGCCTGGCGCCAAAAAGAGCAGTTTTCCGATGGCGTTGGTTATAACTGGATAGATACATTGAAAAAAGTAACTGCAGAAAAGGTTACCGACGAACAGTTGAAAACAGCCTTTTTCCGGTTTCCAATAAATACGCCGCGGTCCAAAGAAGAATATTACTACCGCACCCTTTTCAGTGAGTTATTTCCGGGCGATGAGGCAGCTAAATGTGTGCCTTCCGAGCCCTCGGTTGCGTGCAGTACCGCCATTGCGTTGGAATGGGATGCCGCTTTTAAAACAGCCCAGGATCCTTCGGGGCGGTCGGTGAAAACAGTGCACCAGCAGGCGTATTAGACCCCTTTTTCAAAGGTTTTGAAAGCTGCGGCTTTGGTTAATAGTTTAAAATGGAATAAAAAAATCCCCTGCGGCTTGCAGGGGATTTGCTCTTTAGAGCTTAAAAAATGTTAATTGGCCTTTGCTGTTTTTACTTTTGTTTTTGTAGAAGTGGTTTTCACTTTTACTTTCTGAACGTCAGACCCTTTTTCGATAGTTTTATTGCCTTCTTTCGTATAGGCATCGTAAGCGGCAGAATCTAATACTTCGCCGGTAATTTTTATCACTTTTGGTTCCGATACCCCGGCAATTTTTACGAAAATATCTTTTTCAAAATGGTTCATAGCTGCTGCATTAAAACCTACTTTAATCTTAGTAGTTCCGTTAGCCATTACGGGCTCTTTGCTCCATTCGGGCGTAGTGCAGCCGCAACCTGCAGTAACGTTTTCTATAATCATCGGCTGGTTAGAAACATTTGTAATGATAAACTCGGTAGTTACCGGAACGCCTTGTTTAATCTTGCCAAACTCGTGCTTTTCGGCATTTATTTTCATTACGTCTTCGACCTTTTTATCTTGCGCGTGACCAGCAAAAGCGCCAAACAGCGCGGCCATTAAAAACAGTTTTTTCATTGTTTATTGTATTTGTTGTTTTAAAAATTGTATAGTGGAGTTTGGCGGCGCAGCACCGTCCGGCGCGCTCCACACGTTTCCCTTTATGGTAATCTGTTTTGTGCTTGTTCCGTTGTACTGCAGTGTAATAATTTTTTCAAAAGCACCGGCAGTTTCGGCATTAAAACCTACATTAACCACCGTAAGGGCGCCGGGCGCAATGGGTTCTTTGCTCCATTCGGGCGTGGTGCAACCGCAGGAAGTATGTACAGTATCAATCTTCAATGGTGTAGTGCCTTTATTTTGAACTTCAAACGAATGGTAGGCCGGTTTGCCCTGAGGAATGTTTCCAAAATCGAATGTTGTTTCTTTCATGCCTATTACTCCTTCTACTGTCGCTAAAGGGGCGCCTGTGGTTGCATGGCTGCCCTTCACTTCTGGTGTTTGAGCGCCAGCCAGCATAAAGCCCATAAGCAAAACAGCGGTGAAAAAGGCATTTATCATAAAAAGAAATAAAGGTGTTCAAAAGTAAGTCAATTCGGTTGCAAACAAAAGAGTAGCGTATAATTTGGCTTTTTTTAACGGTGACGCCTTTCCACTTATTTTTGCCACATGGAAAATTCATTTGAGCCGGCTTTGCCTTCGGCAGAAGGATTGTCGTTTGAAAAATTTCGGGACGAAGTGCTGCAGGACTATCGCTGGGTATGCCTGAGTCGTGAAACGAGTTTGCTTGGCCGGAAAGAAGTGCTCACCGGCAAAGCTAAATTTGGCATTTTTGGGGATGGAAAAGAAGTGGCTCAAGTGGCTATGGCCAAGTTTTTTCAAAAAGGCGATTTTCGTTCGGGTTATTATCGAGATCAGACGTTTATGTTTGCCAGCGAACTGGCAACCGTGGACCAGTTTTTTGCCCAGCTTTATGCCGATCCAAATATAGAAAACGAACCCTTTAGCGCCGGGCGCCAAATGAATGCGCACTTTGCCACCAAATGGGTAGATGAAAATGGCGAGTGGAGAGATTTGGTTCATCTTAAAAACATCTCGTCAGATATAGCGCCCACTGCCGGACAAATGACCCGTGGTTTAGGGCTGGCGTTTGCATCTAAATGCTTTAGAAACATTGACGAATTGCACCCTTTTTCAAACCTTTCCAACAACGGTAACGAAGTATGTTTTTGCACTATTGGTGATGCGTCCACTTCGGAAGGTCATTTTTGGGAAACCATTAATGCCGCCGGGGTGTTGCAGGTGCCGCTTGCCGTTTTTGTTTGGGATGATGGATACGGCATTTCCGTTCCTAAAAAATTTCAAACTACAAAAGCGTCCATTTCCGAAGCGCTCAAAGGTTTTCAAAAAGAAGATGGCACCAACGGCATCAATATATTTAAAGTAAAAGGCTGGGATTATGCAAGTCTTTGCGAAACCTTTGAAGAAGGCATTCGTCTGGCACGAGAAACGCATACGCCTACACTTTTTCATGTAGAAGAAATAACGCAGCCGCAAGGTCATTCTACATCGGGCAGTCACGAACGGTATAAAGGACCTGACCGATTGCAATGGGAAAAAGAATGGGACGGGATGGTAAAAATGCGCGAATGGATTATTGCAAATGCATTGGCTTCCCACGAAGATTTGGTGCTTATTGAGCAGGAAACAAAAGAAAGTGTACGCAACAGTAAAGCCGCCGCCTGGGAAGCTTACTTATCGCCAATAAAAGCCCAGGTAGAAAAAGCGGTTGATTTGATAAACAATGCGGCACAGGGCGCAGAAACCGGCTCTGAAAGCCTTCAAAAAGGGGCAGCTGAACTATCGTCTATCCGCGAACCGCTTCGCCGCGATGTAATGCGTATTTTGGCTGCCGCCATCACCACTTTGGGTAATCAAAACGCAGGCAACGAACTCAGGAATTATTACAACGATCTTCTACATCAAAATAAAGAAATATACAACACCTGTTTGTACAACGAAGGCGAAAAAAGTGCGCTGAAAGTGGCTCAAACAAAGGCCGAATATGCGGATGACGCGCCACTTGTAAATGGCTTTGAAGTGCTGAACCAATACTTTGATAACTTGTTTGCCACAAACCAAAAAGTGGTTGCTTTTGGCGAAGACCTGGGCCAAATTGGCGATGTTAACCAGGGCTTTTCGGGGCTGCAGGAAAAGTACGGCGCCAATCGGATTTTTGATACCGGCATTCGCGAGTTAACCATTATGGGGCAAGGCCTAGGGCTTGCCATGCGCGGCTTGCGACCTATTGCCGAAATTCAATACCTTGATTACTTGTTATATGGATTGCAACCTTTAAGCGACGATGTGGCTACGTTGCATTACCGTACAAAAGGCCAGCAAAGTTGTCCGCTGATTGTGCGAACAAGAGGACATCGTTTAGAAGGCATCTGGCACAGCGGCTCGCCAATGGGTGTTGTAATTAATGCGCTTCGCGGTATGTATGTTTGTGTGCCCCGAAACATGGTGCAGGCCGTTGGCATGTACAATACATTGTTGCGCAGTAACGATCCCGGGCTTGTAATAGAGTGCTTAAACGGCTATCGCTTAAAAGAAAAACTTCCCGTTAACTTATTAGAATATACCGTGCCGCTGGGCGTTCCGGAAGTAGTTAAAAACGGTAGCGATGTAACGGTTGTAACGTACGGATCTACCTTACGGATTGTTTTAGATGCGGCGCAATTATTAGAAGCTATGGATATCAGTTGCGAAGTAATTGATGTGCAAACTTTGTTGCCTTTTGATATACATCACAACATTTTAAAAAGTTTAAAAAACACCAACCGCATTGTATTTGTAGATGAAGATGTGCCCGGTGGCGCAGCTTCTTTTATGTTTACCAAAGTAATGGAAGAACAGGGCGGTTATCGTTGGTTAGATGTGGCGCCGCGTACCATTACTGCAAAAGCCCACCGTCCGCCGTATGGCAGCGATGGCGATTATTTTAGCAAGCCAAACGCCGAAGAAATTAAAGAGGTAATTACGCAAATGATGCAGGAGTAAAATGGAGTACTCAAGCTTTTTGAATACTATTGATGTTGCGGGCACTTTTGCGTTTGCGGTTTCAGGGGCATTTGCAGCTATGGAAAAGAAGCTTGATCCATTTGGTATTTTAATAATCTCGTTTGTTACTGCCATTGGCGGCGGTACGCTCCGCGATGTATTGGTGGGCAATACGCCGGTAAACTGGTTAAGCAATAACACTTCAATTCTTGTTATTTTCTTTTCGGCTCTTGCTACCATGATGTTTGGGTCGCACTTAAAACAATGGGGCAAGGCCTTGTTTATGTTTGATGCTTTAGGGCTTGGTTTGTTTACCATTATTGGTTTGGAAATTGGTTTAAAGTACGGTTTTCAGGCCAGCATTTGCATTGCTTTAGGAACGATAACAGCTTGCTTTGGCGGCGTTATACGCGATGTATTATTAAACAAAGTGCCGCTTATTTTTCAAAAAGAAATTTATGCGCTGGCTTGTATTGCCGGAGGCCTTTTTTACTACTTTTTATATTATACCGATTTGAATAACGATGTATCCAAGATTGTATCTATTTTGCTTATTTTTTCCATTCGGATTATTGCCGTGCGGTTTAAGTTACGCCTGCCTAAATTTTATTTAAATTAGATTTTTATGACTTTATCTATTTACCAGGTAGATGCCTTTGCTGACGCTCTTTTTGGCGGAAACCCTGCAGCCGTAATTCCGTTGGAGCATTGGCTAGAAGAAGATCTGATGCTAAAGATTGCGATGGAAAACAACCTGAGCGAAACAGCTTTTTTTGTAAAAGAAGAAGATTCTTTTGCCATTCGCTGGTTTACACCGGAATATGAAATTGATTTGTGCGGACATGCTACTTTAGCTTCGGCTTACGTTATTAAAAATTTTGTGGAACCGCATCTTCACCAAATAAACTTAACCACTCAAAAAGCAGGAAACCTGAAAGTATATGCTAAGGACGGCATTTATACGCTTGATTTCCCGAGCCGCTTGCCAGAGCAGTGCAGTGAGCCTCAAAACCTGTTAAAAAGCCTCGGTGTAACGAACGCCATAGAAGTCCTAAGATCGAGAGATTATTTTGTGGTGCTGCCAAACGAAGAAGCGGTGCTTGCCTGTGAACCGGACTATACAGTAATGAAAGAGTTGGATACTATTGGTGTTATTGTTACTGCAAAAGGACAATCTGCCGATGTGGTTTCGCGGTGTTTTTATCCCGGCGCCGGCATTCCCGAAGATCCGGTTACCGGTTCGGCGCATTGCAATATTGTTCCGTACTGGAGCGAAAAATTAGGCAAGTTGAAGTTGGTTTGCAAGCAGGCATCTGCCCGCGGCGGTGTTTTACATTGCGAACTGAAAGAAAATCGGGTGTTGATGAGTGGAACTTGTGTGTTGTTTTTGGAGGGGAAGATTTATGTGTGAGTCGGTTGTTGTTTGGATGCTTTGGAGAAAGTCGCTACTAACGGTTGAGTATTTGCGAAGGCAGGGAATTCATTTCGTTTCCAGCCTGGTACAAATGCTTAATAGAAAATAAATTGTTGAAGTTAAAACAAAACCTGAATAATTAACGTCGTGTCCAAACCGCTGCCTATCCTTGCATATAGCCGATGTTACAATGTCTAGCCTTGCTTTTGCAAATAGTTATGTAAGCTGCAGTCTATTTTTTTGTTTGTTTAATTATTTCGTGCAAAGTTAACCACTGCTCATTTTTTATAATATCCTTTCTACTCTCTTGTGTATGATGTCCTGTGAAAAATATTACAGGCATTTGCATTTGATTATTAGGGTTAGTTTCTTCATTTCCGTCTCTTATTACCTTATGATTTAGAGAACAAAATAATTCAACAATCTTGCCGTTTGATCTCGCTTTAATATGCGCAATGTCCCATGGATACCCCCAAAATCTCTTATTGTTTTCAATAATGATGGGATTGACATAGAGTAACGTTGTGTCACTACCCTTTAAAAAATTTTGGTCGGTAATAACATAATCTGCTCCGTCCTCAGCTCCGATTGCTTGTAAGATTTCAGGTTCAGGATCCTAATCTAAATTTATAAACCATCGGTAATAAAAAACATCTGAAGAGTATTTTAATTTTTTAAGTATTCTATAATTTGAGATTTTATCGCCTGTGAAATCAATGAATAGCACACTTTCAATTGTGCCTTTTATAAGCTTTTAAGTTTATCAGAAACTTGGATCTTTTCTGACTTTATAAAGCCAAGGGTTGTAAATGCATTGCCTGTATCAACTGCAGATTTGAGACTTTGAATTTGACGTTTGGTGCTGTTAAAATTTAAAGAATTTTTTTCGTGTTTTGCGGTTTCCCTGCAAGAAGCAAACAGTCCAACAGAAATTGTAAATATTAAAATGGTTAGTTTCATTTAAGAGGTTTGTGAAATTGCCCGCCAACAATTGCATTGACGTACTTTCTTGCTCCAAGATAAATTTATTATCAATGCCAAATGCAGCAAATTCCAAAACGCAAAATGAGATTTTCGGCTATTTTAAATACTGTATGAAAGGTTTTCAAAACAAAATAACAATAATTATTTTTTAAAGAAACCTGCTGCGTACATCAGCACCCGGCATCATACATTGCTCCCTTTTTCCAAACCACTTGTACCTATTTTTTGCAATAAAAGTGTAAACTCTATTTCTAAAATCTTCCGGAACAATCCAAAAAGCCTGCGTCCACTGCCAATACCACGGAAGCCTTTTCAGCACCTTTAAAGCAGCGGTAGAACATAAAAAAACCCTTCCTTCCTCTATAAAAACAAACGAATCAAAATCTGATTTGGGTAGATTATGTTGTTCTAATAGACCTTGCGCTGCAGGGGATTGTAGGGGCGTAAACCGGAACACTTTTTTTGTGTCCTGTCGGATGATAAAATTCACCATGCTGTTGCAGTAATTGCAAACTCCGTCAAAAAGTATAATGGGGTGATGTTTCATGACAGGTAAAGTTACCTGCAGGATAAGCAGAACTTTAGTAATTTTAAATGATGAACAGCCGCTCCATACCTGCAGACTGGTTACCACAATATACCTACGCCGATTACCAACAATGGGAGGGTGATTGGGAATTGATCTTTGGATTTCCTTATGCTATGAGCCCGTCCCCTAAACGAAAACACCAGAAAACAGAGCGTAAATTTATGCGTTTGGCAGAGGATGCTCTACTGCAAGCTCAAAGCGAATGTGACTGTGAAGTTTATCATGGGTTGGATTGGATTATTGATGAAAGTACCGTTGTGCGCCCCGATGTTATGATTGTTTGCGGAAAGTTTGAAGATGATTTCTTACACTTTCCTCCTGCGATGATTTTAGAAATCGCATCGAAGGCTACTATTTTGAAAGACCGGAATATAAAATTCAAACTTTACGAGTCTCAAGGCGTACGGTATTACATTATGGTTCAACCTGAAACTAAAAGTATCGAAATCTATCAGTTAGTAAATAATCTGTATCAGGAAGTTGTTTCCAAGTCGTTCCAATTAACTTTGGCCTGCACGATAGAGTTGGACCTGCAAAAAATATTTTTATAAAAAAAGCGCTGCTACTGCAAAACTCTCTGTTATTGTAAATTGTAAAATACTTTTTGCACGTCTTCGTCCTGCTCTAACTTATCAACCAGCTTCAACACGTCTTGAGCCTGCTCTTCAGAAAGTTCCACGGTGGTTGTTGGTATCCATTCCAACTCGGCGCTAAGGGGCGAAATGCCTTTATCTTCCAGCGCATTTTGAAAATTTCCAAAGTCCGTAAAGGCACAACGTAACACAATAACTTCTTCGCCGTTTTCACCGGTGCTTTCACCCATTTCTTCCAATCCGGCATCAATCAATTCAAACTCCAGTTCTTCTATATTTACGCCTTCGGGGTTTAGCTTAAACGTTCCCATTTTTTTAAACTGGAAACTTACGCTTCCACTATTTCCCAATGCGCCATCGCCTTTATTAAAAATAGATTTTACGTTAGCCACTGTTCTTACATGATTATCCGTTGCGGTTTCTACCAACACAGCCACACCATGAGGAGCATATCCTTCGTATAAAATTTCATCGTAGTTTACTAATTCTTTTCCTTGTGCCCGTTTAATGGCAGCTTCCACGCGGTCTTTGGGCATGCCTACGCTGCGCGCATTTTGAAAGCAACGGCGAAGTGCCGCATTATCCTTTGGGTCGGGCCCACCGGCTTTTACCGCAATAATAATTTCTTTACCAATGCGGGTAAAGTTCTTCGCCATTTTATCCCACCTGGCAAACATGGTGCTTTTTCTAACTTCAAATATGCGACCCATATATACGTTTGTCGTTTTTGGTTAAGTAAAATGGTCTCCGTTGCAGTTAATAAGTTAACAGTTCACAAGTCATCAAACACAATTCCATTTTCCAAATTTTATGTTCCTTGTTAAATATTTACTTAGCTGCATTTCTACTATTATCGTCTGTTGCCACGCTCGCTTGTACAACAGGTAATACTATTGAGCAACCGGCAGCAGGCTTTACAGCGCCGCAAATGTACAAACACGCAAATAAAAAAAGCCGCTTTGGAAAGCGGCCTCTTTTTTTTAAAGTTATTTAGTGTCTATTCGGTCCGACGGTAGCTTATCATCTTCCAAAGGTTCTACCCGACCCAACTTGGTTGCATAAACGACAAGGTGAATAACGGCAAAAACAATCGAAATATAAAACAACGTTCTGTCTTCGTCAAAACCAACAGTGTACTGGTGAAGCACGCCGGCAACAACCAGCAGCAGAGCAAGTGCTATACCTGTGTAGCGGGCTACCCGCATTCCCTGGCGGGCAACGGTTCCATTTCCCAAATGACTGTTTTTTGCACCGTAAACAAGGTAAATATCAAGCCCAATAAGCATCCATACCAGCAGGCGTATCCACGTATCCATTGGAAGGAAAACCATCATGAACAAGCAGGTTAAAATTCCTAAAATGGGTACAAGTGGTACGAAAGGTGTTTTGAATGACCGGGGAAGTTCGGGCATTTTACGGCGCATTACCCAAATTCCAACACATACCAATATAAAGGCAAACAGGGTACCTATCGAGGTCATTTCGCCTACTACACGAGCCGGTACAAAGGCTGCAAAAAGGCTCACAAATGCCATAAACAACAAGTTGTTTTTTGCAGGTGTTTGAGTTTTGGGGTTTACGCTGGAAAATACTCTTGGAATCAATCCGTCTTTACTCATGCTAAAAAATACCCGGCTTTGTCCCATTAGCATTACTAAAATTACCGATGCATAACCGGCAAGAATAGCCAAAACGATGGCTCTGTTTAACCACGGATAATCGGGTGTAACTACGCCGGCTGCATTGGCTGTTCCCATCTGGTCAATAGCAATAGCAACAGGAGCAATACCATCTTTACCTGCAAACGAGGAGTAGTTTGTAACACCCGTCATTACGTGGGCAAACAATATATATAAAACAGTACAAATAGCCAGCGAGCCTAAAATACCCCAGGGCATGTCGCGTTTGGGGTTTTTAGCTTCCTGCGCAGCGGTACTTACGGCATCAAACCCAATATAGGCAAAGAATACAATAGCTGCTGACCGAATAATTCCGCTAAAACCAAATTCGCCAAATGTTCCGGTGTTATCAGGAATGTAAGGATTGTAATTACTGTTGTTAATATACTGCCAGCCAAGAATAATAAAGACCAGGACTACTGCAATTTTCAGGGCAACAATGACTCCGTTTACAATGGCGCTTTCGCGTGTTCCCTTCATTAGCAACAAGCTCATTAATACAATAATGAATACGGCTGGCAAATTAATAATGCCACCATCCCATGGACCTACTGTTAACACAGTAGGAAGGTGAACATCAAACCCTTCTAAAAATTTAACCAGGTAGCGGCTCCAGCTTATGCCAACGGTAGCGGCACCAACAGCATACTCTAATACGAGGTCCCACCCAATGATCCAGGCTATAAACTCGCCCATGGTGGCGTACGAATAAGTGTAGGCACTACCCGCCACCGGAATCATAGAGGCAAACTCGGCATAACATAACCCTGCAAAAAGGCAGCCCATAGCAGCTACAATAAACGAAATGGTAATGGCCGGACCAGCGTGGTTGGCGGCAGCCATGCCGGTAATAGAAAATAAACCTGCACCAATAATGGCTCCAATGCCTAATGCAATTAAACCACCTGCGCCTAAAGTTCTTTTTAATGTGTGGGTGCCGGTTTCCTGCGCCTCGTTCATTAAAGTTGCCATTGGCTTCCTGACAAATACACTCATAAATTTGATTTAGAATTAGAGTAGTAAAAATAGGGTTTTCAACTTATAGACATTAACTATCTGCACAACTTTTCTTAGCTATTAATTTTCTTTGTAAAAAAGTTTATTCCAAAACCTTTTTATTTTTCTGCGTTGCTACAGCTAAATAATAAATTGGTATTCCGGCAAGCGTAATCAGCAATCCAGGCCAGGTAAACTTTGGTTTGTAAATAATTAGCAAAATGCAAAAGGTTAACCCCATCAAAATATAAATAATTGGCAACACGGGGTAACCAAACGCTCTGTATGGCCGTTCAGCCTCCGGTCGTTTTTTTCTTAAGATAAAGATGCCCACAATGGTAAGCATGTAAAACATTACCACCACAAAAGAGATCATATCAAGCAAATCGCCATAGCGGCCGCTGAGCGCCCAAATGCAGCAAAGAATTCCTTGTATCCATAATGCGAATTCGGGAACAGAATTTTTATTAAGCCTTGCAGTTTGTTTAAAAAATAATCCATCCTTTGCCATGGTGTAATACACTCGTGCGCCCGACATGATTAATCCATTATTGCACCCGAAAGTTGAAACCATAATCAGCGCAGCTATAATGCCTGCGCCTGCAGCGCCGAATATTTTTTGAGATGCCGCCGTTGCAACGCGGTCCTGGGGTGCCGTGGCAATTTCGTTTAGCGGCAGCACATACGTGTACATTAGGTTAGCAGTAACGTAAATGATGGTTACAATCAGTGTTCCTAAAAACAGGCTTAAGCCAATGTTTCGTTTTGGATTCTTTATTTCGCCTGCAATAAAAGTAACGTTATTCCACGCGTCGGAACTAAATACAGAGCCCACCATTGAAGCCGCAATGGCGCCTAATGCAGCCATGCCTATTACCGAAGTGGCGCTAATGCCTCCATCGCCCGACGTAAGACTCTTCATGCTCCAGGCATTGTCCCAATTTTGGGCCCATCCTTCGCCCGAAGAAAGCATAAAGCCAAAAATAATGAGACCAAAAAGTGCGGCCAGTTTGGCAATGGTAAACGTAGTTTGAATAATTTTTCCTTCTTTAACTCCGCGTGTATTAATATAAGTGAGCAATAATATTAAAGCAACCGATAGCAGGTGCGCATATTGAATTTGCACAAATCCAAGATCTAAAAAGAGGTTGTTGTGCCCAGGGTTTTTTTGAAGATCAATAAGCTCCAGCGCTGGAAAAAAGTGCCCGGCAAATTTTGAAAACGCCACTGCAACGGCGGCAATGGTTCCGGTTTGAATAACCGAGAAAAAACTCCAGCCATACAAAAAACCTACCAGCGGGTTGTAGGCTTCTTTTAAGTAAACGTATTGCCCGCCTGCTTTTGGAAACATCCCACTTAATTCGCCGTAGCTGAGTGCTGCAGTAATGGTCATAAAGCCGGTAATTACCCAAACAAAAATCAGCCAGCCGGCACTGCCCACGTTGCGGGTTATATCGGCACTTACAATAAATATTCCCGAGCCAATCATAGAGCCGGCAACAATCATGGTAGCATCTAAAAGCCCAAGCGATTGTTTAAAAGAAGGTTGTTGATCCGTCATAATGCAGTAATGGTTGCTAAATGGCGTGAGGCATTTAGTTTAAAATATGGTGTAATAAAAGAGCCAGAGAAAGGTTCAAAATAAATAATAATTTGCTAAACAACGCTTTTGTTTTATCCCTTTTTTTAAAGGCTTGCTAATTAAACTTTCAGAGATGCTTTTTTTTTCCGATTTTCGGCACGCAAAATTTAAACCTGCAGTATGGGAAAAGGAAATCGTCTTACATTTTGGATTATTGTATCAATGATCCTCGGCGTGGCTATTGGATACGTTGTAAATAAAATGGCATCGCCGGAAACCATTGCAGGTTTTGCCACAAACGTAAAGCTCTTAAGTTCAATTTTCATCAGGCTGGTGCAAATGATTATTGCGCCGCTGGTGTTTACCACTCTTGTAGTGGGTATAGCTAAACTGGGAAACCTCAGCGCTGTTGGAAGGGTAGGTGGTAAAGCGCTCTTGTGGTTTATTACCGCTTCGCTCATTTCGCTTTTGTTGGGAATGTTTCTTGTAAATGTTTTTGAACCCGGCAAGTACATCGATCTGTCGCAAGGAGATACATCGGGTTTGAAAGACATTATGGGAAAAACACAAAGTTTTTCTATTGAAAACTTTGTTATTCATATTATTCCCCGGAGTTTTATTGAGGCAATGGCCACAAACGAAATCTTACAGATCGTTGTTTTTTCTATTTTCTTTGGTGTAGCTGCTTCTGCAATTGGCGATTATACAAAGCCGGTCGTTCGTGCTCTGGAAGTGGTATCTCACGTGATATTGAAAATGGTGAACTACGTAATGAATTTTGCACCTCTTGGTGTATTTGGCGCCATTGCCGCGGTGGTAGCCGCAAAAGGGTTGGGCATCTTTCAGTTTTATTTAATTTATTTCGGCTATTTTCTTCTTGGTATTGCCATACTCTGGGTTATTTTAATATCTGTTGGTTTTATTATTTTAAAAGGCCGAATGAAAGAGCTGTTGCGTCGTATTAGCGGGCCCCTTTTGATAGCCTTTAGTACCACCAGCAGCGAAGCCGTTTTTCCAAAGCTTACCGAAGAATTGGAACGCTTTGGATGTAAAGACAGGATTGTTGCTTTTGTGCTGCCACTTGGCTACTCGTTTAACCTTGATGGTAGTATGATGTATATGACTTTTGCGGCGCTTGCCATTGCGCAGGCTTATGGTATTCACCTGCCGCTTGGCACACAATTAACCATGCTTTTGGTGTTAATGCTTACCAGTAAAGGTATTGCAGGCGTGCCACGGGCATCGTTAGTGGTCGTGTTAGCAACCTGTGCAATGTTCGATATTCCACCCGAAGGCGTAGCGCTTATTTTACCTATTGACCACTTTTGCGATATGTTTAGAACCGCTACCAACGTAGTAGGTAATGGATTGGCTACAAGTGTGGTGAGTAAGTGGGAAGGCGAGTTGGATAACGGGTAAGTGCCATTTGAAATTATTGGTTTTAATTTGTGCAATTATTAGAAGGAATAAAGCAAAACCTGATGTTAGATAATTTAGTTACATGGATCATTGAAAACGGCGGACTGTATATTTTGTTGCTTGTTGTATTTGCCGAAACAGGCCTTTTTGCAGGGTTCTTTTTACCTGGCGATTCGCTGCTTTTTGTGGCCGGCATTTACGCCCACCAAATAGACGCTAACACGCCGGGACTTAGTTACGAATTTTTGAGTTTAATTGGATTAGGATCTGTACGTAACGAATGGTTGGATCTTCTTGTATTGATTGGGCTTGTTTCATTTGCAGGCATTATAGGTAATACTGTTGGATATTGGTTTGGAAACAAAATAGGACCGGCAATGTATAATTGGAAAGACCGGCTTTTATTTAAACAAAAATACCTGCACCAGGCAAAAGACTTTTACGAAAAGCATGGTGGCGTAGCAGTTATGGGCGCTCGTTTTCTACCTCTAGTACGCACGTTTGCACCCATCATTGCTGGTATTGTATCCATGGATAAAAAGAAGTTTGCTTTTTATAATATCGTGGGCTCTTTTTTATGGGTTTCCAGCATGGTTTTAGGAGGGCACTTTCTTCAAAAATGGATACTGACACAATTCGGATTCGATTTGAAATCGCACCTCGAAGTGATTGTAATTGTAATTGTTTTAATTACCACCGCACCTGTTGCTTACAAAATGTTTTTTAGTAAAAACAAATCGGCCACACTGGAAATTGCAAAAGATATTCCTGACGAGGTTTTGTCTGATAACGACACGAACAAACCCCTGTAGGAACACGCCTCAAGGCGTGTTCCCATTAACGTAGTTGAGAAAACACGCCCGGATGCGTCAAGGAAAAAGCAAGCCTTGAGGCGTGTTCCTACAAGGCGCTTTCTTAAACGGGTTCCCACGAACGTATGTTCCCGCAATTGGTTTATTTTTGTTGCACTATGACGAGCGAACAATTCAGCGCCATTTTTCAGCAAAGTATTGTAGATTATCACTTGCAGGATGGTGTGAACACGCCCATTTATAACCCATACAAAAGCGATAGTTTAGAACATCTGCTTTATTTAAAAAACTGGATTGATACCGTTCAATGGCATTTGGAAGATATTATCAGAAATCCAACTATTAACGCTGATGAAGCTTTAAAAATCAAGCGCCGAATTGATGATTCAAACCAGCACCGCACCAATGTTGTAGAGTTTATTGACAGCTGGTTTTTAGAGCAGTTTAAAGAAGCGGAGATTGAGTCTAACGCAACCATTAACACCGAAAGCCCTGCATGGGCAATAGACCGACTTTCGATTTTAGAGCTAAAGATTTTTCACATGCAATTGGAGGCAACCAGAAAGGATGCTTCAGAAAGCCACCGTGTAGCCTGCGGCCAGAAATGGGAAACGCTGCTTACGCAGAAAAAAGACCTTTCTTTAGCCATAGATCAATTGCTGCAGGACATTGCTGCCGGCCGTAAATATATGCGCGTGTACAAGCAAATGAAAATGTATAACGATGAAAGCCTGAACCCTATTTTATACGGGCAAAAAAAAGGTTCATTGTAATGCCACCACGTCATCTTTTAGTGCTGCGTTTTTCTGCTTTGGGCGATGTGGCGATGACGGTGCCCGTGATAAAATTATTGTTAGAACAACATCCGCATCTTCAAATTACATACGTATCAAACGCTTTTGTACAACCCTTTTTTAAGGGTTTTGAACGATTGAATTTTTATGTAGTTGACCCTAAGGAAGCACACAAAGGAGTAAAGGGAATGTATCGATTATACAACGAGCTGCGGAACCAAGCGCAATTTGATGCTGTTGCTGACCTGCACAATGTTTTGCGTACGAAAGTATTGCGCATGTTTTTTTCTTTATCTAACATAAAAATAGCAGCTATTGATAAAGGCCGAAAAGAAAAATGGGAGTTAACACGAATAAAAAATAAAAAGCTAAGGCCCTTAAAATCAACCTTTGAACGCTATGCGCAAGTGTTTGCCGATTTGGGCTTGCCGGTAAATTTAAGCAGCCCGGTAAACCTTCAAAAAAGGGGTGCGTTGCCGCCGGCCAAACCCTTAAAAAGGGGTACCCGTTTGGTTGGCGTTGCGCCATTTGCAAAACACGCCGAAAAAATGTATCCTTTAGAAAAGATGAAGGAAGTAATTGCGCTTTTAGCAGTAGAATTAAATATTGAAATCTTTTTATTTGGCGGAAGGGAAGAAGCTCTCTTTTTAGAAGGCTGGGCGCAGGATTGGGAAAATGTAACATCGCTTGCCGGTAAAATGTCGTTTGATGCCGAATTAAATTATGTTTCCCAATTGAGCCTTATGGTCAGCATGGATTCGGCAAACATGCACCTGGCTTCGCTTTTCGGCGTTCCGGTAGTTTCGGTTTGGGGCAGCACACACCCTTTTGCAGGGTTTTATGGCTGGGGGCAAGCGCCGGAAAATGCCGTTCAGGTGCCGCTGTACTGCCGTCCTTGCTCGGTGTTTGGTAATAAAAAGTGTTTCCGTGGCGATTTAGCTTGCCTGCATTCTATTACTCCGGAAAACATTGTAAAAAGGGTATTGAACGAAATGGAGAGGGGCGAATGTAGAAATGAGGATTGAGAATTATTTCATTTTGTAAGCGTAGCATTTTAAAACAGAACTCCTGAACCAAAGAAATGATAACTGCAAACGTTAAGCTTTAAACGTAAGATTAAAACTGAAACTCCACTACGGTTTTATCGTGCAGAATAGATTTTATAAAACGCGTGTGTTTTGTTTCCGCGCCGTTTACCAGCCACGAGCCGGTAATGAACTCTCCCGATTTTGATTGCCGCAAGCGCTTAAAAGTTAAGCCGTGCTCCTTTATTTTTTCTTCATACATGCCCATTAATTCTTCGCGATAAGTGCTTTTAATATGGTAAGTCCGGCTTTGGTTAATTTTGTCAATAGCTGCTTCCAGCTTCGTCATTATAAAAAGAGAAAACAATACTAAGCCGGTAGAAATGAGTACCAAAGTGTAAAAGCCATCGGCTATCCCCATGCCAAGGGCGGCCGTAATCCAGATAGCTGCAGCAGTGGTTAAACCATTAATGCGATTATCGCTTTTAAAAATAACGCCGGCTCCTAAAAAGCCAATGCCGGTAACAATGTTGGCCGCTATCCTGTCGTTGCTCGACCCGCTGATGGCGATTCCAAATGTGGTAAATAAAAACGATCCCAGGCAAATTAAAATCATGGTTCTAAAGCCGGCCGATTTGTTGCGGTACTCGCGTTCGGCACCAATGGCGCCACCTACAAGCATTACCAACAATAATCGAATAAGGAGTTCTTCTGTATCGGGCATCTTTTATAATAATTAGTAATTAGCAGTTAATAATTAAGAATTTATAATCAATATTACATACTAATGTGTTTGTCCTGTTGAGCATTTCACTGTGGTTAGATATCTTTTGCTTTTGCTCACAACGACAAAGGAAACAAAAAGCAAAAGAAAAACTATGATTGTAAAAAGGGATTTTTTCATTAAATCTGCAATCGCCAATCTAAAATCTGCAATCCTTAATCTCACTCGTTTTCGCTTAATTCCAGCCAACGCAGTTCTTTAATATCAATGGTTTCAGCAATTTCGCCAATCCGCTTGGTTACCTTTTGAAGTTCTTCGTAAGGTAGGTTTGAAGCACTTAATTTCCCGGTCAGTGTTTTTCGTTCGTCGTCTAATTTGGCCAGTTCTTTTTCCAATAAATCATATTCGTGCTGCTCTTTAAAAGTCCGTTTCTTTGTTTCTTTTGCTGCCGGCGCCGGCACCGAAGTTTGCGTTGGTTTCGCGGCTGGTTGTGGCTCTGCTTCCTGTGCCTTTTGCCACTCGCGGTATTGACTAAAATTTCCCGGATAGTCGCGAATTTGGCCTTCACCTTCAAATACAAATAAATGGTTTACCAGGCGGTCCATAAAATATCTGTCGTGACTAATAATTAGTACACAACCTGGAAAATCAAGTAAAAAATTTTCAAGTACCGAAAGTGTAGGTAAATCTAAGTCGTTTGTTGGCTCATCCAACACCAAAAAATTAGGGTTTTTAAAAAGAATAGAAAGCAAATGAAGCCTTCGTTTTTCGCCTCCACTTAATTTACTGATGTAGGTGTATTGCTGCTCCGGCGGGAAAAGAAAAAGATTTAAAAACTGCGCAGCGCTTAAGCTTTCGCCATTTGCAAGTGGAAAATGTTCGGCTATGTTTTTTACAAATTCTATCACCCGCTGATCTTCTTTTACCTGTAACCCGGTTTGCGAATAATTGCCGAAAACCACTGTGTCGCCCACATTTACTTTACCACTGTCGGCGGGCTCTAAACCTTGTAAAATATTTACAAAGGTCGATTTTCCGGCACCATTCTTTCCAACAATACCAATGCGGTCGCCTTTTTTGAAAGTATAATCAAACCCCGATAATATTTTTTGATCGCCAAAGCTTTTATATACTTTTTTCAACTCTGCAATTTTTCCTCCTAGCCTGCTCATTTTGGCTTGCAGTTCCAGTTGCTGCGCTTGCAATTGCTGATTGGCTTTTGCTTCTACTTCGTAAAATGCATCTTGCCTGCTTTTGCTTTTTGTGGTGCGGGCTTTTGGTTGCTTGCGCATCCATTCCAATTCTTTTCTATAGGTGTTTCTTGCTTTGTTTATAGATGCAGTTTCGCTTTCTTCGCGGGCTGCTTTCTTTTCTAAAAAGTTGGCGTAATCTCCTTTGTGAACATAAAGCGTGCTGTTTTCCAATTCCCACACTTCGGTGCAAACCGCATCTAAAAAATAGCGGTCGTGGGTAACCATCAACAAAGTGTTGTTTTCTTTGTTTAGATAATGCTCCAGCCATTCTACCATTTCAACATCTAAATGGTTTGTAGGTTCATCCATTACTAATAGAACGTGGCGGTGTTCGAAACCGATGTCGATTAGTATGCGGGCAAGTGCTACACGTTTGCGCTGCCCGCCACTTAACGTACTCACATTTTGTTTTAAATTATGAATGTTTAAGCGGCCCAAAATCTGGTGCACTTTACTTTCAAAATCCCAGGCGCCGAGGTCATCCATTTGCCCCAGGGTTCGGGTAATTGCTTCTTCGTCGCCACTTTCCAATGCAAGCTCATATTCTTTAATTACATTAATTATTGGGTGGGCGTGATGGAAAATATTATCTAAAATTGTGGAACCTTCTAAAAGCGTAGGTTCCTGTTCAAAAAACGCTACTTCCACATCTTTATGAATCCATACTTTGCCTTCTTCGGCGGTTTCTTTACCGGCAATTATTTTTAAAAGGGTTGATTTGCCTGCGCCATTTCGGGCTACCAGCGCTATTTTATCGCCTTCCGAAATATGAAATGATAAGTTATCAAAAAGGGGTTTAATTCCGTACGATTTTGCTAAATCTTTTGCCGACACATAATGCATAGCGGCAAAGATACAAAGCCCGTGTTGGCTGGTGGGGAACTTAGGCCGGGAAAACTTTTTATTTGTTTGAAAATTTTAAATGTAAGCGTTTTTGAAAACACCCAAAAGTGGGCTTTAAGAATTTCCTATGCAGAACATACAAAAAAGCCCTCACCAAAATTAGTAAGAGCTTTTAAAAATAAAACGAGCAGGGCGTAAAGATATTCCCGAGGAAGATTTTGATGGGTTGCCTTTATTTATCCAATCCTTTCAACCAATCTATCACGTCTTCGCGGGTTTTGCCTAACTTTTTTTGCAGGCGTCCAAACAATTCATCATCTTTCCCCTCTTCATATCTTAAATCGTCGTCAGTTAAATCGCCGTGTGCCTGTTTGGCTTTGCCTTTCAGCTCGTTCCAATTACCTTTTAGTTTTAAACTGTCCATAATAAACGTTTAAACCATTTACTAAAATACTGTGCCATCATGTTCTGTCCGCTTCTTTAGGCAAAAGCACTTTAATAATTCCGGGTAAAATAGCAGCTTTTAACGTTGTTATCTTACCGCGGTATTCGCCATCCACCTGAAAATATGCTTTCTTAAGCAAGCTTATTTCAACCGTTTTTGTTTTTAAAATTTCTATTCTTTCGGGTTTAAACATTTTATCGGTAAAAATGCCTTTAAATATTTCAATCAAATTAATCTTTCGCATAATAACCACTTCAAAATAGCCATCGGAAACGTCTCCTTCAGGATTAATATTTCCGCCTGTGCCGTACTTGCGGGCATTGGCCAGTACCACCATGTACGCTTTCCGTTTAATGGTTTCGTTATCTGTTTTAAGGGTTACATACATTTTTTGTTTTTGATACAAAACTCTAAAAACAGCTTTTCCGTAGCCCCACATTCCTCGTTTTTCCGAACCTTCAAAATATTTAACAAGCATGGCGTTCAGTCCAATATCACTTAAATGAATGCAGTTTTCTTTATCGTTGATTCTAATCATATCAATAGCCGTAGGCACTCCGTTAACGGCAATCTCAAGGGCGGCGCTTACATCTGCAGGTATTGATAATTCGCGGGCCATTCCATTTGCCGAACCCGCTGGTAAAATACCAAGCGAGATGTCCTTGCTGCAAAGTAGTTCGGCCACCATTTTTATGGTTCCATCGCCACCAACAGCTACAACACGATTGGGTTTTACAGAGTTTATATGGTGGGCTACAGATGCTTCATCGCCTTTTCCTGTGAGTAAAAAGAAATCCATGCTGTGCGGCGAAGCTTGAAAATAGTCGCGGATGTTTGCTTCCCAGTTATTTTTTTCTTTACCGCCCGAAACCGGGTTAATGACAAACAATATTTTTAGCGGCTCTTGTTTCTGCATGCTTCTTGTATTAGCCAAACGTATGCAAACCACTGACCAAACCACAAATAAAAGAAAATGGACTACCCGTTTGCTAAACCTTGTTGGCTTAACCAACGAACCCGTGATAAAAGTTTATCGTGGTTACGGCCACGTCAATAGCCTTGTTATTTACGGACATGCTTTAAAATTTTCGCCACTGCCGCGAAGCCGCTACACTCAAACATTTTTGGGTAACATGGCTTCTTTGCTGCGCTTGTTTATGGTAAAGCCCTGGCCCAAAGCAAAACTGCAAACGGTGTGGAACGGGCAACAACTTTTTACAGAAGCAGATGCCAATGGTTTTTTCAAATTTGAATGGAAAGACGAGCGTCCGCTGGAGCAAGGCTGGCACGAATTAACAGTGCGCCTGATAGGTGATGGAAAAGAACATATTGAAGGCAAAGGCTCTTTATACGTTCCGTTTCCTACTCAATACGGTTTTATATCTGATGTTGATGACACCTTTTTGGTCTCGCACTCGGCTTTATTGCGCAAACGGCTGTACGTGCTATTTGCCCGAAATGCCCGCAGCCGAAAACCGTTTGAGGGCGTGGTAAAACATTACCAGCTTTTGGCGCTTGCCAACACCACGCCCGATGCGCCGAACCCTTTTTTCTATGTTAGCAGCAGCGAGTGGAATTTGTACGATTTTTTAATAGAATTCAGCAATGTAAATGGCTTGCCGCGCGGCGTGTTTTTATTGAATGTACTAAAGCAATTTGGACAGTTACTAAAAACAGGTCAAAACAACCATAACGGAAAATTTACCCGCATTGTGCGCATTATGGAAGGCTACCCAAACCAGCGCTTTGTATTATTGGGCGATAGCTCGCAACACGATCCTTTTATTTACGAATCAATTGTAAAGCACTTTCCAAAGCAGGTGCATGCCGTGTATATACGCGATGTATATAAACGCAATTACGATAAAGTAAAAGAAGTGCTGCAAAAAATAGAAGATGCCGGCGTAGCCTGTTGTTTTTTTCGGAACAGTTCAGATGCCATTCTTCATTCAAAAAAAATTAACCTTATTGGCCAACACCAGTTGCCCCAGGAGCCAAAACCTTTTGTTGAATCTTTAGAAGAACCCGTTGTTGCGGCCAATGGCACAGGTTTTTAGCATGTAGCTGGTATTATTAAATATAACAGATTATGGAAAAGAATTTACAGGATAAAGAAGCCCTTGCCAAATTTAAAAAGCTTGCAGAAGACGTAAGAGTGTGTATGTTCATCACCAATACGAACAGCAACGACGAGCATACGCGCCCTATGTCAACCATTGAAGTTGAAGAAAACGGCACTCTTTGGTTTTATACCGATATACGTTCAATTAAAGTAGAAGAAGTGGCTACAGAGCACCAGGTTCATTTAACGTATGCCCACCCCGGTAAAGAAAGCTATATGGATGTGTGGGGCACAGCAACTATTGTGACCGATAAAAAACAAATTAAAGATAAATGGTCGGCATTTTTAAAAGCCTGGTTTCCCAATGGTGTAGATGACCCGAATATTGCCTTGTTGAAGATAGTTCCCAACGAAAGTTATTATTGGGATAGCGAAAGCGGCAAAATGGTTCAGTTTATAAAAATTGCGGTTGCAGCCATTACGGGAAAACAAATTGCCGAAGGCGCAGAAGGCAAATTGACTTTATAGAACCCTTAAAAAAGGGGTGTTGCTGCAGCTTTTCTAACATCATTTCTTTATAACTATTTATTGCTTTATGGAAGAAGAAATTAACAAGGTGCCAAAGCAGGAAAAAGGTTCGGAAAGCAATACCGAAGAAAAAGTAGAATTAACCAGCGTGGAAGAGGCAACGGCGTTTTATACCAGCGTGAAAGAACGCTTGTTTAACGTGAACCAATGGCAGCAGTATGCCGGTGCCGCCACCGCCAAATTTTTTCTGTGCAATGAGAAAGGAGAGGAGGTAAACCGCAGCCCACAAACCGGTGATTATTTAAAAATCGACATACCAGGTCCGGGTTCGCTTACCGGCGATGGATTTGATTGGGTGAAGGTAGAAGCAATTGAAGAAACAGCTGAAAAAGGAGCAGAACGCGCCGTTATTCGGGTGCGGCCGGCATCAAACCCAACTAACAACCACACCGATGTAGCACATTTTTTTAGCGGAGAAGCTACTTCAAATTTTATTATCGAGCGCATAAAAAACAAAGTAACAGCCGCCGTTTTAGGCCGTAACGAAACCCCCAATACAAGTGCAGAAAAAATTGTGGATAAGGCACGCAATGCGGCGGTTGCCACCGGTGCCGTGACCGCTTTTTCTAAACTGCAATGGAAAAGCCTCGTAAAAGGGTTTCTTCAAAAGAAATAAGTGCAGATGAAATTGGGTTTTGCGGTAAATGGCGAGTAAGCCACCCATTCATGTGTGCCAAAAAAAGAGCCGGAATTCTGTTCCGGCTCTTTTAAGCTTTTTTAATCTAACCAGGTTTTTTCGCCCTTCTTCATTTTATCTAATGTTTGCTGGTAATCTGCTTTTTCACCAACCGGTGCCAGTGCAACAGCTTTTTCCGACCATTTAATAGCCTCGGCCGTTTTGCCCATTTTATATAAAATGTTTGCATAGGTATCTATAAACATGGGGTTCTCTTTGTCTTTAAACGAACGCTTGCTCCACTCAAGGGCTTCTTTAACGCAGTTCATGTCTTTACAATTTTCAAAAACCGTCCAGGCGAACGAGTTTAATTGCGAAGGTTCGAGATTGGCGCCATATTTTTTCATGTAAGGTATTACTGCAGTTTGAAAAGAGTTCCAGTCTTTTTTTCTTTGAAAGTACATTACTTTGGAAGTGGACAGCACTTCATCGGCCTGAGCTGGATATTTTTGAATAAGAGACGTATTAATTTCCTGCCAGTCGGGTGTGGTTGCGGTTCTTGAAAACAACTTTGGAAAAATTTCTTCCGACATGATAATAGATACTAATTTCTTGTTAGCTGCGCCTTTACCTTTTACAGCATCAAACTTTGCTCCGTTAGCGCTTAATATAGCAAAACCCGGATCTTTTGAAGATTTTGTGAACTTCGAAATAAAATCAAGATTTTCGGTTGTAAATAGGTTGGTTTGTGTAGCCAGGTATTCCTGTGGAATTTTTTGACTCATTTCTTCATCGTACACCTCGCCGGCGGCGTTCGCCAAATCACGCAGAAATTCGGGGCGCCTTTCTCCTGCCTTGTATCTGTCTAACAACACGTAATATTGTTTATCCGGATTTAATGCATCTGCGCCTTTAGCAATAAACGTTTTAACGTCAGACGAGCCAACGGCCCGATGCACCAACTTTCCTTCGGGGCTAATAAAAAGATAAGTAGGGAAAACATTCACTTTAAAATCGGTCATAATAGAATGTGCATCTGCATACCATCTTTTTACCTCATCATCGTCCTTTGCTGTTGTATCTAATTGAACTTTTACGTTTATAAACTTATCGTTATAAAAAGCGCCGGCTTCAGGCAAGGGAAAAATATTTGCCGCCATGTATTTGCAGGGTCCGCACCAGGTAGTAAACGCATCTACAAAAATATACTTGTTTTCTGCCTTTGCTTTTGCCTGAATTTCTTTCCAGGTAGTGTTGTGCTCAAACTGCATACCTTGTTGGCTAAGCGCAAAAAGGGGGAGAACAAGGATAAGAAAAAGAACTTTTTTCATGCTTAATAATTTGAATGGTGTAAGTAGATAGGCTTATAAATATAAACGCTTTTTAGGTAAACAAAATTAAAAAATGATGAGTGGAAGCATTGGGAAGTAGCCCAAAAACCTTTAAAAAATGGTTTACGCGTACGGAGGCAGTAAATGCCTGATTAATACACCTATAGACCCTTTTATGCACCTTTTTTAAATTGATGGCGAAACCCTTACTGAATGGGTAACCGGAAAGTGCCTTCTGTAATGCGCTTGTTTTCGGCCGTTTGCACTCCCTGAGCATCGGTCAAATAAAAGGTTCCCTTAAAACTGCCTGTTATTTCGGTAGCTGTTTTGGTGGCAATTGTAATAGATAATAGGTCTGCGGATGGAGTCGTCGAAGCACCCGCTACATATCCGGTATTGGCGTTCGCTTTTGAGTAAGTGCCCAAAACACGGTAATTACCGGATGTCGCCCCTTCGGTATATGTTTTGCCTGCCTCGGCTTCGCCGGATGAAAACGAAATGCTTAAGCCCAGCGCTTCGCCGGTGCTGGAAAGTGCTGCCAAACCCAACAGCTTCGCCATTGGATTGTTTATTATTTTGGCTGTTGGCGAAACATCAAATGTTTTTAAAACGCTGTCTATTTTTGCTTGAATAAAGTATGTTGTTAGCCCGCCACCGGTGCCGCCCCCTCCACCGGTACTATCTACAGGAGTGGAGCTATTGGTTTCAAAGCTTTTTTCTTTCGCGCACGCAAACATCAGTGTGCTAACAACAAGTAAAAGAGAAAGTTTTTTCATGAAGTGTTTTTTAGAGGAAAGTTGGTTTTTTATTTTAAACGTATAGTATCGGCTTTTAGTTTGTAAAACCCGAATTGTTGTAATTAGAATTTTAGCCGCCGCTTACAATAAAGCTTTTAAAAAGCTATCCGAACAATTTTACAATAAAGAAAAACCCTTAAAAAAAGGAGGCTGAGCTACCCTTTTTAAAGGTTTTTAATGTTTTATGCAAGCGCAGAAAAGGTTTTCATCAGCTAAACATTTCGCGCATTTTATCGAAAAACGTTTTTTGACTTTTTTCAGGCGCCGGTTTAAAGTTTGGCGAGTTGGTTAGTTGTTCTAAAATAGAACGTTCCTCGGAGCTTAATACCTGCGGGGTCCAAATGTTTACCTGCACTAACTGATCGCCTTTCTCGTAACTATTTACAGCCGGGAAACCTTTACCTTTTAGCCGGAACACCTTTCCACTTTGCGTACCTGGCGGAATTTTTATTTTTGCGCGTCCATCAATTGTTGGTACTTCTACAGACGTGCCAAATGCCGCTTCTGTAAACGATACGTGCAACTCGTAGGCTACATTTAAGCCTTCGCGCACCAGTTCTTTATGCTGTTCTTCTTCAATTAAAATTACCAGGTCGCCGGCTGGCCCGCCTCTTTCACCGGCGTTTCCGCGGCCACTAATGTTTAGCTGCATTCCTTCCTGTACGCCGGCAGGTATATCAATACTCACCATTTCTTCGCCATACACGCGTCCTTCACCTTTACAGTTGCCGCACTTGTTGGTTACAGTACTGCCTTCGCCACCGCAGGTAGGGCAGGTGGTTACGGTTTGCATTTGACCCAAAAAAGTGCTGGTAACTTTACGAACTTGTCCGCTTCCGCCGCAGGTGCCGCAGTTTTGCACGCTGTTTTTATCTTTGGCGCCGCTGCCGCTGCAAACGGTACAACCTACGTACTTTTTAACCTTAATGTTTTTGGTTACGCCTTTTGCTATTTCTTCAAAACTGAGCTTTAGTTTAATGCGTAAGTTGCTGCCGCGGCTACCGCGTGTTCTTCGCTGTCCGCCACCGCCTCGTTGTCCGCCGAAAAAAGATCCAAAAACATCTTCACCAAAAACATCTCCAAACTGGCTGAAAATGTCTTCCATGTTTGGTCCGCCCGGACGACCGCCGGCCGCACCTCGTACACCCGCATGTCCAAAACGGTCGTACTGAGCCCTTTTATCGTTGTCGCTTAGTACCTCGTAGGCTTCTGCGGCTTCTTTAAACTTTTCTTCCGCAATTTTGTCGCCTGGGTTGCGGTCGGGGTGAAACTGCATTGCTACTTTGCGATACGATTTCTTTATTTCTTCAACAGACGACGTTTTTGTTACACTAAGTATTTCGTAATAATCTCTTTTTGCCATTGTATCTGAGGTCATATTGTTGTTGTCATAGGTTTACATCAACTATTATTGTGTCTTTTCATAAAGTGCAAGCCGGAATGTTATTCTATTTGCTGCTATTTGGTGCTGCCTGCAGTGTAGATTAGCTATTTTTTAAAGAAGCTTTTCATTTTGCCAAACGGGTGCTGTTTCTTGCTTAAGTCTCCTTTCAGGGGCATTCATTTACCTACCACTACTTTAGCAAACCGGATAATTTTATCGTTAAGATAATAGCCTTTTGTTAGTTCATCTACCACTTTTCCTTTTGCTTCTTCGCCTGCTTCTATTTCGACAATTGCTTCGTGCAAATCCGGATTAAATTCTGCGCCTATCGCGTTCATGGGTTTCAACCCTCTTGCCGCCAACGTATTGCGCAATTTGGCAAATACAAGCCCAACGCCTTGCTTTATCTGTTCTGCATCGTCGGTTTTTTCCATTTGCGTCTGCGCACGGTCGCTGTCGTCAAGCACCTCCAATAAATCGGTAATTATATCTTTTCCGGCAGTTTGCATTAGTTCAATGCGTTCTTTAGCATTGCGGCGTTTAAAATTATCAAACTCGGCGGCTTGCCGTAACAGCCTGTCGTTGAGGCTGGCAATTTGGGCGGTTAGTTTTTCTACTTCACTTTCTTCTGCTACCGGCTCGTTTAAATATTGCGAACCTGCAATATTTTCATCGGTATTTATATCTATGTCCGTCACCTCTTCTGTTTGATGGGTTGGTTCCTTTTCATTCATATTCTGTGTGTTCATTTTACAAAAAATTAGTGGCAAAGGTAGCATTGTCAAGAATGCTGCCAACCCAAATTAACGGGACAAAATGTCCTTTTTTAGAACTGTTCAGGAACTGTACAATGACAGTACTGCCCGGTTTGGGTTTACTAGGTGTGAGATTGTATTTTAATTTACTCCTGTGATCTGAACGCTTCGGTATTTTTGCTGTTCAAAATAATTCCTATGTCAATGCTTTTTTGTATAAGCATGGGTGGGTATATAGAATTATTTCTATAGGAGGCGAAGTTTAGCCGGTGCAATTTAAAAGTGTGCTGAAAGGGGTAAAAAAAGATTTGATTTTGGCTTTTCCTTTGCGTGAATGGGGTGTATGTGCTGAACTAATATTTGCTCTAAAGCATGCTACACAACATTATCGCGAAACCTGGAACTTGCCTGATTCCACCATGCGGCCGTTTCTGTCACGCAATTGGTAAATGTACATTCCGCGGTTAAATTCGGCTAAGTTAATTGTGGTTCGCTGCGCCATGTTTTTTGCTTCGTACACCTTTTTGCCCTGTGGGAAGTTATAAACTTGTAATGAATACCCCTTTTCGAAACCTTTTTGGAAATCGAACGTAACAACACTAACGGCAGGATTAGGATAGAAGCGCACAATGGCCTCTGCTGCTGAACCAGCACGCGACTGGGCGTGTGTGAAATGAGCTGAAAAACCAATAAGTAGTATAAGTAAAAGTCTCTTCAACGAATGTCTTTTAAATTTAGTATGTGCAAAGTAGTCACAATATTTTAATAAGCAAAGCCTTTGCCGAAAAAACAGAAGAAAATGCAAAAAACTACTTAGTAAAAGTACGAAAATGCGGTGCTTGTATTCTCAAATAGAGATTACTTTATTTTCAACCGTACCTTTTGCCAGGTGCGGAGTTACACTTTTTATAATTTCTGCCTCCACCAACTCTAACAATTTTTGTTTTACAAAATGCCGGTAGGTTACCAGGCTAATTTCCCTTACTGGAACAGGCGGTTTAAAGTTACGCAGTTTGCTTGCTTCGTGAGCACTAAAATGGAGCGCGGCAAGTTCTGGAATAATGGTAATGCCATCGTTCATTTCGGTAATTTTTAAAAGCGTTTCAATAGAGCCGGTATCATAATCAAGGTTATGCGCTTTAGCTTGCTGCTTTTGCAGTTCGCACAAGTTTAAAGTGTGCGAGCGTAAACAATGCCCTTCTTCAAGCAGCCACAGCTTGTTTATATCGATGTCTTTGGCTAATATAAATTTTTTTTTCAGGGTTTTTTCGGCGGTTGAAACATACGCTTTAAATTCTTCGTAAAAAAGAGGCGTTTGCTTAAAACCTTTAGCACCTGAGGGCGATGCCATGATTGCTACGTGAATTTTATCGGAAGACAGCATTTGCAGCAATTGCCCGGTGGTTTGTTCAACGATTTTTAATCGTACAGAAGGGTAGTTTTTTAAAAACTGCGGCAAAAAAAGTGGTAGCAGGTAAGGCGCCAGAGTGGGAATAATCCCCATCCGTAATTCGCCCTCAATGCTGCTACTAAAATCTTTGGATAATTGCTTTAGCACCGATGCTTCTTTTAATACAGTGCGGGCTTGCTCTATTAAAGTTAACCCTGCTTCAGTTGGAAGCACGGGCTGTTTGCTTCGGTCAAAAAATGCGGTGCCCAGTTCCAACTCCAGCTTTTTAATCATCATGCTCAACGTGGCCTGCGTAACAAAACAAGCTTCAGCGGCTTTTGCAAAATGCCGAAACGTATCTACCGCCACTATGTATTCTAATTGTTGTAACGTCATGATATAGATAAAGTTGATAAAAGTATAGAAAATATTGTTTTTATTGATGCCCTATTTAAACGAACTTCGAGCAACGTATAAAAACCATCTATTTGGGCAAAAAAGGATGGTATGTATTATGCAGTCTCATTCTTTTCAATTTTATAAAGATTTTTTTATGATGAACGAACAAAATCAGGAGCAAAAAAATGGCTCCGGACAAACAGACGATAACGCGCAACTGCCGTTTTTAACCACCCGGCAAGGACATCCCGTTAGCGATAATCAGAACCTGCGTACCGTTGGTAACCGCGGACCAGCCACTTTGGAAAACTACCAATTCCTGGAAAAGATTTCGCATTTTGACCGCGAAAGGGTACCCGAAAGAGTGGTACATGCCCGCGGTGCCGGCGCCCATGGCTATTTTGAAACTTATGGTACCGTTGGCGATGAGCCCGTTTCTAAATACACACGAGCAAAATTGTTTCAGGAAAAAGGAAAGCAAACACCGGTGTTTGTGCGGTTTTCTACCGTCGGTCATGGTAGTCATTCGCCCGAAACCCTGCGCGACCCGCGTGGGTTTGCCGTAAAATTTTACACCGAGGACGGCAACTGGGATTTAGTAGGAAATAATTTAAAGATTTTTTTTATTCGCGACGCCATTAAGTTTCCAGACCTCATCCATTCGCAAAAACCCGATCCGGTAACCAACAGGCAATCGGGCGAACGCATTTTTGATTTTATCTGCAATACACCGGAATCGCTTCACATGGTAACGTTTTTATTTTCGCCCTGGGGCATACCGGCAAACTACCGCCAAATGCAGGGCTCTGGAGTAAACACGTACAAATGGGTAAATGAAGAAGGCGTTGGCGTATTGGTAAAATACCATTGGGAACCAAAGCAGGGAATTAGAAATTTAACGCAGGCAAAAGCCGAAGAAATTCAAGGCAAAAACTTTAATCATGCTACACAAGACCTTTATGAAGCAATTGAAGAAGGCAACTTTCCGGAATGGGAATTGTGTGTGCAAATAATGAGCGATGAATACCACCCGGAACTGGATTTTGACCCGCTGGACGATACGAAGATTTGGCCGGAAGATCAATTTCCGTTTTTGCCTGTAGGGCGGATGGTGCTAAATAAAAATCCAGAAAATTATTTTGCTGAAGTAGAACAAGCTGCTTTTGGTACCGGCGTTTTAGTGGATGGGCTTGACTTTTCGGACGACAAGATGTTACAGGGGCGTACGTTTTCGTATTCCGATACGCAACGTTACCGGGTAGGCACTAATTATTTACAACTGCCTATTAATGCGCCAAAAAACAAAGTGGCCACTAATCAGCGCGATGGGCAAATGGCATATAAAGTAGATACTCCAAAAGGGCAAAACCTTCACGTAAACTACGAGCCGTCTTCACTAAATGGTTTAGTAGAAGCTCCAAAAACAGCGAAAGATCACGAGCCGGAATATACTGGAAAAATGGTGCGCCAAAAAATAGACCGGGAGAATAACTTTAAGCAAGCCGGCGAGCGCTACCGCGCTTTTGAAGAGTGGGAACGCGAAGACCTGATTACCAATTTGGTAAATACGCTTGCTTCGGCAAACAAAATCATTCAGGATAAAATGGTTGACTTGTTTACGCAATGCGATACCGATTATGGCCGCCGCGTAGCTGATGGTCTAAAAAATTCTTCGCAAAACATTGAAAAAGGGCCTATTGGTTCTACCAAATCGGGCGAAGCAGTTGATCAGGCAGAAAACGAATCTACAGAAGCAAAGTCGTATTAAGGATGTTTGTTAATAGTTGACTGCTGACAGAAACTGATCGTTTCAAGCAAACTAAAAGCCATCCAAAAGGGTGGCTTTTTTGATTGTTTATAATTTAAAAACGAGGACAAAGGGTAGCATCAATCACCGAATTATTTCTGTTGGTAAAACCTACAAACGAAATACCTAACTCAAAGCCGCCTCTGCCATAGGATGACGTTTTTAGTTTTGACATGTTTACATCGTAACTAAGCGATACTGAGAAAGGGTGATAATCTAATTTCACCACGGGTATAAACGCATCATTCAACCGCAAAAAAGCACCGCCATGAATGGTGTATAAAGGGTTGTCCCAATCGTCGCCGAGTTTCATCCCGTATAAAGCACCAAGTATCATTTCTTTATAAGTTCCCTGTTGCGAATAATCGCTTTGAAGGGTTAGATAACTTTGCGGAGTAACTGAAAAACGCACACCAACTGAGCCCACCATTTTTGGCTCCAGTTCGATGGTGTTGTCTTTATAAAACGAGTTTTTTGGCCGGTTGAAATGATGATACGCTGCACCAATAAACATGTTGTTCTCGGGATTTTCGTCTATCTGAGTATTAAAGCTCAGGCCTACCGCACCATCAAAATTCACCAGCGTGTTAGAAGGAAAAGTTTCGCCATCTCCAAGTCCGTCATAAGTGCTGTTTGTGGTTATTTTCGAACGGTCGATGCTGCGTTGCACTACGCCGCCCATAAACCCAAGGGACAAATAGCGATTGGTAGATTTGCTTAACGATTTATGATAATTGAGCGCCGGTAGAACGTGTGTAGATACCCAGGAAACAGTTCCGGCACGGTCGTGCATCAGTTGAATGCCGGCAGTAATAAAGTCATCGCCTTTGCCAAGGTGCATTTTATATTCGGCGTTTAGCGATGTGGTTTTATAAGCTGTGGTTACGCTGTTCCACTGGTCGCGGTAAACGGCCTGCACACGTATATCGCCGGTGTAAATGCCCGCAAGCGATGGATTTCTTAAAAGTGGAGCTTCAAAAAATTGTGAAAAATGAATGTCTTGAGCTGAAGCAAAATACATTGAAAAAAGGGTGCAAACAACACCAACGCATTTTCTTATTGTACGGGTTGTCATTTGTTTATTGTATTAGAGCAATATTTCCTTCAAACTTAAGAACATCGCTGTTTTCACAAAAAATTTCTATCTGGTAAACATACACATCTGGCAGCGCTTTTTTCCCCTTGTACATTCCGTTCCATCCAAATGAAACACTGTTTACCGGAAAATCTTTAGCTTCAAAAACCACTTCGCCCCAGCGGTTAAAAACCCGCAGCAATTTTACCCGGTCTAACCCGGTACCACGTGGGTAAAACATATCGTTTGCACCATCGCCATTGGGCGAAAAAGTATTGGGCAAAAATATTTTACTTCCCTTGCAGGTTACAATTAACTGAACATCTGCCGTATTTATACAACCGTTCGTGTCTACAACTGAAATTTTATATTTAGTGTCGAACTTAGAAGTGGTTATTGGTTGCGGACAAGTAGCACAATTAAGGGTGCTGTCGGGCGTCCATAGATACGATACAATACTGTTGGTGTAGGTAGCCGGAATAGTTAGCGGAGCACCAGCTACTTTTGTAAGAATTGAAGGCACTGTAATTACAGGCAGCGGGTTTACCAGCAAACTTTTAACTACAGTGTCGGCGCAGCCATCGCCATTGGTGGCAACGGTGGTTATAGGAAAGGTACCTGCCGTAGTATATTTTTGAACGGGTGTAATTTGAAGAGCCGGGTTATTGCCATTCGGAAGTGCCCACGACCAGCGCACCGTCGAGCTGTCGGGGTTCAGCAACAGTCCAAAATGGGTAAGCGTGTCGTTGACGCAGATCTCGTTTTTCGTTAGTACGTCAATCACAGGACTTTCCACAATTTTTATGGGCCCTTTAAACAAAGTATCGGTACAGCCGGCCACCGTATTTACAATAAGCGAGATCGTGTACAGCCCCGCGCTGGTATAGTTATGTCCGCCAGGGCGGGGTCCATCAAAAGTTTTTCCATCGCCAAAGTTCCATTTGTAATCTTTTATATCGTCGTTAAACGAGGTAGAATCTTCAATTTTAATTAAACCATTATCACAAAAAAGAAATTTGTCAACGGTAAAATTTGTTTTTACGCCTACAAGGTTAATTGGTTTGGCGCCGGTTACCGAAACTATACACGGTGTTTCCAGTTCTTTTAAAATGATTTTGGGCGTTTTTTCGCCAAAATCTCTATAAACGTGTTCTATTTCATTTAAGGATGTGTCCACCACATTTCCATCGCCAAAATCCCAAATAAAACGGGCATTCATTTTTGTAAACGCCTCAAAGCTTACCGTTATTGGTATGCAACCTTCCAGCGGACCGTATCTGATAGATGCATCGGACGGGTTTTTTACGGTAATAATCTGTGTAGTGTCATCGGTACAGCCGCCGGGGCTTGTAACCGTTAACTTAACTTCATACACACCCTTTGTGGTATAAAAGGTACTTGGGTGTTGCATGGTTGAAAAGCCTTGGCCAAGGCTCCAGTTTGAAGAAGCGTAAAAGCTAGAGGTATTGGTGAACTTGGCTTCGAACGGAGTACAATAGGTAACCAGTGTATTTGCGTTAAACGAAGCTTTCGGAACACTTACATGTACCGCATTTATTTTAGTTATCGAATCTTCGCAGCCAAACAAGTCGCGTACTTTTAATTGTACAGTATAAAGGCCGGTATCAGCATATTTATGTACGCCGTTTTGCGGTATTGCGGGGTTGGCAATTACCTGTGTTTGGCCATCGCCATACGTCCAAACCGATGTATAAGAAAAATCGCCCTTTGATGTATTGGTGAATGGCGTTGGCGCCTGCGGACAGGAGAGGCCTGGGGTGGAAAAATTCGCCTTAATTCGGGATAACTTAATAAAAGCCAAATATTTTACATTATCGGTGCATCCTTTTTCATCGGTAACCAGCAATGATACATCGTAATCTGCCAAGCTATCGTACTGGTGTGTAAACGGGGGCTGAAAGTAAGTTTCCGAACTTCCATCTCCAAAATTCCATTTCCACTGAACTATTTTATTCCTGCCGTCTGTTTGGGTTTCATCAATAAAATTGGTAATAAGTCCTTTACAGCCCGAATTGTTGTTTGAACTGAAATTGGCCACTGGTCCATTTACGGTAATAAACGCCTCTTTTTTAATGGTGTAACTACATCCATAAACATCTTTTGCTATTAGTGTTACATCGTAAACTCCTGATTTGCCATAGGTAAATACGCCAACCGGGTTTGCACCAAAATCGCGCAGCACACCATCGCCAAAATCCCACGAGTAAGAAGCAATCAGTGCTGGGTTGGGTGCTTGTGCCGATATTGATGCAGTAAACGATTTGCAGCCTGCCGCTACATCTGTGGTAAAGTCCGGAGAAAGATCGCTGATAACTATTGTTTGGGAGGTTGAATTGCTGCAATCGCCGTTGGTAATGGAAAGCGAAACAATATAGGTACCCAAACCGCTATAAGTATGGGGCATAGGATTTTGAGAAGTAGAGGTAGCGCCATCACCAAAATTCCACAACCACGTAGTGGGTAAAAGTGCTTTATCAACCAGCGAAGTATTGGGAAATGTGTATTGCAGTTTATTATCGCAGCCTGGCTGAAAGGAAAACGACGGTATTGGAGGTTTTATATGTACAAAATTTCTTATGGTTACGGTATCGCTGGAGCAGCCGTTGTTAAAAACAACTAAACCTACATCCAAAAAGCCAGTGTCTGAAAAAACATAAAGAGGATTTTTTTCTCCAGAAGTTCCGCCATCGCCAAAGAACCACTTCTGACCATCCATCGGTTCAGAGGAGGTATTGGTAAACTTGATTGGAACATTGGCACAAACATCGGTTGGGTTAGCAGTAAAGCTGGCGTTGGACTTGGTGCCAACTTTAACTGCATCGGCCAAAGTAATGGTTTCGGTACAGCCAGTGCTGGTGGTAATGGTGAGTGTTGTTGTATAAGTTCCCGTGCTGGAAAATGTGTGTGCCGGTTCGGGTAAAGTTGAAGTAGAGCCGTCTCCAAAGTTCCACAAATAAGAAGTTACTTCATCGGGCGTTTCAATAGCGGCTTTAAAAAGAGTGGAAAATGGTGCACAACCACCTTTGAGACCATCTATAAAACTTACAACGGGCTTTTGAATTTTAATGAAGTTCCGCTTCCGGAGCGTATCTGCGCAGCCGCTGGCATTGCTTGCTATCAGCGTTACATCAAAATTGCCATAGCTGTAGTAGGTATGCGGTGGCTGCGTGGCTCCCGAGCCATCGCCAAAGTTCCAGGTGTACGAAACACCGGTTGAATTGTTTACAAAGTCCGGCGCATGTGGTGGCCGGCAGCTTACTGCGTTAGCAGCGCTAAAATCAACAATTGGCGCATCCAACACTACAAATTCTTTTCTAAATGTATCAACACAAGCCGAATAAGTATTAATTACTTCTACCCAATAAGTGCCTCCGCTGGCAAACGAATTAGTGGTATTTCTAAGTGTATCAGTTTTTCCGTTAGAAAAGTTCCATATAGCAGAAATAGGCCTCGGTGCCGAGTTATTAATAAATGATACAGTGTTGTTGGGGCAAATCTTATCGGGTATTAAAATGTCGGTTACTACTTTCCCAATAACAATAAGTTTTGAAACCGAATCGGCACAGCC
>JBBSRB010000006.1:0-42298 GCA_038243445.1 Chitinophagales bacterium | reverse complement strand
ACTTTCTTGTTTCGATCCAGTTGTCTCCAACTAAACCTATGCTGTTATTTTCCAAACTTTCAAAGAACTTAAAAACTACTGCTAACCCAGAATTACCAGGTTAACCGCACTTTGGTAGATGACCGGGCAACGAACCCCTCTTGCTGACCTCACTGCTTCTTAAAACCTATTAGCAGATTGCCACTCACCTTTACCTTTTTTATACCTCTAAAGAACTCTTTCCTTAACCCCCCTTTATATCCTCTCGGCACCTTTTTATACCCCTCGCTTTAACCCTTTCTGCCTAACCACTTTTTTGATTGGGAGTGCAAATGTACACTCTTTTTATTCCTCACCAAATTTATTTTTCTCTAACCCACTTTTTCTTTTTCCAAAAATAAACCCTAATATCACTGACCTTCAACCCTTTAATGAACTCCCCTTTCGCTAAAAACCGACGGCAAAGATACAAACCTTAACCCTCTCAATCCAAATGTTTTTTTACCCGCATCGTAAAAAATATGTGAAAAGCGAAAGAATGAAATACCGTTTACATCTGTTTCAAAAAGCGGATGCAAATGTACCATTATTGCACATATTAACCAAAGCGTTTAACGAAAATAAAAAGGTAAAAAGCGAAAACTCGTGTCTGTTATGGAAAGTAGGCTTCGGGATATTGTACAGCTTTAAGGAAAAGACCAGTGGGAGGTACTGAAAAGCTACATTTATTCTCTTCATGAAACAACTTTAGGAATTTTACCTCTGTTATGCCGCCTCGTGCAAGCTTTAACTGCGTTGCCGTTAATAGCCGAACCATTCCTCGCAAAAACCGGTTTGCCGCAACCTTGTAAATCAATAAATCCCCTTCCTCGGTCCACTCACTTACCGAAATAACACAATTAAAATTGGAGACCTGCGTATTTGTTTTGGCAAATGCAAAAAAATTGGTTTGTTCTTTTATAACAGATGCGGATTTATGCAGTACTTCTATATTAAGCTGGTAAGGATAATAAAAAGCCGTTTCGCGAAAAAACGGATTTTTCTTTCGGTATATATAATAAAGGTACTCGCGGCTGGTGGCTGCAAACCTCGAATGAGCATCATTCGGCATTAAAAAAATATTCTTTGCAGCAATATCGGGCGGAAGAAGAGCATTAAGTTTATATACTGTCTGATTTGTCAGAGCGCCTTCAAAATTGAAATGAAAAAAGTTTTGCTGGGCATGAACGCCGGCATCTGTACGCGAAGAGCCTGTTAACCGCACAGTAACCCGAAGAATGGTATAAAGCGCCTTTTCCACTTCTGCCTGAATGGTATTGGCATTTTGCTGCACCTGAAAACCGCTGTAGCGAGTGCCTTGGTACGACACTTCTATAAAGTAACGCGCCATTACTCTCCAATTAAGGCCTTAAAACGCTTCGCGTAATATTCATCTTTAATAAGCACTCCTAACGAAGAAAATTCGCTGCTATCTGAAACATGTCCAAAGGATGCATCAAAAAACTGGTATTTTGCCGCGGACGTTAAAAACAACCCACTTAAATTACGAATCTGGTCGGTAGTAAAACATTTTGTTTTAAAAAACTTCCTCGCTTCTGCTATCATCGCCTCGTCATTTGTTTCGGCAGCCATATTCTTACGCAGTTTTAGAAAATCTTTGGTGGTAGCTATATTGGTACAAGATGCCTTTTTTACATCTTTTAATACGGGCTGAGATAGGCCCTTTTCTAAAGGTTTTTCCTGCACCGCAATGTCTTTAGAGGGCTCGTCTTCTTTAATCCATTTTTTGGGATTTGGTATCAATATTTGAATGGTGTCAATTCTTCCATTTTCCTCATCTAAAAAAATCAGTCCAAATCCTTCGGTGGTTGAACTTTCGGATTTTTGGCTGATTACCGACCGAACAAAAGGCTCATTTACTTTTTCTTTCAACTTTTCTTCTTCTTTTACAAGCGGCTTTAACTCTTCTGCCTTTTGTTCTGATGCTACTGCTTCTTCTTTTAAAACAGCTGCTATAACCGGCGGAGGAAGAGTTGATTTTTGGTTTTCAACTTTCACTTCACTTTGCTGCGATAACGAAACATCTTCCTTTATTTCTCCTGAGCTTTCTTCCACTGCGGCCGCCACCTTTACATCCTTTTCCAGCGCCGCTTTTTGAGATGTTTCTTTTGCCCCTTTTCCTTTCTTTACTGCTTCTTCCGTTACCGGAACAGATACTGTTAACAAAGAAGCATCGTTAGAAGTTTGAGAAAGAAGCTTGGTGAAAGGGTCTGTTCGTGTGGTTGAGTGCTGGCTGCTGCCTGCTATTGCCGCTGAAAAGGGCTTAAAAAGGGTAAGGGTTTGTAAGTCAAACAGGTTTAATCCATCATCCACATTTTTAATTAAAAATCCTTTATCGCCATTCGCAAGCGGTATGCTGAATTTTGTTTCGGAAGACTGAGGCCCGGGAAAACCCAATGAAAATAAGTAGGTACTATCTTTTAACGATGAAAGAATAACGTAACCCGATGCAGTGGAGCTATGAATGTTATCGCCCATTTTTACATAAAAGGGCGCACCGTTTTCTGATTGCAGGTATATAAAGTAAACTCTTTGCGCCTGCACGCCAATACTAAAGCAGATAAACAGGAGTGCAAATAATACTTTTTTCATAGCAGCTCAAAACTACGTTAAATAACAACATTTGTAAAAAGGCGCAGGCTAAGTTTTACAAAACCTTGTTAATAGTCGTTTATGTTTGCAGTACATAATTGCATACAAATGAAGAAATTTTTACTGGTTGCGGTCATTTGCTACTTTAGCCCGGTAGCGGCGCAACAACTACCCGCCCAACCTTCGGTTTTACAAACGTACCAGTCCACGCCCGAAAAGATAACCGACATGGTTCATACAAAATTGGAGGCCCGCCTGGACTACTCTAAATCGGAACTTATTGGAAAAGTGTGGCTCCGTTTAAAACCACATTTTTATGCTACCGACTCGCTGCGGTTAGATGCAAAAGGAATGGAGATAAAACAGGTAGCCATGGTGAAAGCCGGTAAAAACACGCCATTAAAATATACTTATAATGGTATGCAGTTGGATATTGATTTGGACAAAACCTATAAAGGCGGCGAACAATACACTGTTTATATAAATTATATTGCCAAACCGAACGAACTGGAAGCAGAAGGAAGCGCCGCTATTACCGATGCAAAAGGTCTGTACTTTATTAATCCGCTTGGAGATGATAAAAACAAGCCCACACAAGTGTGGACGCAAGGCGAAACAGAAGCAACATCTGTTTGGGTGCCTTGTATAGATAATCCGGCCCAAAAAACAACACAGGATTTTTTTATAACCGTTCCAGCTCGTTTTGTAACACTTAGCAACGGAAAATTAATCAGTCAAAAGAAAAACACCGACGGAACAAGAACGGACAATTGGAAAATGGATTTGCCTCATGCGCCTTATCTTTTCTTTATAGGTGTGGGCGATTTTGCCATTATAAAAGATAGCTATAAAGGCAAAGAAGTAAGTTATTACGTAGAAAAAGAATACGCGCCTGTAGCCCGCGGAATATTTGGGAATACCCCCGAAATGATGAAGTATTTTTCTACCATTACAGGCGTCGATTACCCATGGGTGAAGTACGCACAAATGGTTGGACGCGATTATGTAAGCGGCGCAATGGAAAATACAACAGCCACTTTGCACCAGGAAAGCGCTTACCAAAATGCCCGCGAACTGCTTGACGGCAATAGCTGGGAAGGCACCATTGCACACGAATTATTTCACCATTGGTTTGGCGATTACGTTACCGCCGAAAGCTGGAGCAACTTAACCCTAAACGAGTCGTTTGCCAATTACAGCGAGTATTTGTGGGAAGATTATAAGTACGGAAAAGATGCCGCCGACCAACATAATTTTGAAGACATGCAAGGCTACCTCATGAGCGGCAGCGAAGACAAAGATCTTGTTCGCTATCATTATGGAAACAAAGAAGATGTATTTGATGCGGTGAGTTATAATAAAGGTGGACGCATTTTACACATGCTGCGCAACTATGTTGGCGACAGTGCGTTTTTTAAAGCTTTAAACAATTATTTAGTTACCAATAAGTTTAAAGCGGCCGAAGCACACCAGCTACGCCTGGCTTTTGAAGAAGTTACTGGTAAAGACCTAAACTGGTTTTGGAACCAATGGTACTTTGGGGCCGGGCACCCCAAATTAAATGTTACTTACAATTACAATGCGGCGGAAAAACAAGCGCAAGTAATTGTAACCCAAACACAAGCTGACAAACTGTTTACTTTACCAGTTGCTATAGATGTTTGGAACGGTAAAGATAGAATGCGCTACAATGTGTGGGTGAAAAACAAAGCAGATACATTTGTGTTTGCCGCCCAAAACAAACCAACCTTTATCAATTTTGATGGTGATAAGGTGCTGCTGGCGCAGAAAACCGAAAACAAATCGCTCGACGAATATTTGGAGCAATATAAACAAGGACGCACTTATTTAGATCGTCGCGAAGCAATAGATGCTGGTGCTAAAAAGCAGGAGGAAATAAAAGGCGTTGAAATACTTACGATGGCGCTAAACGACAAATTCAGCGGCTTACGCAATTACGCAATAAGTAAATTAGACCTAAGGAAAGAAGGATTAAAAGCAGTAGCCGAACCAATACTTTTTGAACTTGCTAAAAACGATCCAAAGCGCACCGTTCGAGCGGCAGCCATTGGTAAATTAGGCGATTATAAAAAACCGATTTATGCGCCCTTTTTCAAAAAGGCTTTATTCGATTCATCGTATTCGGTTGCGGGAAACGCATTGGAAGCGCTTGGTAAAATAGATAGCGCCGCTGCTTTTACAGAAGCAAAACGGTTTAGCACTCAAACGGTAAAAGGCAAATTGGCAGGCGCCGTTACGGCATCAATAATTAAATACGGCGATGAAAGTGCTGCGGATGTAGTTCTTAAAAACTTTGAAGCAATGCCGCTGAGCCAGGCAAAGTTTGAAGCCTTGCAGCCGCTGACACAGTTTTTGGTTAAAGTAACTTCTTTGGAAACCTTTAAAAAAGGGGTTGATGCAATTGATAACTTCCACATGGCCATTCCCGAATCTTTTCGCGGGCAATTGACGCCATTTATAGAAGGTTTACTTAAAACATTGCAAAAAGCAAAAATGGAGTCGGGACAAAAGCCCCTTGCCGACTACATAGAAACCAAGTTGACACCGAACGAAAAGAAAAATTCGTGAATAATTTAATTCGATATATTGACTGAATATTACCGAAAGCTTGTAATCTAAATTATCATTTAAAGATGAGAAGTATTGACGTGGAAAGGGTTGAAAAAGGGGTACTAAAAGTCGGAGTTAGCAATCGGCTCACCGTTGCGCCATTTTTATGGAAAGCAGTAAAGGCCTTTTTTGTTTGTTTAATTATCGTAATGTTTTCTACTATGGCAAGCGCTCAAAATAAGTTTAGGTCGGAACCCCTCCTTTCTGGTGAATTAGCTTTTCAAATGGTAAATGCGGCACGAGCGGAAGCGGCAAAGGGCAACCATGCCGTCAGCATTACAATAGTCGATCGGTCGGGGCAAACATTAGTTGTTTTTAGAGATGAAGCAGCAGGAATACATACGCTGCGGGCAAGTTACAAAAAAGCGTACACAGCCAATTCTCAAAAGCGCGAAACCGCTGAAATTGCAAAAGGAATAAAAGACGGCACAATACCAGAAGACGTACGGTTTTTAGATGAGCATTTTTTAATGATGGACGGCGGAGTGCCCATTTACATAATGGGTAAAGTAGTGGGCGGTATTGGCGTTGGCGGAGCTCACGGAAGTGAGGATGTACGAATAGCTAAAGCAGGTTTAGAGGTGCTGAAAAACTGGTCCCTGTAAAGCTCTGTTGCCCTGCTCTTAATCGTACCCTTTTTTACATGTTTTGAGCCGGTTTCTTTTTCTAAATCAAGATAAAGAAACCGGCTCAAATATTTTAAGGAAACAAACTGCATACCCCTTTTTGAACTGTTTTTCAATTCTTTTAATTGCTTCCAAATTGCTTGCGAATTAAATTTAATGCGCTACCTGCCTTAAACCATTCTATTTGTTGTTTGTTGTACGTATGATTCAATTTTACCTTGTCTTGTTTTCCGTCTTTATGGTTTAAAACCATTGTTAGCTGTTTTCCCTCCGCAAAATCAACCATTCCGTTTATGTCAATAATATCATCTTCCTGCACTTTATCGTAATCGGCTTTATCGGCAAAGGTTAAACCAAGCATGCCCTGCTTTTTTAAGTTGGTTTCGTGTATGCGTGCAAAGCTTTTTACAATAATAGCACGCACACCTAAATGGCGTGGTTCCATAGCTGCATGTTCGCGACTGGATCCTTCGCCATAATTTTCATCGCCAATAACTACCGACCCAAGACCTGCGGCTTTGTAATGGCGTGCTGTTGCAGGTACGGCACCGTATTCGCCTGTAAGGCTATTTTTAACTGTATCGGTTTGGTTATTAAAAAAGTTTACGGCGCCAATTAACATATTATTTGAAATATTATCTAAATGACCACGGTATTTTAACCACGGACCAGCCATGGAAATATGATCGGTGGTACATTTTCCTTTTACTTTTATCAATAACCTTAAGCCTTTTAAATCGGTACCTTCCCACTCTGGAAAAGGACTCAACAACTGCAATCGTTGCGAATCGGACTTTACCACAACTTCTACTGCTGTGCCTTCTTCGGAAGGAGCCTGGTATCCCGGATCTTCCACTGAAAAACCCTTTGGTGGTAATTCAAATCCTTTTGGCTCATCAAGCATTACCTGCTCGCCGCGTTCGTTTGTTAAGGTATCTCGTAAAGGGTTGAATGATAACTTTCCCGCAATAGCATAAGCGGTAACAATTTCGGGAGATGCTACAAATGCATGCGTAGAGGCCAGCCCGTCGTTTCTTTTTGCAAAGTTTCGGTTAAAAGATGTTACTATGGTGTTTTTGCGTTTAGGATCGTCAATATGCCGCGCCCACTGTCCAATGCAAGGGCCACAGGCATTTGCCAACAGCACGCCGCCAATTTCATCAAACGTATTTAAATAACCATCTTTTTCAATTGTAAACCGAACGAGCTCGGAACCCGGAGTAACAGTAAACTCGCTTTGAGCTTTTAAACCTTTTGTTTTTGCCTGTGCGGCAATAGATGCGGAGCGGCTGATATCTTCGTAAGAAGAGTTAGTGCACGATCCAATTAAGGCTACTTCAATTGTGTCTGGCCAGCCATTTGCCAATACAGCTTCGGCCATTTTGGAAATAGGTGTAGCCAGATCTGGCGTGAATGGCCCGTTTACATGCGGCTCTAATTCGTTTAGATTTATCTCAATCAGTAGATCGTAATACTTTGATGGATTGGCGTAAACTTCGGCATCGGGCCGCAGGTGATCTTTAATGATATTGGCTAAATTAGCAACTTCCTCTCTACCGGTGGCAACCAGGTAAGCAGCCATTTTCTCGTCGTATGTAAACACCGAACAGGTAGCACCAATTTCGGCGCCCATATTACAAATAGTGGCCTTGCCGGTACAACTTAAGGTTTCGGCACCATCGCCAAAGTATTCCACTATGGCTCCCGTACCGCCTTTTACCGTTAATATGCCGGCTACTTTTAAAATAATATCTTTTGCAGAAGTCCAGCCGCTCATTTTGCCGGTGAGCTTTATGCCAATTAGTTTAGGCATTTTCAATTCCCAGGGCAAACCAGCCATTACATCCACGGCATCGGCGCCGCCAACGCCAATGGCAACCATTCCTAAACCACCCGCATTCGGCGTGTGCGAGTCAGTACCAATCATCATTCCACCAGGGAACGCATAATTTTCCAGCACTACCTGGTGAATAATTCCTGCGCCGGGTTTCCAAAAACCAATTCCGTATTTGTTTGATATAGACGCTAAAAAATCATATACTTCTTTGTTTACGTCAATAGCCGTATTTAAATCTTTTATCGCACCTACTTTTGCCTGTATCAGATGATCGCAATGAACTGTGGAAGGTACCGCTACCTGACTTCTGCCACAGGTGTCGAATTGCAGCAGTGCCATTTGGGCCGTAGCATCCTGCATAGCCACACGGTCGGGAGCAAAGTCCACGTAATCTTTACCCCTTTCGAAAGCCTTTTTAGCCGGCGAAAAGGCGTGTGCATATAATATTTTTTCCGCCATCGTTAGCGGCCGTTTTAAAATTTGCCGGGCGGCAGAAATCTTACCGGGAAGATCGTTGTAGAGCCTTTTTATCAAGTCTAAATCAAAAACCATGTGAACAATTTTATTTAGTAGAAATCCATACAGGCACTTTGTTTGCAGCAAACAAATTATGCTTAAAGTGTTGCAAATTTACTTAAAAACCCCTTAAATGAACATATGAGTTGGCACCTTTGTAAAAGCAATTAAAAAAAACTAATTTAGGGCATGAACCGGTTAAAAAACTTTATAGAGTGGCAGGCTTTTGGCGTTTGCACCGCTATTGGCGAAAAGATGGGAATAGCTACTTCCCGCATTCGCATGTGGTTTATTTATATCTCGTTTTTAACGCTTGGCTCGCCCGTTATTATTTATATGATTACCGCGTTTTGGATGAACATCAAACGTTATATCCTTGCTGCCCGAAGAAATCCCGTTCGTTATTTATAAGGTAGAAATATGCATGAGTTCCATTATATACTCACGTCTTTTTCCTCTTTTTTACAAAACGATGTAAGAAAAAGCCTTGATTAAATAAAGTCCTTTAGTTTGCTTACAACAATATCTATTTCCTCTTTTGTATTGTATTTGCTGAACGAAAAACGAATGGTTACATGATCTTCGTCTTTATTTAGGGCTTTCATTACGTGCGACCCGGCATCGGCACCGCTGCTGCAGGCGCTACCGCCCGATGCACAAATATTATTGATATCAAGGTTAAATAAAACAAACTCCGACTTTTTGGTTTTTGGAAAGCAAACACTTAACACTGTGTACAAAGAATTGGCCGTGCAGTTAAAACTTACACCATCAATTGTTTGCACCAAACGTTCCATCATGTAAGTGCGCAACTCTGTAATGTAAGCGCTATCCTTCTCATAGTGTTGCATAGCCAGCTCAAGCGCTTTTGCAAAGCCCACAATGCCATACACATTTTCGGTTCCTGCACGCATATTGCGTTCCTGCCCACCGCCAAAAATAAACGGCTTAATGGTGATGTTTTCGTTTACATATAAAATACCGGCGCCCTTTGGGCCATGAAATTTATGACCGGCAGCCGAAATAAAATGAATGTGAATAGCACTTAAATCTACCGGAAAATGCCCCACCGTTTGCACACAGTCGGAATGAAAAATGGCGTCGTATTGTTTACATAGTTCGCCTACTTTTTTTATCTTCAGCATAGTGCCAATTTCGTTGTTGGCGTGCATTAAGGTAACCAGCGTTTTTTCTTTTGTTGTTTGCAATTGGGTTTCCAGATCGGTATAATCTACCTCACCATTTTCCAGCAGTTTTACAAAGCTTATTGTTATGCCGGCTTCTTGCCCAAAATGTTCCACCGTATGTAAAACGGCATGATGCTCAATAGTGGATGAGATAATGTGCCGGCAACCCAAATCGCGGATAGATGCCGCAATAGCTGTGTTATTACTTTCTGTACCGCCTGAGGTAAAAAATATTTCTCCCGGCCGCGCTCCCAATAGTTTCGCTATACTTTTACGTGCTGCTTCAATAGCCATTCTTGTTTCGCGGCCATACGAATAAATAGATGAAGGATTACCAAAGTGTGTGCTCAGGTACGGAAGCATTGCTTCCAGCACTTCTTTATCCAACGCCGTTGTTGCTGCATTATCTAAATAAATACGGTGTGTTGCCAGGGGCAAATTGGGTTCATCTAAAACGGCCGCTGAAGAATTTTTTTGCATCATCACTATATCAATTTGTTTGGTCTTCTGTTCATTTATATTCCCTTTAAAAACCCTTAAAAAAGGGTGCTTGTTTAAATGTTGACCTTTCTTTAAACCTTTTTAAACTAAGGGAGGCGATGCTTCAAAGGTACAAAAACATAAGAAAAAGCCCGGCCCTTTTAAAATTGTTAGCGCCATACGAGTAAAGAAAGGAGTCAGTAAGTAAAAACTACACTCACTGTTAAATAAAATAAACAAGGTATTTAACGCTTGTTGATTGCGGCTATCTCGCTTAGTTTTATAAAACCTTCGTAAATAGCTTTTCCTATAATTACAGAGTTGCAACCTAATTTTTTTAACTCAAAAACATCATCGAGGTTACGAACACCGCCGGAGGCGATAAACTGCAATTCCGGAAATTTTTGAATTATGTTTTTGTACAATTCTATGGATGGTCCTTCCAGGGCTCCATCTTTAGCCACGTCTGTGCAAAAAATCTGTGTAATACCTTTCTCTACGTAGCTCTTTATAAATCCATAAATCAACACTTCGGTTTGTTCTGTCCAACCGGCAACAGTAATCTTTTCGTCTTTTACATCGGCACCCAACAAAAACTTTTCTGCGCCCCATTTCTGAAGCCATTGCACAAAAACATCTTCTTCTTTTATTGCCATGCTGCCTATGGTAGCAAGCGCGGCACCAGAATTAAAAGCAATTGCTACATCTTTTTCGGTTTTTAATCCACCGCCGAAATCAATAATCAAAGATGTTTTGCCAGCAATGCTTTCAAGCACTTTCCAGTTTTTTACGCTTCCTTGTTTTGCGCCATCCAAATCTACCAAATGGAGTCGTTTTAAGCCTGCGTCTTCGAAGCTTTTGGCTACATCCAGCGGATGTTCGCTATATATTTTTTTCTGATTAAAGTCGCCCTGTGTTAAGCGTACGCACCGTCCGCCAATAATGTCTATTGCAGGAATAATAAATTGTTGTAAAGATGAAGGCATGTTGGTTTCTACTATTTGTAAATGGACCTTTTTTTAAAGGTTTTGTTATTTCGGATTGGATAGATTTAAAATAAAAAACAGTGTACCTGTTATCTTATAATTCTATAAAATTTTTCAATATTTTATCACCTGCTTCGGCACTTTTTTCGGTATGAAATTGCACACCATAAAAATTATCTTTTTTAACAGCGGCCGCATATTCAATTCCATAATTACAAGTAGCTATTGTATAAGCACTATTCTCGGCATAATAGCTGTGCACATTATAAATAAAGCTCCTCTCTTCAATACCTGTAAAAAGGGGTGTTTTTAAATGATAGATGTTATTCCAGCCAACCTGTGGAATTTTAAGCCTTTTCGCAACCTTTTCGTCGGCAGAAAAAGAAAATTTTTTTACGTTGATTGGAACAATATGCAAACCTTTTGTATTCTCTTCTTCTGAATGAGCGCACAACAATTGCATGCCCACACAAATACCTAAAACCGGTTGTTTCAGACTTTTTATAACGTTGTCTAAGTTATTTGCCTCCAGGCTTTGCATAGCTGTTTTGGCGTGACCAACTCCTGGAAAAATCACCTTATCAGCACTCTTTATTTCATCGGCGTTGTTGCTTACTACAGCCGTTACACCCAAGCGTTCCAGGGCATTTAAAACCGATTGGATATTGCCTGCATTGTATTTAATTAAAACAAGATTCATAGTGGCTTAATAGGGTTTAACTGTTCTGCTGACCGAATGCCATTTAAAAAATTTGTGGTGCTTTCTTCAATCTCTTTGTTCTTTTCCAGGACTTTAATATAAGCGCTTCCAATAATGGCACCCGATGTATACTTGCAGGCTGCAACAAAAGTTTGGCTGTCTTTAATACCAAAACCTACCAAAACAGGGTTTTTAAGTGGTAACATTTGTAACCGTTTCAGGTAGGTTTCCACCGGTGTAAAATCTTTATCCGAACCGGTAATGGAAGAAGACGATACAGCGTATAAAAAGCCGGAGCTTAATGCATCTAATTGTCTCACGCGTTCTTCAGATGTTTCCGGCGTGATTAAAAAAATAAAATCGAGTTCATACTTTTCTATGATTGATTGATATAAATTTTTGAATTCATACATAGGTATATCAGGTATGATTAGGCCATCAATACCTGCCTCTGCTGCTTTGGCGCAAAAGGCTTCAAATCCAAACTGCAAAACCGGGTTTAAATAACCCATTAGCACCACTGGTACATGTACAATTTTTCTAAAATATTGCAACTGTTGAAAAAGGGTCGAGATGGTCATACCGTTCTGCAAAGCAGCAATGCCGCTGGCTTGTATTACAGGGCCATCTGCCAGCGGATCGCTGTAGGGCATTCCCAGCTCAATAATATCAACACCATTGCTTTGCAGCGCCTCCATTACTGGTAAGGTGCTTTGCAAGTGCGGGTAGCCGGCGGTGCAATACACGTTTAAAATGTTCTGCCGCTTTCGCTGAAATAATTCGCTAAGTCTGCTCATGTTTTTTTCAACCTTTATTAAAGCAATTCGTAAAAGCCGGCTACATTTTCCCAGTTTTCATCCGGCTCAATTTCAAAATTGTATTCGCGTTCTATTGTAGATAGAAAATAGTCTAAGAAACCTTCCACTTTTTCGGGTTCTTTGGTATATAAGATAATCTCTCTTTTACGGTAAACAGTTGTGTGCCCTACATGAATGGTTTCGGTTTGTCCTTCGAGGTAATCATTGATTTTTTTTTCAACTTCCGTCAGGTAATCAAACTCTTCTTCGGTGGGCTGTCCAATTTCGTTAAACGTTTCGGGCACAATATCTATAAATACGGAATAACCATACTGGAGGCGGCTTTCAGAAGCCTTTACATCGGCATTTATAATTGCCATAGCCGGAAAACCATTTACCTCAAATTCAAACCCGATGTAAGTTGCGTTCGTGCTCTTCATGTTGCCTCTTTGTTGCTGTAGCTTTTTAAAATTTGTGTTGATTTACTTTTCCTTATCATCTGCTTTTTCTTCCATTACCCGCATATACGTAGCTAAATCTTTATCGCCTCTGCCGCTAAGGCAAATAATTACCCGATCCTTTGTCGACAACGATAATTTACTTAGAGCTGCAAAGGCATGCCCTGTTTCCAGTGCCGGAATTATTCCTTCCAACTTTGCCACTTCGAAGGAAGCTACCAGGGCTTCGTTGTCGGTAGCGCTCAAAAAAACGGCACGGCCACTGTTGTATAAATGCGCATGCATTGGGCCAATTCCGGGGTAATCTAACCCGGCCGAAATGCTGTGCGGCTCCACTACCTGGCCATCTTCTGTTTGCATTACAAGACTTCTGCTGCCATGCAAAACACCTTCTTTGCCTAACTGTGTAGTGGCGGCACTAAAGCCGCTGCTTACACCATGGCCTGCGGCTTCCACAGCAATTATCTGCACGTCGGGCTCATCTAAAAAATGATAAAAAGCGCCCGCTGCATTTGAGCCACCGCCTACACAGGCAATAACGTGCGTAGGCAAGCCGGAACCTGTTTTTTGAAGTAATTGTTGCCGCACTTCTTTTGAAATAACACTTTGGAAACGAGCCACCATATCGGGGTAAGGATGTGGCCCCACTACGCTGCCAATAATATAATAAGTGTCAGATGGATTGTTGATCCAGTCTCTGATTGCCTCATTAGTAGCGTCTTTCAAAGTTTTACTACCGCTTATTGCAGGAACGACTGTTGCACCAAGCATCTTCATTCGGGCTACATTTGGCGCCTGCCGTTCCATGTCTTTCTCCCCCATATATACAATACACTCCAGCCCTTTTAACGCACAAACTGTTGCCGTTGCCACGCCGTGTTGTCCGGCGCCTGTTTCGGCAATAATGCGTTTTTTACCAAGTTGCTCCGCAACCAGAATTTGTCCAATAGTGTTGTTGATTTTGTGCGCGCCGGTATGACAAAGATCTTCTCGCTTCAGAAATATTTGGGTGCCGTAATGTTTGCTTAACCGTTCGGCAAAGTAAAGTGGCGTGGGCCTGCCTACATAATCGTGCAACAACTGGTGATACTCTTTTTGAAAATCGGCATCATAAATAATCTTTAAATAATTAAGCCTTAACTCCTCTACATTGCGGTGCAGCATTTCGGGAATGTACGCGCCGCCAAACTGGCCGTAGTAACCCCGCTCGTCTGGCGCGGCAAATGATTTTTCGGGTCTGTCCATTTTTAATTTATTTGTAGAGTCGCAACAAAAAACAGCTCCCTCTTTTGTGAATTTCTTTATCTATTAAATATTTTCTAAGGAAGCTTTTGTTCTCTCATTTAAAACGTTCCCGGTGTTTAAGGTAGCTGCGGGTTCAAAAAGGAGCACCCAAACTTCTCTTTCTGCCACAGGCTTATGTTCAACCCCTTTTGGAACAATTAGAAATTCGCCTTCGGCCAATTCAACTGTGCTATCTCTAAACTCCATTTTAAAGCTTCCTTTAATTACCAAAAACAGTTCGTCTTCCTCGTCGTGTTTATGCCAAATAAACTCCCCTTCAAACTTTGCAAGCTTTACCTGCTGGCCGTTTAATTCTCCAACTATTCGCGGGTTCCAATAATCGGCAAACAACGCAAATTTTTCAGAAAGATTTATTTTATCCATCGGACAATTTTTTTACGAATTCTTTTACTCTAATCATATCCTTTTTTCCAGGCTCCCATTCAAAACAACTATTTACATCAACGGCGTGCAGGTGAGGATGATTAAATGCTTTAAGCCTTTCCACATCAGCTAAACCAATTCCACCACTTAAAAAAAATGGTTTGCTGATGGTTGCCTTTTGCAACATGCTCCAATCAAACTGCTTTCCACTGCCTCCGTAAGCGATTGTTGCCGTATCAAATAAAAAATAGTCACAAACTGCCGAAAAAGGGTCCGTCAACGCATTTATATCTTCTTCGCCTGCTACTTTAAATACCTTTACTACTTTTACTTTATCCATTAGTTCAGCACAAAATTCGTCTGTTTCGTCGCCGTGAAGTTGAACCATATGCAAATCATAATTGTTTATAGCCCTTTCAATTACATCCATCTTTTCATTTACAAATACACCCGTTTTTTTAATGTTTATACTTCTAACCTCCTGTTTTTGCGCCTCTAAAATTTGTCCGGCAAAACGTTTAGAACCTTTGTAAAAAATAAGGCCTGCGTATTGTACGTTTAGCTCCTGCAACTGCCGCAATTGTTCTGCACTTGTTAGGCCACAAACTTTTATATTCATAACTGCGCCTTGTTTAATTCGTCGGCAAACTTCATAAAAGCCAAACCAGGGTCAGCTTCTTTCATAAATGTTTCGCCCATTAAAAATCCGTTGAATCCAAGGCTTTTTAGGTAAAGTATATCACGTACGTTGCTCAGCCCACTTTCAGAAATCTTTATTCTCCCGGGCGGCAAAAGCGCAGCCAGACGAGCCGATTGTTCAATATCAGTTTCAAAGGTTTTTAGATTGCGATTGTTTACGCCAATAATGTCAATGGCATCGGTGAATTTTTCGAGTTCAGTTTCGTCGTGCACCTCTAAAATTACTTCCAGCCCCAGTTCCATTGCTTTCAAGGAAAAATTTTGTATCTGCTCTTTAGTTAAAATGGCGGCTATTAAAAGGATGGCATCGGCACCGTAGGCTTTGGCTTCCCATACCTGGTATTCATCTATAATAAACTCTTTACGTAAAATTGGCACAGAGGCCATGCGTGCAGCAATCATATCGTCAATGCTGCCGCCAAAAAACGTTGCATCTGTTAAAACAGACAAACCCGCAGCGCCATTCGCAGCATAGGCAGACGTAACTTCCAGCACATCAGACGTGTTATTAATTATGCCTTTTGAAGGAGATTGTCGTTTAAATTCTGCAATGATGCCTGTGCGGCTGGCATCAAGTAAAAACCGCTTTAACGAGTAAGCAGGAACGCCAAACTGTGGAAGCAGTTCTAAAGCAGCTTGCGATTTAGTCTTTTTCGCTGCTTCTACCTCGCTCTTTTTATACGCTACAATTTTTTCTAAAATATTCATTATTGCAAAGAAATTAATTTTTGAAAACAACCATTTGCGCTACCACTTTCAAGGCTTTCTACGGCGGCACCATACGCCTCGTTATAATGGGTATAATCGCCGGTGCAATGTAAGGCCATTGCGGCATTGGCTAACACCACGGCATTTTGCGCCCAACTGCCCTCTCCTTTTAAAATCCGTACAAACATTTTTGCCGCTTCATCAACCGAGTTGCCTCCGTGTATGTCCTGCGGAGACACTGTTCTTTTACCTAATTCTTCAGCAGAAAAAATACTCTCGCCCAAATTTGTAATTACCTTGGTGTCGTTGGTCAGCGAAATTTCGTCATAACCATCCAGCCCGTGAATAATTGTAAAAGGCTTGCCACTCTGCTGTAATAAATAGTTATAAATGCGCGCCATTTCTAAACTGTACACACCTACCAATTGGTACTCGGGTTTAGCCGGATTTACCATTGGCCCAAGCATATTGAAAAAGGTACGAAAGCCAAGGTCTTTTCTTATTTGTGCTACTGCTTTTAAAGCCGGATGAAAGAGCGGCGCATGTAAAAAAGTAAAGTTTGTTTCTTCCAGTTCGCGTTGTAAACTATCGTTGTTGGTTTTAAATTTATAGCCCAGCGTTTCCATTACGTTAGATGCGCCACTGATTGATGAAGCTCCATAATTGCCATGCTTGGCCACTTTTTTACCAGCACCGGCTACAATAAAACAAGCCAGTGTAGATATGTTGAATGTATTTTTTCCATCACCACCGGTGCCTACAATATCCATTACTTTAAAATCACTCAAATCCACTGGTAGCGCCAACTCCAGCAGTCCATCTCTAAAACCCTGCAATTCGCTAATGGTAATGCTGCGCATAAGATACACGGTTATAAACGATGCAATCTCCGTTTGGTTATATACCCCTTTTGCAAGGTTTAGCATTACTTCTCTGGCCTCCCCTTTTGATAATGTTTTATGCTGGAATAACTGTTGTAATATCTGTTTCATGCTTTATTTTTCATTGATTTAGCAAAGGCACTAAGTTGGGCAAGGCTTATATACACATTACGGTTGTGACTTTCGCAGCTAAGATTTTAACCAGTTGCGTATAATAATTTCGCCATCGGGTGTTAACACGCTTTCGGGATGAAACTGCACGCCTTGCACATCGAATTTTTTATGTTGTAAAGCCATAATGTGGCCGTGTTCATCTACTCCCGTAATTTCTAAATCAGTCGGAAAAGCATCAGGGCTAATAACCCAGCTATGATAGCGGCCAACTTGCATATTGGTCGGTAACCCTTGCAAAAGGGGTGCATCATCTTTTATAATAGTTAAGGGTGTGGCTACGCCATGAAAAACGGTTGAAAGATTGAGCAGCGTTCCGCCAAAAGCCTGTCCAATTGCCTGATGCCCTAAACACACGCCGAGTATAGATTTGCTTTTTGCATATTCGTTTATAAGAGGCAGCAGCAAACCGGCACCGGAAGGAACCCCGGGGCCGGGCGACAAAACAATTTTATCGTACTTAGCAATTTCTTCTATAGTAATTTCATCGTTGCGAAAAACATCTATGCCAGCCAATGTGTTTTTTTGAAGCAGGTGCACCAGGTTGTAGGTGAACGAATCGTAATTATCAAAAACTAAAATGCGCATGTTTGCAAATTTTTTGAAAGACTTCCTTTCATAGTATAATAAATATCAGCAAATGGTTTGTGCCATACTGATGGCGGCTTTTAAGGCATTTAATTTATTGCCTACTTCCTGCAACTCACTTTCCGGCACACTTGCAGCTACTACGCCGGCGCCCGCCTGGTAAAAAAGTGTATTTTCTTTACTTAAAAATGTACGAATCATAATGGCGTGGTTGCAACTACCGTCAAAACCTACAAACCCAATAGCGCCACCGTAAAAGCCTCTTTCTGTTGGCTCCAAATTGTTTATTAATTGAAGCGCTTTATATTTTGGTGCGCCGCTTAAAGTGCCGGCGGGATAGGTTTTAAAAAGAAGCTGAAAAGGGTTTGCATCTGCCTTCGTTCTTCCTTCCACCTCGCTTACCAAATGGATGACGTGCGAATAATATTGTATTTGCCGGTACTTGCCGACTGTTACATTTTCGCATATTGTACTAAGGTCGTTTCGGGCCAAATCTACCAACATTACATGCTCTGCATTTTCTTTTGCATCAAGCAGCAGCGCCTCTGCTCTTTTGGCATCTTCTACATCGTCGCCGGTGCGTATAAAGGTACCGGCAATAGGGTGTACCACTGCTTTTTGGTTTTTAATTATGAGTTGTGCCTCCGGCGATGAACCCATCAATTTATAATCGCCATAATCGAAATAGAAAAGATAATGGGATGGATTGATGTGGCGCAAAGCCCGGTACACGCTGAACTCATCGCCGGTAAAGGCCTGCTGAAAACGCCGGCTTAATACTATTTGAAACACATCGCCACGATAGCAACTTTCGATACCCCTTTTTACAAGGTTTTTATATTCTTCATTGGTAACGTTTGACGTTTCGGAAGATGCAACTGCAAAAGGATAAAGCGGAACATCTTTATTGTTGATGATTGAAAGCACAGCGGCCGCATCACTTTCTAACCCGTTAGTGGTATTTTCGAGTAACAACAATTCATCTTTATAATGATTAATGGCGATTACGTACTGATACAGCCGGTAACGCGCAACAGGTATTTTGGTTGAAGTCTTTTCATCTGCATGTTTAAACTTAATTTTTTCTATAAAAGGCACTACATCAAATGTAAAATAGCCGAACAAACCCTGTGCAAATTGGGCGCTCTTTAGGTCTTTGCTTTCCATTTCAAAACGTTGCATAAAACTCCAAAGCACGTCTGCCAAATCATCGTTTGCAGCCAACAAAACTTTTTCGGCGGTTTCATTTGGAAGCTTAAATTCAATGGTACGATTTTGCCGAATTTCTATGCCCGCAATTGCATTTATGCCAATAAATGAATAACTATTTTCGGCAGCGCGACTGTCGGCGCTTTCCAGCAAAACGGTATCACGAAAGCGATCGCGCAGGCGCAGATAAATGCCCACAGGCGTGTACACATCGGCGAGAAGCTTTGTTACTGTTGTATTTACTTTTATCTTCTTCATTCAACAATTTCTTTTAACTAAGTCCTTAAAAAGCCTTCAATAAGGGGTGGCTTGCGGCCATAAAAAAACCCCTTAAAAAGGGGTTTCTGATTATATTAATAAACTATAGCAATAGCTTACAGAACCCCAAAAGAGTTTGTATGCCACCACCAAAAGCCATTTATTACATTGTTCATTACACTGCAAATATGAGGCAGCACCTCCAATTTTACAAAGTTTTTTTTGGGTATTCTTTTTTTAGCCGTAATCCGTGGCATGGTTAGTGAATATTGCAGGGTAATACCTTTACATTATGAATATTGAGCATCACGAATCCGCCGGCAGAGGAAGTTTTTTTATCAAAAACGAAGAAGGTAAAAAGCTGGCCGAAATTACCTATATGATAGAGCCCGAAAATATTTTGCTGGTGGACCATACAGAAGTGGCCAGCGAACTGCAAGGTCAAAATATTGGGCTAAAACTAGTAGAAGCTGTAGTGGAGGAAGCGCGTAGCAGCGGCAGAAAGATTAATCCAGTATGCACGTTTGCTAAAGCAATTATAGAAAAAAAGCCGCAATTTAGCGATGTGCTTGCTTAAAGGAAACAATCTTGCAAAGCAATCAAAAAGCCCAGCTTTTCGCCAGGCAAAACATTCAAAATAGGGGTAAGGTTGTGATAGAGCATTAACAATTTTGCTTTAAAAAGGCCGGGCTATTGTTGTTTCTTTGCAAAATGCCCTTAGATGTGAAAAATAAAGAGCAGCAAAAGAATTTTAAAACCTACCTGGAGCGTGCCGATAAAAACAAAGTTTTAAAAGCTCTGCCAAGCCTACACAAAAAGGCTTTTGAAAAGATTGACTGCCTGCAATGCGCCGCTTGCTGTAAAAATTATTCTCCGCGATTTAAAACACCCGATGTGAAACGCATTAGCAAACATCTTGGCTTAAAAGAAGGAGTCTTTATTGAAACGTACCTGAATGTAGATGAAGATGGCGACTTTGTAGTAAAGTCCACGCCTTGTGCTTTTTTGGGAGCTGATAACGATTGTGCTATTTACGATGTGCGACCATCGGATTGCGCCCGCTTTCCTTATACCAACGAAGACGTATTTATTAAGCGACAAAAGCTAACGCTAAAAAACGCCAGCTTTTGTCCTATTGTTGTTTCGGTATTAAACAACTTAACTACTTTGCCAAAGTAACTTCGTCGAAAGCCGCTGCCAACGGTCGTTCTATGCCATCTCCGCTCCATTCCGTTACGCCGGGTATTGAAGTATATTTCAAAAATGCTTCTTTGGAAGTTCCGGCAGCTACCTCTTTGCGGGCAAAAAGTAGCAGGCGCTCCAGGTATTCACTAAACTTCAACAAATCTTCTTTAGAACCTGTTACTTCAGATCCTTCGGCAGCATGACCGAATATAAAAAGAGTATCGCGTTCGTATTTATCAGCCGCTTTATTCAATACCTTAATCCAGTTTTCAATATTTGCTCCGGCGGTTCTGTCAATAAAGGGATGACGGCGATTGAACATCAGGTCGCCCATGTGCGCAATGTTTGCTTCGTCAAAATAAATAATTGAATCGCCGTTGGTATGTGCCGGACCAAAGTAATTCATTTTAATTTTTTCTTTGCCCAACTTTGTTTTCCATTTTTCTATGTAAACTGTATCTGGAAATAGTTGCTGATCTTCGTTTTTAGCTTTTGCAGCCGATGCTTTTTGATTGGTTAAACTATTTTGGTGCGCCACAACATTTTGCACCAATCCTTTAAAAGAAATATTTCCGCTGGTGTGATCGCCATGATGGTGGGTATTAATTAAAAAACGAAACGCAAAATCTGACGTTTTCTTAATTTCTGCAATAAAATTTTTAGATTGTTCGGGAAACTGGGCATCAATCACCACAATGCCTTCGGGGTGTAACAAAAATCCAATGGTGCCACCCTTTTCTGTATAAATTCCTACATTATTGCGCAGCATTTTTAAGTTACCCGCAAGCGGGAAAATGTTGGCTAAAAGCTTTTGTTGCCCCAGCGTTAAAGCGCCAAACGTAAAGGCAGTATTGCGGATAAACGACCGACGATGCATGGTATAAAGTTTAAAGGATTAAGGGTTTAGGGTTTAGGGTTTAGGGTTTAGAATTTGATATTTAAAGTTAACACTATATGGCAAGCAGGTCTTTTTGTTTTTTGTAAGCGAATTCTAAAAAAACCTTTAAAAAAGGGTCAGTTTCTATCAACAAATACAAGTTAGGTTTGTTACCTTTTAAAAAACTAAATCTTATACTAAACCGGCGCCAGCCAATCTTTTCATCCACCTGTTAAGGTATTTTCAATATTCAAACTTTCTTAATCCCGGTGCTTTTATGGCTGTAATAATTACTACTAAAAGGGTCATTATTCCACCAAACAAAATGGCTGGCTGTGCGCCACCAAATACCCGTGCTGTAAAGCCACTTTCAAACTGGCCCAACTCGTTCGATGAATTGACAAACATAGAGTTTACCGAACTCACTCGTCCGCGCATTTCATCGGGCGTGGTTAGCTGCAAAACAGTGCTTCTTACCACCACGCTTATTCCATCCAGCATGCCTGCAATAAGCAAAAATACAAACGCCATCCAGTATACATCCGACAAGCCGAGCGCAATAATGCAAATACCAAAGCCTCCTACAGCAAACATTAAAATAGTTCCCTGCTTTCTGCGCATAGGAAAAAAAGTAACAAACAGCAACATAGCTGCGGAGCCTATATCAATAGCTGCATTTAAGAAACCAAATCCTTTAGGGCCAACTTGTAAAATATCATTTGCATACTCTGGTAGCAATGCAACGGCGCCGCCAAACAAAACAGCAAACAAATCAAGCGAAATAGCACCCAGCATTATTTTATGTTTAAACACATAGCTTAGCCCCTCTTTTACACTGGACCATGCCCTTGCGTTGGCAGCATTGTGCATTACTGGTTTTGTGGTTATACGAGAAATAAAATAAGTAGCAAGAAGTATGTACGCCAATATAAAATAAAACGTAACGTGTACACCAACCCAGGCAATAAATAAACCCGCAGAAGCATGCCCAAAAATAGAAGCCGATAACCAGGTTGTAGAAGATATACTCGCTGCCAGGTGCAGCACCTTACGCGGAACTAATTGTGCAATAATGGCGCTTGATGTAGGCCCTGCAAATGCCCGGGTAACACCTGTAAAAAAGATGATGATGTAAAACCAAATCTCTACCGTTTTTACGGCATAATGGCTATGAAAAAACGGTGAAGTAACCAGTAATAATCCTACTATGCACAGCGAATAAGAACCAACGCTTTTTAAAAGCATTCTGCGCTTATCCGACCGGTCTATTTTATAACCGGCGTATAAAGCCAGTGCAAAAACGGGCACAAACTCTGATAGACCAACAAGCCCGATAGTGAAGGAATCTTTCGTTAGCTGAAACAATTGGTACGCCACTATGGTGCCCACCATACGCAACGACATGGTGTATAAAAACCGCGCAATAATAAACAATCGAAACTCTTTTTCTTTTAACGGACTTAAACTCTCAAACCGGGAAAATACATTTCCTATCATCAGATATTTTGTTACAAAATTGAAACGCGGCAACAACAAGTTATAAAGATTGTATGCCGGAGCAAAAGTACTTTACTCCAGATAGTTTATTTTAAAACAGCATGATTGCAAAACCGGTTGCTGCTTTTGTGCAACGCTTTTTTAAAGTGACAATCTAAAAGGCTTAAAAAAGGGTATCAGGGAAGGCTTATGTAATGCTGCCCCTGCGGGTACTCTTTATCCAGCGCATTAATAATGGTTTGCAGGTGTGCTTCGTTATTCAAAAAATCGCTTTCCGAAACATCTACAAACAATGTTTTGATGTTGTGCTGCTTAATGTAATGCGTGTACGTTTCCTGTATCTGAAAAAGATATTCGTCATGAATATTCTGCTCGTAAGAACGATTTCGTTTTTTGATGTTTTCCTGAAGTTTTTTCACCGGTGCATGCAGGTATATTAAAAGTTCCGGAGCCACCAGTTGCGGCTGCATAATGTCAAACAAACTTTGGTATAATTTAAACTCCTCTCCCGGCAAATTAATTTTGGCAAAAAGCAAACACTTGGTAAACAGGTAATCGGAAATGGTAACGCTTTGAAAAAGATCTTTTTGTTGCAAAATCTCCTTTAATTGTTTAAACCGCTCCGCCATAAAAAACAATTCCAACGGAAAGGCATACTGCTGCGGATTTTCGTAAAAACGTGGCAAAAAGGGGTTGTCGGCAAACTGCTCCAGCACCAGCCGTGCATTGTAATGCTTTGCCAGCAAGTGCGATAATGTTGTTTTGCCGGCGCCTATATTTCCTTCCATTGCAATAAAGTTATATTTCATAGTGTCAGGCAAAATTGAATTCCGACTTAAATTCTTCCCCTCAATTTAATCTTCTTTTTTAATTGCTTCGTTACTGCTTTTAAGCACAGTGGGCGCTTTTTTAATAATTGAGCTTTCCGTGTTTTCTGGCGGCAACTTACGAACTTCCAACAAATCCAAACATTCGAAAAGCAGCTGCTCTACAGTTTTTTTTAAAACCGGATGAATAAATTGAGGAGCAATTTCGTTAATACACTCTAATGCAAAACGCCGGTTTTGCAATTGTGGATGTGGAATAGTTAACTGAGGCAGAGTAATAATTTCGTTGTCAAAAAAAATAATATCAATATCAATTGTTCGCGGACCGTATCGCTCGTTGCGTATTCTACCTAAACTTTTTTCTATATTTAAAATTATCTCCAATGTTTCTTTCGCACTTATTGATACAGTAACTTTTAATGCCTGATTGTAAAAAGAAGACTGATCTTTTACACCCCACGCCGCCGTTTCAAAAATGGCCGATGCTGCCAGCAAATCACCACATTGGGAGCCTATTTTTTCTCTTGCTTTTTTTAAATACTCCTCTCTGTCGCCGCAGTTTCCGCCAATTAATAAATAAGCAATATGCATGAGTGGTAACAAATAGCGCCAAATATCTTTTATTTTAGCGGCATAAAGCAAAACGGTTATGAGAAGCTTCTTTAAAATGTTCTTTGCCTCTTGCCTCGGCACTGTTGTGGGATTAATTGCATTGGTGCTTATTGGAGGCTTTTTGATAGTTGGCGCCGTTAGCGCATTTGGCGCCGGCGATAAACCATCAGTGGCAAAAAAATCGGTTCTTACCTTAAATTTAAGTCAGCACTTTAACGAGCAGGCAAAGGCAAACCCATTAGGAGCCCTTACTGGCGATGGAGAAGGAACGCCCGGCGTGTACGACGTAGTGCGGTTGATTGCCCACGCAAAATCGGACGATAACATTGAAGGCATTTATATAGATGCCAACGGAAGCGCCAACAGCTTTGCAAGCAGCAACGAAATAAGAGAAGCCTTACTTGATTTTAAAAAAAGCAATAAGTTCATTATCGCCCATGGCGATATTGTTTCCCAAGGCGCTTATTTTATAGCATCGGTAGCAGATAAAGTGTACGTAAACGCCAGCGGCGCTCTTGACTGGAGCGGTTATAATATTGATGTAGTTTTTGTAAAAGGCATGTTAGATAAACTAAACATTGAACCACAAATTTTTTACGCCGGCAAATTTAAAAGTGCAACAGAAACTTTTCGAACCACTCAAATGACGGAAGAAAACAAGTTGCAAACCCGCGAATGGCTTGGTGATTTATACCACTTTTTTCTGATTAAAACTTCTGAAGCTCGAAAAATAGATACCGCCACCTTGCACAACCTGGCAAACACCGGAGCTATACAATCCCCGCAGGATGCCCTGAACGCACAATTAATTGATGGCTTGCGCTACGAAACAGACGTAAAAGATGAGTTAAAAAAACGCCTGGATTTAGGCAAATACGACAAGTTGAATTATGTAGCCATTTCTACTTATGCCGATGCGGTTACTTTTAAGCAGTCGGGCTCTAATAAAATGGCTTTAATTTATGCTGAAGGAAACATTGTTGACGGAAGGGGCGGAAGCGAAGCCATCGGCAGCGAAGAATATGTGAGAATAATACGCAAAGCCAGGTTAGATAAATCGATAAAGGCTATTGTTTTTCGCATTAATTCGGGCGGCGGAAGTGCTTTAGCCTCCGAAAACATTTGGAAGGAGCTTTCCCTTGCCAAAGCCGAGAAACCGTTGGTAGTAAGTTTTGGCGATGTAGCTGCTTCAGGTGGATATTATATTGCGGCGCCTGCCGACTCTATTTTTGCACATGCCAATACTATTACAGGCTCCATTGGCGTGTTTGGCATTATACCCAATATGAAAGGCTTCTTTAATGATAAGTTGGGCATTTCTTTCGATGGCGTTAAAACTGCTACTTACGCCGATGCCGGCGCGGTGTACCGTCCGTTAACAGAAGCAGAAAAAGTATTTGTACAACAAGGAGTTGACCGTACCTACCAGCAATTTAAACAGCGCGTGGCGCAAGGACGAAAAAAGGACATTGCATTTATTGATTCAATTGCACAGGGAAGAGTATGGAGCGGGGAAGACGCTTTGCGCCTGGGTTTGGTTGATAAAATCGGCGGTTTGAAAGAAGCGGTGGCTTGTGCCGCCAGGATGGCGAAAATTTCCGAATTCCGCCTGCGCGAATTCCCTGAAAAACAAAGTTGGATAAATGAAATAATGGGCAAAACCACGTCTGAACCAACAGCTAAAATAAAGGAACAGTTGGGTGAAGAACAGTATCGTATTTACCAACAAATAATTGATCTGAAACAAATGTGCAATACGCCGCAAGCACGCATGCCGTTTCAATTTATTGTTCGTTAATACTCCAATTAAGCAAGCACCATATTCTAAATACACGGACTTTAATTTAATTAAACAAAAAGGCCGCATCTAAAACAATTGGTGCGCCTTTTTTATGTGTTCGCACTACATTTGCACCCAATGCAAAAATACAGTCAGACAAAAGCCATGTTGGCCATTACCAGCGCCAGTTTGCGGGCTATTTCGCGAAGTCCTTCTGCCATTGTATTTTCTATTTTCTTTCCACTCATTTTCATTTTGGTGTTTGGCTTTATTGGTGGCGGTGGCAGCCCCTCCTACCAATTGGTTTTAGATGCCAAAAGCGATACTTTAAACCCCATTTTCGATTCGCTTAAAGCCTTTAGCAATGTAAATTTTGTGAGCTATACAAACGAGGAAGAACTACGATCTGATTTGATAAAAGGGCGCATTACCGGAATATTAAAAATAGATAAAAGCGTCTTTGCAAACAGCGAACCTTCTTATTTGGTACAGTTTAATTCCACCACATCAAGCAGCGATAAAATAGCCACGTTTCTGCCCTTTTTAGAAAACATTATTTCAAAAATTGATAACGTAGTTTATCCTGGCAAGCCTTCGGTGGCGCAAATTCTTCCACCTCAAATTGAACAAATAAGGCAGTATCGAACCATTGACTTCATTTTGCCGGGACAGCTTGGATTTTCGCTTCTTAGTTCCGGTATTTTCGGTGTGGCTTTTCTGTTCTTTAGCCTGCGTCAGCAATTGGTTTTAAAACGGTTTTTTGCAACTCCAATTAAACGCGGCTACATTATTTTGGGCGAAGGGTTAAGCCGCGTCATTTTCCAAATGGCAACCGCGGTTATTATTATCGCCATTGGTTATTTTGTCTTCAATTTTACGCTGGTTCATGGTTGGCTTACATTCCTGGAAATCATGATTCTTTGTTTTATTGCGCTTTTGGTTTTTATGGGTTTTGGCTTTATCATTAGCGGGCTTGCCAAGCACGAAAGTTCTATTCCGCCGCTGGCAAACATTATTACCTTGCCGCAATTTTTATTAGCCGGTACTTTCTTTTCTATAGATGCTTTTCCTCTTTGGTTGCAGCCTATTAGCCGGGCGCTCCCACTCACCTACTTTAACGATGCAATGCGTAAAATTTCATTTGAAGGAGCACACTTAAGCGACTGCTGGCCGCAAATTGCAATTTTAGTTGGATGGGGCATTGTTGCTTATGCTGTTGCCATCAAGGTGTTTAAATGGGAATGAAAAAGTGAAAGGTGAGCTATAAAAAAATTTTCATTTTGTTTTAATTCTTAATTGAACACATGCGCATCATCAAACTAGCTATTATTAGCTTTGTGGTTTTCTTTGGATTGTTTACGTTCATATCGTTGATGTTTCCGTCGCAAGTGCGTCTTTCAAAAGCCATTAACATCCATGCGCAAAAGAGCGCAGTTCTTGCACCTATTTCCAATACCTCGCGTTGGGTAGAATGGCATCCCGGCTTTCAACCAACAGCAAAAGTGCCCGTTATTACACCGGTATTGCTAACCGATTCGCTAATAGTAATGAACCTGAATAGCGGTGGTAAAACAATGGTAAATGGCTGGCAGGTTTACGTACACAACGGCTCCGATTCTGTTACCTTGCAATGGTATATGGACTTTAAGTTGCAATGGTATCCATGGCAAAAATTCGGATCGCTTTTCTTCGAAAATACATATGGTGTTATGATGCAGAACGGGCTGCAAAATTTAAAGACACTAACCGAAGAAAAGGCAGAAAAAGATACCCTTTTTTAAAGGTTTTCAGGCTGTTAACTTTCTTCAGAACTGCCACTTTTATCTTGAAAAGAAGACTGTAAAAACCGAAGATTTCGTTGAATGCCTTTGTGTTTAGAACGGCTAAGTGGCGAGTGTTTAAATATCTTTTTAAATGCCTCCTCCGTTACCGCTTCCCAGTCTTTTGTTGTGAAATTTAAAATTTCTGCAAGTGGCGTAAACTGGGCTTCAGAATGTGATTTACTAAAGCGGTTCCATGGGCAAACATCCTGGCAAATATCGCAGCCAAACATCCAGTTCTTGAACTTGCCCTGCATTTCGGAAGGAATAATTTCATCTTTTAGTTCGATTGTAAAATATGAAATACACTTGCTTCCATTAATAGTTTTATCCGGCATAATGGCTTCTGTTGGGCAAGCCTCCACGCATTTATTACAGCTACCACAATAATCCTTTGCAAGCGGATCGTCATAATTCAATTTTACATCTACCACCAATGTGGCAATAAAAAAGAAAGAACCGCTTTCTTTTGTAATAAGATTTCCGCTTTTACCTATCCATCCCAATCCGCTTTTTTGCGCCCAGGCTCTTTCCAAAACGGGAGCCGAATCTACAAATCCGCGGCCGTTAAAAGCGCCAATCTCCTGCTGTAAATGCGCAATCATGCCTTTTAAAGCCGCTTTTATAACGGTGTGATAATCGGATCCCCATGCGTATTTTGATATTTTGTTTTGCGGAGCATGTAGCGGATCGGGGAAATAATTTTTTAATAACGTAATCACCGATTTTGCTCCCGGCACCAGCTTTGTAGGATCTACCCGCAAGTCGAAATAATTTTCCATGTATCCCATGGTTCCATGCAAACCTCTATGCAGCCATCTTTCCAACCTACGTGCATCGTCATCGAGCATTTCTGCCCGCGCAATGCCGCAATAATCAAAACCAAATGCCTTTGCGGCTTGTTTTACAATTTCTGTTTGCTTTTCCTCGTTCATATTCAGCCGCCCAATTAAGATGCAGTTTTTTTGTACTGCAAAGGTGCTTGCTTAATAAACACCGTTAGCAATTAAGTTATTTCCTAAAAGATAAAGAGCAAGGTTTTAATAAAAAAGATTAATGAGGTAAGCATAAACCCGTAAAAAAGGGGTAGCTAAAAACTAACCTTTGTTTGTGCAAAGATGGCTAACTCTGTTTTATCGATTGCTTTACACCCCTTTTTCAAGGGTTTTGATAAGGTACCGCTTTCACCAAACAGAGCAATAATGGCTCCCATGCATACCCGGGTTGTTACCCACTTTAAATATAATTTTCCACCTGATAAAATTGCAGAAGACGCTTTATTGTACTGACTTTCAGTCAGTTATAATTATTTGTTTATGCCATTTCTTCTCCATTTTGCAGCTTGGAACTTGTTTTGAGTATATAAAACAACAGATTTAAATTATTTAAAAATATACAATAACATGAATTTATCAAATTTTACCATAAAAGCCGCCGAGGTAGTACAAAGCGCACAACAACTTGCTTTTAACGGAGGCAACAGTAACATAGAAACAGAACATCTGTTAAAGGCTCTCTTGGAAGGACAGGATTCGCCGGTGGAATATCTGTTGAAAAAAAACAGTGTAAGCATCAATCAGCTTGAAACAAAATTAGAAGAACAATTAGGTCGCCTGCCAAAAATTAGTGGCACAGAACCCGCCCAACAAGTAAGTAGAGAAGTAAACAATGTAATGCTACGCGCCGGTGCCGTAATTAAAAATTTTGGCGACGAATTTATTACACCGGAACATCTTTTATTGGCTATTGTGCAAGGCAACGACAGCACGGCTAAATTGTTGAAAGATTTTGGCGTAACTGAACAAGGCGTATCAACAGCAATCAAAGAATTACGCAAAGGTTCCACTGTTACCTCGCAAACAAGCGAAACACAGTTTAACGCGCTAAACAAATACGCCCGCAATTTAATTGAAGCTGCCCGTCAGGGTAAATTAGATCCCGTAATTGGCCGCGATGAAGAAATAAGAAGAACGCTGCACATATTAACAAGACGCTCTAAAAACAATCCTATTCTGGTGGGCGAACCCGGCGTAGGTAAAACCGCTATTGCGGAAGGTTTGGCCATGCGGATTGTTAATGGCGATGTGCCTGAAAACTTAAAATCTAAAATTATTTTTTCGTTGGATATGGGGCAACTAATTGCCGGCGCAAAATACAAAGGCGAGTTTGAAGAAAGACTGAAGAGCGTAGTAAAAGAAGTAGCCACTAGCGAAGGAGAAATAATTTTGTTTATAGACGAAATACATACGCTGGTGGGCGCTGGTGGAGGAGAAGGCGCAATGGATGCCGCTAATATTTTAAAACCGGCACTGGCTCGCGGCGAGTTAAGAGCTATAGGAGCAACAACGCTAAATGAATATCAAAAATACTTTGAAAAAGACAAAGCTTTAGAACGCCGCTTTCAAAAAGTAATGATTGATGAACCAAGTATTGAAGATGCGATTTCTATTTTACGTGGCTTGAAAGAGCGCTACGAAACGCACCACCATGTACGCATAAAAGACGAAGCGATTATTGCCGCTGTAGAACTATCTAGCAGGTATGTAACCGACCGTTTTTTACCAGATAAAGCCATTGATTTAATTGACGAAAGTGCGGCAAAACTAAGGCTTGAAATGAATTCCATGCCAGAAGAACTAGACGAACTGGAACGCCGTATTAGACAGCTTGAAATTGAACGTGAAGCCATTAAACGCGAAAATGATGAAGAGAAGGAAAAAGAATTAAACACCATCATTGCTAATCTTTCGGTAGAACGGGATACGTTAAAAGCCAAGTGGACTGAAGAAAAGGAATTGGTTGAAAAAATTCAAAATTCAAAAGCAGAAATTGAAGTGCTGAAGCAACAGGCCGAGCAAGCAGAGCGCGAGGGAAATTATGGAATAGTGGCTGAAATAAGATACGGGAAAATTAAAGAACAGGAAGCTTTGAGTGCCGATTTATCGGTGCAACTAAGCGACCTGAGCCTGCACAGCAAACGCCTGATGAAAGAAGAAGTAGATGCTGAAGACATAGCCGAAAGTGTAGCCAAAGCAACCGGCATTCCATTGAGTAAAATGCTGCAAAGCGATAGAGAAAAGTTATTGAATTTGGAAGAAGAACTGCACCACCGCGTAATCGGTCAGGAAGAAGCTATAACAGCCGTGGCAGATGCCATCCGCCGCAGCAGGGCGGGCCTGCAAGATCCTAAAAAGCCCATTGGATCGTTTATATTTTTAGGTACAACCGGCGTTGGTAAGACAGAATTGGCAAAAGCATTGGCGGACTATTTGTTCGATGACGAAAGTATGCTTACCCGAATAGACATGAGTGAATATCAGGAAAAACATTCTGTAAGCCGGTTAGTAGGTGCACCTCCGGGCTATGTTGGTTACGATGAAGGGGGACAATTAACCGAAGCTGTAAGACGTAAACCTTACCAGGTGGTATTGCTTGATGAAATTGAAAAGGCGCACCCCGACGTGTGGAATATTATGCTGCAGGTTTTAGATGATGGACGGTTAACCGATAACAAAGGCCGAACCGTAAACTTTAAAAATACCATCATCATAATGACGTCAAACATGGGCTCGGATATTATACAAGACAACTTTGCCGATGTTACTGAACGCAATTTAGAAGAAGTGCTGGAGAAAACAAAAGTAGAGGTGATGGAACGGCTCAAACAAACAGTTCGACCTGAATTTTTAAACCGTGTAGATGAAATAATATTATTTCAGCCCTTAATGAAAACCCAAATAAAAGGCATTATTAAAATACAGCTGCAGAACTTAAAAACTCTTGTAGCACAAAGCGGTATTCAACTTCAGTTTTCCGATTATTTGCTCGAGCATTTGGCCGAAAACGGCTTTGATGCGCAGTATGGCGCCAGGCCATTAAAGAGGTTAATTCAAAAACAAATAATTAACGGATTGAGTAAGAAAATACTTTCCGGTGGCATAGATAAAAGTCAACCTGTTTTAGTAGATGTGTTTGATGGTATAGTGGTGTTTAGAAATAATGAAGTAGAGCAAATGCATTCCGTTTAAAATTGATTTTTAAAAAAGCCCGGTTGTCTGCCGGGCTTTTTTGTGCGTTTTTCTTTTCCTAAACAATCCTTTGAGCAAACAACATATTTGCAATACCAATTGAACTCCTTATATCATTCGCTCTACTGTCCAGTAAGCTGCAACCAACGCAATGATAAAAGATACCGGATAAACTACCCGTTGTTTATACCAGGATTTTTTACCAAATGGAAAAATAACTAATGCAAAAACTAAAAAAATCACAGCTATTTGCCCCAACTCTACACCAACATTAAACGATAAAATAGAAGTTAAGAACTTATTTGGTGGCAAGCCAATCTCATTTAATACAGAGGCAAATCCAAGCCCATGAATTAAACCAAAAAGAAAAACAACAGCAATGCGCCACGGCTTTAATTCACTTAATAATATATTTTCTACCGCAATAAATAAAATAGATAAAGCAATTATAGGCTCTACAATTTCAGCTGGTAAAGTAAATATGCCACGCATGCTTAAGGCCAGCGTTATAGAGTGGGCAACAGTAAAAGCTGTAGCCTGCCAAAGAATGGTTTTAAATCGGGTACTTAAAAGGCACAAACCAACAACAAATAAAATATGATCTAATCCAAAGGGAATAATGTGCGTGATGCCTAATTTAATATAAAACCAAACAACATCTTTTGCAGGTGCATTTTCAAGCGCCAAATTAATGTTGTGCGCCCATAATTGCTGACTGGCAAAAAAGCAAATAAAAAGGAGAAAGGAAAATTTGTAATAGCGCCTGTTATTCATTGTACTTATATCAATTTTATTATCGATGGTTTTACAGAGTACCCTATTTGAATGGGTTTACTGATCGTTAATTTCATGTATTTTGAAATTACATTTTACTTTTAGAGATCGAATGAAAATTCAAAATCAAAATGCCTGAATACCCCTTTTTAAAGGGTTTTTATTGCAGCTCACCTCCACTTTAAAATATAAACAAACATCAAAAAAAGAACGCGATTTTCAATCTGGCATAGAAAGGAGTGCCTGGTGTAAAATGCAATTCAGATACCGGTGCAGGTTCATTTTTCAACCTCGATTCGGTGTCAAACTGTGCTTCGTTCCAGGTGGCATTTAACCCATTTTCTATTACAATCCCAAGCTCGTATTTTGGCTTTGAATAACTTACAGTAGCATCTAAAATTGTGTAGCCTTTTGCGGTTACTGTGTTGGCTTCATTCGCCGGCCTATTTTTTATAAACTTATATCGTACACTACCATGCAAGCCTTCTTTTGCAACGTAATTAATACCTCCCGTACTTGTAAAACGTGGCGCCAATGGTACATAGTTTTCGCCTTTGGGTTTATTAATAAATCTCGGGTTGGCCAGGTTTACATTAGCATCAGCAAAAAGGTGGGAGCTAATTTGATATCGAGCCGAAAAGTCCAAACCGGTGCGCCTGCTTTTTCCCGAAGGCTCGGTAATTCCTTCATCACCAACATACACAAACTCCTGCTCCGAATACAAATACCAAAGGGCAGCATTCAACAATACATTATTTGCAGGTTTAACAATAAAACCTAAATCGGCGCCGTATGCAGCAGGTAAAATCTGCCGGCCCTCGTTTGCAATCACCACCCGCGTATCGTTGGAGTGAAAGCCTTTGCCAAGTTTTGTATATAGCTGTAAATTATTTGTAATGCTGTACTGAAGATTTATTTTTGGACTTACGATGGCTTTGTTTTGAGCTTCTTTTTGCTGCTCCTTCACTTTATCAAAATACAAAAAATTAAAATGAACTAGCCTTGCACCGACATTCAACAAAAACCTGTTTAGTTTAATCTTTTCATCAATATAAACTGATGTGTTTTGTTCCGTAATGTTGCCTAATTGAAGTTGCTCTACTAATTCTGTTCTGTTTTTAGTATAACTTAAACCGGTGTTTTCGGTTTTGTCTAACCGTATAGATGCGCCTATAATTGTGGTTACATCAAGTGTACCTTTTGTATGATGAACAGTGTATTTTGCATTGTAGCCCCAGATATTTCTATGATCTGTTTGCTTTATCTGATCGCCTGTTACGGGGTTGTTTAAAAAAAAAGTGAAGTTTGAAAAAAGCTGGAAATTATATCTTGAATAAAACGCCTGCTGCTCTAACAAATTTTCGTTTTTAAAAACGCTTCGTAACATGACACTTGCATTGTGCCGATTGGTGTTGCCGCCTTCTGTATCATCAATAGCACCAAACCTGTCATTGCTGCCGTCTTTTACAGCACGTTCGGGTATTTGCCCCGAAGCATTCCATTTACTGCTGAATGCAGAAACTAAAACGTTTAAAGAATTATTAGCAGATAAAGCGACGTTGTATTTACCTTGTGCATTAAACCGGTGAAAACTTTGCGGGCTATTAAAAGGTCCGTCGAAGTATAAAAACTCAGAACCGATATAGGCGTTTTGATTTCTTGTTTTACTCAATGGCAAATCAATCAGCGCCAGAGTACGAAATGTATTAAACTGTCCGCTTTCAACCCGTACTCTGCTTTTTGATAACTGGTTTACTGTTTGCAAACTTACATAGCCTGCTGTGTTTAGGTTGCCCTGTTCGGTAAAGTACGGGCCCTTTCCATAGTCTACATTACTCACTAACTCCGGAATAATAAAATGTAAATCGGCATAGCCTTGCCCGTGCGCATGCGAAATCATGTTTACCGGCAACCCATCTGCAGTAATTTTTATATCTGTTCCATGATCAATATCAAAACCCCTTAGAAATATTTGTTCTGCTTTGCCGCCGCCGGCATGTTGGGCTATAAACAGCCCAGGCACCAATTTCAAAATGTCTTGCGATGACTTTGTAGGACTCAGATTCAAATCTATTTTACTAATAGTATTAAAATGATTACTGCTATTTTGAGCAATGGTAACATTTGCAAGATTAACACCGGCCTGCTCCAGCTCAATGACATTGTTTTTGTGCGGATAAAGCTGCTGTGTTTTGCTTTCGTAACCAATATGCGAAATCAAAACAGTAACAGCACTGTCTGAATGCAGATTGAAGGCGCCAACTTTATTGGATAAAATGGTAGCCGAAGTTCCGATTGTTGTAACCTCTGCAAACTCCAGTGGTTCTTTAGTAATAACGTCTATTATTTTACCATTTACCTGCGCTTTAGCGTTGCCGGTAAGAAGTATAAAAGAGAAGAATAGCCCTGAAAAGGGTACGCATTTGTTTCGTTGAAACCTAACGTTTGCAACGTGTTTGTTTAAATAGGAAAATAATTTTTTTTTCATTGCCTGAAGTTTTATGAACCATGATTTTTCCTGTTGTAAAAAATTATATTTGATGATTTTGGCAGAATAAAAACAGATGTTTTCAACCTTTTTCTGTTAGAGTATTTCAGACCCTTTTTTGAAGGTTTTTGCATGCGCAGATCAGCAACTTTCCCTATTGTAGATATCTAATATGAAAGATGGTGCTGAACTGCACGCAGAATAGCAACAAGTTGATTATTTGTTGCAAACTGATCACATCAAACAACTGTTTTTACTTAATATGGTTAAAACTTTGGCGGCGGGTATTTAATAAAAATAGAGGCAGATGAATAAAAAAGGTGTAGTGTAGCATAAATCCGTTGCGCACTAACCAGCGGTAAAAGATAACATGCCACCTTAGATGCGAAGTGCGGCTGTACAGAAATATCTGATTTTGGTGCGGGAGTGGTTTTGTTGGTGGCAGCTTCTTTTTTAAAAGCAATTACTTCCTGGTGAACATGGCTTTGGCCATTGTGCTTATGCACTGTATTGGTATGTTCCAATTCATAAAAGGTATGCGCCAAAGCATCCGCCATTCCTGGCAAGGCAGGTTTTATCATTCCTATAAAGTAGGCTGTAAAAACAAGATATGAAATTACTTTTTTCATATTCGATATACAACTAAGCAGGTTTTACATTACACTTTAGGCTGGTATAAAAACCTTTATAAAAGGGTATAAATCTCCCATTATAAAAAGATTTAGAACTGAGGATAGCAAACAGTTATCCTCCTTTTTAAACGATTGCTCCTCTTCTAACCAAAAACTAAAAGACAACCTGAGAAAGCAAACATAAGAATGCAAGAACAATCTTTTACAATACTTTTTTCAAAAAGAAACAGCTTATATTTTTTGCAAAATAGTGGCACTTTGCTTCTTTAAGACAGGGTTAATATTAGGATTGTTTTTCAGTCCTTCAGTTAACAGGTCTTTTGCTTTTTGTATATTGCCAGCTTCAAAATAAATCAAACCTGCACGGCAAAGCAATACCGGATTCTTACTGTTTGTGCGCAATGCATTTTCTATAAACGGTACAGCTTTTTCGAACCTTTCCTTTTTAAAATAAGCCCACGCTACGGCTTCGTTTACATCAATATTATTGGGGCGGCGATTGTACTCAGCAAGCGCATGATCAAGCGCTTTATCAAACTTATTATTTAGCAAATACACGTATGCTAATTCTCTATCGGCATGATGATTAATGCTGCCTTCGCCCTCTTCCGATGCTTTGGTTAATTCATTAATAATAGCAGTAATGGTGTCTGTTGCTTTTTTGTTTTGGTCAGTTAAAAGATATAGCTCCGCCAGTTGTTCTTTCAATCCATAATCATTAAATGTTTTTGTAGCCTGCTGGTACAGATCAATAGCTTTTTTATAATCGAGTTTGCCCATTGAAATATGCCCTAGCCCAGCCAACGCGTAGCTGTATCCGCTGCGATGTTGCAGCGCAATGGTGTAATGCATTTCGGCACTTTGCAAATCGCCGGTAAGTTCGTATAACCTGGCTAATTGTATTCGCGCCCAGGACGTTGGTTCATCGCCATCTGCACCGGCTTCTACTGCCCACTTCATCGCTTCTATAGCACCTTTGTAATCGCCGTATATTTCTCTTAAGTAAGATGCGCGGGAATAGGAGCTTAAATCGGGGCGAATATCCATCATCTTTTCGGCCGCCTCGACTGCTGCCTTATAATCGCCCAATTCCACATAAGCATCTACCATAATACCCCAGATGTATGCGTTGTACGGGTTTACTTTTTTTGCATTTTGCACCGTTTCTAAAGCCTCGGAAAAATGGTGTTGCGATAATTGCAAAATAGATTTCAAAACCAGTGCTTCAAAATTCCGGGGTTCTTTTTCTAATACATCACCTATATACTTCATTGCGGCTGCATCGTAATAGGCATAATTACCGGTAATGCGTGCTTCCTGAATGTATATAGTTGCCAGCGCTATGGTTGATTTTGTGTCTTCGGGTGTTTCGCGCACTAAACGTATAAGACTTGCACCTTTCTCTTTTGTGGCGGCCCATTCGGGCAGGTCGGCGGCAGGGCCATTACGCTCCTGCAACGGATAAAAAGCAACGGACTTTATCTTTAGTTTATGGTTGTATTTAAGCACCACGAAAGCTGATGTGCCGAATAAAAAAAGAAGGAGCAACAGGTAAGTAACTTTTTTGTTCATAACAAATAAGTTTGTTTTTTAAAAGGTTGATAAAAGGGTTCACCGGCGAGTAGCCAATGAACCCTTTTGTAAAGGTTTTTATTCTTTAATCAATCTGATGGTTTGTTTTACCTCACCATTTTTTGCGATGTTTAAAAAGTAAATGCCTCTTGTTAGTTTTTCTGCCTGCCAGTCAAATGTATGTATGCCGGCGCTTTGCCTTGCATTAGAAAGCATTTTAACCAACTTGCCTGAAGCATCAAAAAGAGAAAGCTGCACATTTGCATCACTATCTAATTTGTACCGAACGGTATTTTTATTAATTACCGGATTTGGTGAAGCTACTGCAAACACTTCTGGCGCAGACAATCCTATTGGAGCTTTATCGGAAAAAGAACTGATAGAACGATTGGCCATTGACTGATCATCGTTACAGTTGCAATTGCTTTTACCAGACCATGGCATTTGTTGATACGGGAAACGAGGTCCATTGAAATAATACAATAATGTTGTATCATTTTTATCAATGCCGGTGCTGTAGTTTAACACACTTAATAAATCTGGCGTAACAGGGCTTGGGCTAACCCCTGGTTTGTAATCATCATACCATAAACCAATAGCTGCAAGCACTACGCCGCTTACTGCCTGAAGTTCTATGCGTGTAACATCATCCTCCAGCCTTCTACCGTTTGGAAAACCATCCATATTTGGAATGTTTTGCAGTTTTGTAGAACCATTATAGCGGCTGTCAGTTAACCCTAAAACAGCGGCTTGCAATAAACCAAGTGAGCTAAAGTCTGGGCTTTGGCGGTCAGTAACAGGTACGGCCATATTCAGGCGCAACATATCGCCTACTACTGGTAAAAAATTATTAATAAAGGGTTTGCCTGCTGCCAGTGGATTACCGTTTTTACCGGTAGCCAGTTGGTAAGGTCGCATGTTTGGAACTCCTGTATTAAAAATAGGCCAAAGATCAACCGAGCGAGGTTTGTTTGGCGCTGGTAATAATAAAGAGCCGAATGCAGCTTCAGATAAAGCGGTTCCATTTAAAGCAGCATTGCCTTTTAAACCATATAAACCATTTTGTCCGTTACCAAAACCAAAACTTCCCAATGATGCTTTTTGAATACGTAAAGGCTTCCAAGCAGGCACTGCTTTGCCAAATTGCGCATCGTCCATATACAAAGCCAACTCGGGATTGTAATAGTTTTCTCCAAACTGCTTAATTTGTGCAGCAGCATCCTGGTAAGGCGATAAGCTGTTGTACAAGTCTTTCATGCCAATGGGGTTAATCACCTCGTTGGTTAGAGGCATACCAAGCCGAGACACCTGAACCCAATCGCCGCTGTGCTCTTCATTTCCTTTACCATCTGCATTTAAAACTCTCATTTTTCTTCTGCTGGCAGAGGCCCACACGCCAATTACATAATCAGGATCTAGTATGTTTTTGGCCATGCGTACGCTTTTATGATCCTTTTGAAGTACAGAAATGGGGATTTTTAAAGCCAGTGTAGATACGTTTTTGCATTTTAAAAGGTCTTTAGAACGTGTGCCATCTGTACGCGGCGCATCGCCTAAATCAAAAATGCCACCTGCATCTACAAAAAACGGATCGTCAACGGTTCCTGCAAACACTTCTTCGCCGGTGCTTGCTTTGGTAACAGCAGCGTAAACCAATGAAGAATAGCTTGCTGCATTTAAACCAACTCCATAACCGCTAATAGACCGGCTACCTACATTGTTTGGCGGCACAACGCCGTTAGTAACAATGGTTGTCCAGCTTCCATCAGAAAAACGCTCCAGGGTGTAAGTGGTTTTTTGATTTTCTTTTCCCAACCTTATTTTAAAAAAAGTTGTGGGGTCTTCGTTTACTTTTTTAAAAGTAAAACGGTACGTAATGTCATCACCTTTTGTGGCAGCATTATTCTTTACATGGATTTCGTACCGAATGTTTTCGCCAAAAGTGTAATAATTAGGACCGCCATCGGGCGCCTGCAACGGAATAAAATTGGCAATAATAGTTACATGATCCTGGGCGCTACTCGGATCGCGAAAAGCATATACGTCAGTATTGTCGGCAAGCGGATCGTATGCAATTAACGGCGCTTCGCGATGACTGGAGGAGAGCAGCACAAGAGAAAGAGTTGGAATAGCTATAAGGAGTAAAATCCCAAGCTTCCATTTTTTTAAAAATGCTTTCATTGTTGATTTTTTAAAATGAATAATGTTGGTTATCTCAAAAAGATGTGGATAGAACAACAACGTTGTTTTTCATAGGTGCTGAAAGAAAGGGCCACTCCATAAAAAAGTTCAACAATATTTATCAAAACAAATAATAAAGTGCATTACCCGGCGGAATAAAGTTTTAGCCTTATTAATGTTTGAATAAATATTAAAAACCGATTGTATTTGGGCCGCAGCTTAAATAGAAGCAATAGATTAAATAGTAATCTTAAGGTAGTAGGGGTTTTTTAGAGGAAACCGGAGATTAGCAGAGTTCGAAAGGTACTGATTGCCACTGCTTACAGCCCGATATACGCAGAAGATTTAAATATAGATTTGACAGAATAAAAAAAAATTTCTCTTATAAGAAAATTATTTTTTCTGTTGGCAGGCGGTTAAAGAGGAAATTAGGTAATCTTTATTGTATTTACTCTATGCTAAAAAAAAGCAAGCTCTGCTATTGCAAAAGAAAAAAAGACACTATATGTTTACATCGGTTTTTCATAGGATATTGGATTTTACACGGGGCTGAATTTCTATTCTGGCCCTTTTTTTTGTCTTCTATTGGAGCTACTGGTAAATTGCCCAACTTCCCTCCTGTTTTGATTAAAAAAAAACATTGAAAATGGCTTGTTTTCTCCACCCTTTTTTAAACATTTTTTTGAATTGCTCTTTTCTTAATGAAAAAAGAAGATAAAAAAACTTGAACGATGGTGGCATAATTTTTTAAGCTCTTGTGTACTACTTCAACTAAATACAATTATGAATAGCTTCTTAAAAACGATTATTGCTGGTTACGGCGCAAAGAAATTAGGTGGTGGATGCTTTGGAACCATCATTGTTTTTGTTATTCTTTATTGGCTGCTTGGTCAAGGCTGTTAATAAAAATTCAATTTTGCTGTAGTTGCTCTCCCAAACAATTAGATTTTGCTTACCAACACAGTGGCGCGATGTACCCTTTTTGAAAGGATTTATATTTAAAAAGTTGTGGTGCGAAATGAGGAGTGTTGCCTTGTAAATTGTGCAATTGTTTTTTGGTTAAATGCCCATCGGCAGAGGGAAATAGTGCAGAAACAGAACCCGGCTAGAAGATTAGAATGAAAATTTATTTATTGCTGATTTAATCAAAAAATCAAGACTAAAATAACTACCCATAATACAATAGAAACCGGCAGAGCCACAGGCAAACTATCTAAAAACCCTTCCTTTTTGTTTCGTTTCTCCGCGTATTGCTTATATTTTGAATCCATCTTTATTTCCCATTAGTAATAACCATATTCCCAACTACCATTCCACATATATAACACTGTTTATCAGTAGAATGTATTTGTTTATGATTAGCTTCTTTTTCGTCAATTATTCTCAGGCAAAAAGGTCATAGATCAATTATCTTTTACTGTATTAATACCCTTTTTTAAAGGTTTTTGCTTTAATCTTTTCCAACCTTCGGAGTTTCTCTTTTAACGTTTCAAAAAGGGGTCTGAACACAAAAACTACATGGTAACATCAGCGTAAAAATTGTTTTAGGGGTATATAACTCATTAAGAGCCAAAAAGTTAACCTTAAAACGTAGTTTTACTATTGCATTCAGAAATGTTACAGTCTACCTTTGTCCAAGTTATTTATCATTTTTATGCAGCGCGCCGGTACCCGAAAAGCCCAAACGTCCGTCCCGCCGGCCTACTTGCTGCAGTACTATCCAATACACTTATGTATTTTTTATAAACCCTGATCCACACCCTAAGGGCCGGCATTGTTTTACCCAAACGAAAACGATGTTGACATTTAAACGCCTCGGTTATCGCACGATTGTTACAGCCTTTTGTTTCTTATTATTGTTACAGGCTAAAGAAAGCAGATCTCAGGAACATGAAAATATCCGTAGTTCGCCGCCTGTTCTTCTCTCGCTAAAAGACACCTGCAATACTCCGGAGATCAGCGCCGCAAACGGTAGCCAGGTAACAAGCAAAATAGAAATACCCGAAGAGCCGAAGATAGAACTGGCAGCGCAGGCTGAAATCTTTGTTGCTGAATACTTAAAAAAGAATGACGCCGACCTGCAGAAAATTAAAAGCCGGAGCAAAAGTTATTTTAAAACCATAGATGCAGTTTTTACAAAAAGCGGCTTGCCCATTGCCGTAAAATACCTTGCTGTAATTGAATCAGAATTAAAGACTTCAGCCGTTTCCCACGCAGGTGCTGCCGGCCTTTGGCAGCTAATGCCGCAAACTGCCCGGTTTTTAGGGTTAAGAGTTACTGCCTCAACCGACGAGCGCAAAACAGTATTAAAAAGCACCCAGGCAGCCGCCAAATACATCAAAGCGCTGTATGCACAGTTTGACGATTGGCTGCTGGTAGTGGCTGCGTACAACAGCGGTGCAGGACCAGTTTACAAGGCTATAAAAAAGGCCGGCAGCCGCGACTTTTGGAGATTGCAGCGGTTTTTGCCAGCCGAAACCCGCAACCATGTAAAGCGGTATATTGGTGCACATTACTTTTTTGAAGGCGAAGGCAGCGCCACCACCTTAACCAGGTATGAAACTGAAAAACATGCCCAAAAACTGGCAGAATACAACCAAAGGCTGCAAGTAATTAGTCAAATGCAACAAACAGCTTTAAGCGGCGATGAAGTGTTACAAAAACCAAAAGCAGCAGGCTTTTAAAAAAATGAATGTAACAGAGCAAAAGAAAGTCGTTTGCGTTTTTAATGAAAACATGGGCTGTTTTCTTTGGCTCTGTTATTAATTTATTTAGATAGATATTGCTCCAGATTGTTAAGCGCCTGCTCCCATCCTTGCCTGTGAGGTTGAATGGCTTCTTCGTTTTCAAAATTCAATTGAGTTACTTCAATGCGGCTGCCGCCATCCCGGTCCGAAAAAGCAATTTGAAGTTCAAACAGTCCATCGTTTATAACAGCTTCGGGCATGTGCCATTCCCAGGTATAAACCAATCGTTCAGCCTCTTTTACTTCTT
>JBBSRB010000005.1:0-42806 GCA_038243445.1 Chitinophagales bacterium | reverse complement strand
CATTGGAAACTGTACCCGGTTTTATTACGCCAGGGTACCGCATCACCATCGGGGTGCGAAACGATTCTTCGTACATAAAACGCTTGTCAAACCAACCATGCTCACCCAAATAAAAGCCCTGATCCGAAATATAAATAACAATAGTGTTGCCGGTTAAATGATGCTGATCAAGATAGTTCAACGTGCGGCCAATGTTGCGATCCAGCGAAGCAGCGGTGCTTAAATAATCCTGCATATACCGCTGGTACTTCCATTCAACAAGGGCTTTTCCTGATAATTTTTTGCTTTTGAAATCCTTTTCGATCGGATCGTAATAGGCGTCAAACTTTGCCCTCTGCGCTACATTCATCCGGTTGATATTACCTTCTTTATTTTCAGCTGCTTCACTCTCATACATCTTCAGGTCATAACCCATGATCATTGTTTTATCAATGGTCATATCCTGCACTGCGGCAGCTTTTCTGCCTTCGTAATCATCATAAAAATTGTGAGGCAATGGAAAAGTTTTTTTGTCAAACATGCCCATATCGGCGGTATCGGGTATCCAGGTTCGGTGCGTGGCTTTGTGGCCAATCACCAGGCAAAAAGGTTTTGTACTGTCTCTTTTATCTAACCAGCTTTCAGCAATATCTTCCACTACATTGGATACATAACCTTCCACTCTTTTTTTACTGCTGTCCATCATCAAAAAATCAGGGTTGTAATAACTGCCTTGGCCGGGAAGGATTTGCCAAAAGCTAAACCCCTGAGGCTGCGTTTCCAAATGCCACTTACCGATCCAGGCAGTTTGATAACCGCTCTTGGTCAGCTCTTTGATAAAGGTATTCTGGTTGCCGTCAAAGCTGGAATGTTCGTTATCCTTAAAGCCGTTTTTATGGCTGTACTTGCCGGTTAAAAGCACCGCCCGGCTGGGCCCGCAAATAGAGTTGGTTACATACGCTTTTTTAAACAACACGCCTTCCCTGGCAATGCGGTCAATGGCAGGCGTTTGCATTAACGTACTTCCATAACTGCTGATGGCCTGATAGGCATGATCGTCGGAAACAATGATGAGTATATTAGGACGGCGCTGGGCAGAAACAGTAAAGCCTATCAGCAAAACAAAAATTACTATTATTTGTTTTATGTTTTTCATTTTAATAAATTATATGTGTTTGTTGTCTGGAAATTGATTAGCTCTTTTCAGATACATTTTGAGAAAGAATACCCTGCCTTTGCTGCTGCGGGTATCCTTTAACTGCTACTCTTTATGAAAACTACCAAATCTAATATCTCTCCATTCATTTTAGTACTTCACCTGAGGCAATTGCTCCTGCGCAAAACGGATATATCTACTGGCGAAGCTTATATTGATAGACCTTTTTTAGTTGATTCCATTCCGCATTTTGCACATGTGCTATACCGATAGTTAAAAAAAACAGCTAAGCAGATAATATTCCTCATTAAAAAAAAGCCTGGTTAAAAAACTTGTAATTAGATGCAACATCTTTATTAAAAAAGCTTTAAAAATGCAAAGAGCAATATACGTTTTTATTTATACTTAAAAATTGCGCAATCGGTTGCCGGAATCACGCTGAATGCGATGACTCAGTTGTGAAACTGCTTAAAAACAGTTTTAGTCACTTGCTATTTTTTTTCTTACCAACACGGGCAATTCACTCAACCCTGTTTTCAAGTTTTAAATTTTTCCTCCCTTCCATTCCTTATTTTGATACACCCATAGACCTGGAGGCAACACAACGTTTCTTTCATCTTTACCTGTAATTACCGGAGCCACTAAAATACCATCGTCCAGCATAAACTGGTCTTTAATATTAATATAACTCCGGTTAGGATAATTATATATCCAATGGTCTTAATGCAGGTTCGCCAATGATGGCAGCATTACGCATTACAGTCATTAGCTGCGGCATCATTTCTTGCCGCAATTCAACCGTCGCTTTTATTACATTTAAATGAACAGAATCTAAAATACGCCAGAGGGCAACAGAAAATTGCATCATGGGCATGAGTGCATGTACCTGTCCGAACGCACAATGAGCTTTTTATTACTGACGACGCGGGGTACAAAGGATGCTATTTGCCCACCGCCGATCATATCGGGGCAGGTAAAAGTTTGTCCCATCAATTGCTGCGCAATGGTATTGGGAATAAGCATCTGCAACTCGTTCCAGATGTGGCTTTTATCGCCCAGGCGCTGTACTAATGGTTTCCCCGCCATCTTCTACATGGCACGGTATTCATTTAATGGAAATGCTAAACCAATCCTTCCCCACTCCTCTGAATGTTCATTCGGTGTTGCCTTTTTAAATGAAAACAAATTTTTGTTTTTGTAGAAAAAGGCATCGCCGGCATCTAATTTATATCCCTCCACCCCATACTCCGCTTGCAATTATTTTAATTTTTTAACCAGCCACTGCTTTGCAGCAGGGTTTGTTATCAAAGGGCACTTTATAGCCGTAATAGCCTGCTACAAGCAAAACAAATAAAAAAAAGAATAATGAAAAGCAGGTAATGTTTTTACAAAAACTCATTGGAATAATAGGTTAGCTTTCTACAAAAATTATAGAATTAAATTCATATTTAAATCGTTACACCATCACTTCACCATTAATTAAAAATACAGGTTATTTATAAGATCTTTTATTGATCCTCCTCTGACCAATAAAAGGATTTTTGCGTAGCTACATAACCCGTAGGCGTTACAATGGTTACTATTCCTTTGCCGTTGTACAGATCGTCCACTTCAAAATTTATTCGCTGTCCCGGTTTAATTTCAGGTAGATCGTAAGCCTTTGTATTTATGTAATTTTCGTTGCTGTCGCTAAGGTATAATTTATACCCATTTACAGTATGTTGCGGCAAACCAATACTGCCAAAAATCAACAAATTTAATTTACCCTTTTCCCAAACTCGTGCCTGTTGCACCTCCACTGGCGAACTCAGTTCCCGCAACACTTTCATGGATGGCTTAGGCGTTCCATACATATCGTAAATGCCATGCACTCTTCTACGAAATTTATTGTTTTCTGAAGTGCCGGGATAATGTGTACGATAATCAGTGAGATCAAAATAAATAGCGCCTTCAACATAAGGTTTGCTTTCGTAAATGGCCATGTGGTAAATCAAGTCTTCCAGGCGCCGCTGATCGCCGCCTTTAAAATTTGGTTCGCACAACCCAAACTCAGAAATGAAAAAAGGTTTGTCTGGATAAGAAAGATGCACACTATCCAGGTAAAGATTAATTGAGCCAACTGGTATATCCCACCAACTTCCGCCATATTCATTCATCATCAGGTAATCACCATTGGCAGCTGCATCGGGTGCAAATTTCGGGTTGTTGTAAAATCCTTTCGTTAATGTATTGCTGACATAAGCTGTCATTCGGGCCGGGTCTAATGCTCTGGCTTTGCTAAGTAAGTCTGCAATCAGCTGTTTCATATCCGCATCACGGGCACGAAGTTCATTTCCTACGCCCCAGGAAAAAATGCTGGTGTAATTATACATATTGTCAACCATTCTTTCCAATTGGCTCATCGCAATGTTGCGAATGGTATCGTTGGCCGGAGTTTCCGGTCCCCAGAGGGGCACTTCCTGCTGAACTAAAATGCCATTACGATCGCAAAAGTCATAGAATACATCGCTCTGCTGAAAATGCTGCCGGCTAAAAATGCAATTCACTTTTTTCATTAATTTTCCCTGGCTTATAATAATTGAATCTGTTTCAGCAAAGCCATAATCCGGATTAGATCCTGCTGTCCACTCCACTCCCATCAATTTTATGCGTTCGCCATTCAAATGTGTTTTTCCATCTACAAATTTTAATTCCCGAAAACCCGCATTGGCCGAAATCTTATCAACCGCTTTATTACCATCTAATACAGTAACATCAATACGGTATAAGTTAGGAAAATCAAAATGCCATGGAGCTACTTTCTGCAACGTATAATTAACCACTGCTTCACCGTTTTGCCATGTTGGTGTTGAAGTGGTTTGCAGCACTATATTTTTTGTGGGCTGGTTTTCTTCGGTGATGGTGATGGCAAATTTTAGCCTGTTGTTAACCGCACCATCAAATCCTAAATTAATTTTTAACCCACCCTCTTTTGTAGCAACTTTTAATGTTGGCGTTACGTGTATGTAGGTGGCAGCCGGCTTCCCGGAAACGATTAAAGCCACCGGGCGAATTAAACCTCCATCGTTGGGCCAGTCGAATGAACTACCAAAAGGTACTTTGTTCTGACCATAATCATTATTAACAGCTACTGTGATAATATTTTCTTTTCCATAATTCAGGTTACCATTCAGGTTAACGAAAAATTTATTGAAGCCATCGCCAATGTTCTCTTTAACCTTTTTTCCATTTATATAAATGTGTGATGTATGGTTTATGGCGCCAAACTGAAGCACTACATTTTTATACTTCCATGAAGCAGGAATGTTGAGTTTTTTTTGATACCATCCCCAGCCATAATGGTTTTGAGTCTCTTCTTCTATATTCCATGTATGCGGCAGATGCACGGCTCTTGCATTAGGCAGCGAAGCCTCAAACCATTGACCAATGAAACCTTCTGCTTTTTTATCGGTTACAAATTGCCAGTTATCATTAACAGCAATGGTATCTCTTTGGGCAAAAAGAGATAAAGAACACAAACACGCTATTAAAAAAAATAATTTTGATAATCTACTCATTGCTCGGTTTTATTTTTCATTATAAATTTATTGACGGTCTGTTTTTTGTTTATTATATAATAAACTTATGAGCACTACATTCAAAGTTGGCGATCACGTAAGCTGGAACTCAGAAGCAGGGCATGTATCAGGTAAAATAATAAAAATACACACTAAAGATTTTGACTACAAAGGCTATACCCACCACGCTACCAAAGACGAACCACAATATGAAATTAAAAGCGACAAGACCGATCATATTGCTGCGCATAAAGGTTCGGCGTTGAAAAAAGTTTGATTTCAACCCGAACCCCTCATATGTCTTCTATAATCGAAATATTATATTTTCCGTTAGTCAACAATAATTTCATCAGCAAAAATCCACGCTGGTTTTCCCTCGCCGGGATGACCAGGAGGACATACATTATTTTTTGCTGAAACTCTTACAAACCTTGCTTTTTGCGGAGGAAAGGTGCCGGTAAAGTTTTTAATAGTTGGCGATTTTTCATTCATAGAAACAGCATTTAAAACGGTTGCTACTTCTTTATAGTTGGCGCCGTCATCCGATACTTCAAACTTAATGGATTGTGGTAAAAAAATCCAGTCTTTATAATGTTGCCAGCAACCTAAGGTAATAGAACTGATGCTTTTGTCTTTGCCTAGATCAATGGTTGCAATCATATCTTTTCCGAAGAATCCATGCCAATATTTACCTACCGAATTTGTGCCCCGAACACCGTCTGTTAAAGAATTTGGACCATCTGCTAAATAATAACTGCTGACCGGATTTTTGTAATCAACATTACTGCCAATGGCTTTGTGCATGGCAAACGATTGTTCGGCCGGTCTTAATCCCATAACTGTTCCATCAACAACGGTTACCGCTTTTAAAATTAAGGATGAATCAATAGTAATTGGCGTTGAATATCTTTTTGATTGAGTATTTGGTTCAGTGCCATCAATGGTATAATAAGTTTCTCCATTCAGCGCTTCTGTAAAAAGAGCAACCGATAACTGACCATTCTGAGAAGAAGGTTTAATATTTACTTTAAAGTTGCCTTTGCTGTAATTAAAACCTTTCTGGTCAAATCCCTTAAAATGCTCTTTTAAACGTTGATTAAAGCCTGCCCAGTCCCTTGTTTCTTTGGGGCTCCAAACCACTTCAGCTAAGGCCAGCATCCGGGGTAAAATCATGTATTCGACGCCAGCCGCTGTGGTAACAAATTCCGTCCACAAATTAGCCTGCGCACCTAACACATTTTTCGCCTGTTGCGCATTTAACTCTTTAGGAATGGGGTAATAATCATATACTTCTTTTAAGGTGTTCATACCTCCAATGGCTGTTGGTTCGCCTTCAGGTCCAGCCTGGTAATGATCAAAGTACAAAGGATCGCCAGGCGTCATTACCACTTCGTGCCCCATCTTTGCCGCTTCAATGCCGCCGGCCTCGCCACGCCAACTCATAACCGTTGCTTCCGGTGCTAAACCACCTTCCAATATTTCATCCCAGCCAATCATTTTTCGATTTTTGCTAACTACAAATTTTTCAATTCGTTTAATAAAATAACTCTGTAATTCTTCTTCGTTCTTCAAGCCTTCTTTCTTCATTCGTGCCTGACACCGAGGGCATGACTTCCAGGATGTTTTATCTACTTCATCGCCACCAATATGAATGTATTTGGATGGAAATAATGCAATGACTTCGGTTAATACATCTTCTAAAAAATGAAAAACCGAATCGTTTCCGGCACAATAGTTAGAAGACATATTTTGATAGTTGCCACCTGTTAAAGGCAACTGCGGTTTTTGACTACAACTTAAATATGGATAGGCTGCAATTGCGGAAGCCACATGCCCGGGCATTTCAATTTCGGGAACAATGGTAACAGCTCTTTCAGTAGCATATTTAATGATGTCTTTTATTTGTTGCTGCGTATAATACCCGCCATAAGTTGGCTCCTGGCCTGGTTTTGCCTGCGGACGAGCGTCCCAGGTTTTATCTGTTTGATCTACCCGCCACGCACCAATTTGCGTCAATTTTGGATAGCCTTTTATTTCAATGCGCCACCCCTGGTCATCAACCAAATGCCAGTGAAACGTATTCATTTTATAAGTCGCCATCAAATCAATGTATTCTTTTACCAATTCAGGTGAAAAGAAATGGCGGCTTACATCTAAATGCATTCCTCTCCAGCTAAATTGGGGATAGTCTGTGATTTCCATAGATGGAATTTGCAGAGATGCATTGGTACGTATGCGCGGAAGTGTTTGAAAAAGGGTTTGCATGGCGTAAACAATGCCCGCTTTAGTATTGGCTTTAATAGATATAGTTAACGGAGAAACCTTCAACAAGTACCCTTCTTTTCCTATACCATCAATTGTAGCAATTGACAACTCAATGGTTTTTTTCTTTGCTGCGTTGATGGGCAATGAATAGCCCGAAATGTTTTTTATATAGGTTGCTAAAAAGACCGCAGCCGCCTGCAAATCTTTATTTTGCGCGTTATATTTTACTGAAGTGTTTTCGTCAATAACGAAATTCCCTTCTTTCATTATTACACTGACAGGCTGCGGAATAATGCTGACTTTTTGCTGTGCTGCAAGAAAAAGTGGAAAAAGAAATGCAAAGACAAAAATGCTATTTTTTATCATTTTTAAATTTTTATAATGTTAAGAACTTTAAATTATTTGGTTAGCCGTTTTTTGTCTCACCCCAACCCCTCTCCTCCCGATGATGGTCACAAATCTTTATTCAACTTTGTTGTTTTGATACACCCGCACATAATCTACTACAAACTGTTGCGGCAAAACAGTATCATTAATTGGACCTGGCCAATTGGCGCCCATAGCCAGGTTTAGCTTTAAATAAAAAGGTTTGCGGAAGGGGTTTTCAAAGGTTTTTCCGGCAGAATCTATAATGAATGTGTGGTATTTCTTTTCATCAAAATACACGTCAATTTTTTTTTCATCCCGCTCAATAGCATAAACATGAAAAGAGTTACTAATTGTGCTGTCGGTTATTTTACCGCCGCTTGAACGGTATTGCTTGTTTGTAGGGTCGGGAAAATGTATGGTGCCATAAATATCCTGCGGATGATTGCCAATATATTCCATGATGTCAATTTCGCCGCAAAGCGGCCAGCCTACTTCTTCTCTATTTACTCCCATCATCCAGATGGCTGGCCAAATGCCACCGCCTTGTGGCAACTTTGCTTTTACCTCAATCCTTCCGTACTGCCAGCCTGCTTTACTGTTTATACTGGCCGAAGTGTATTGTGCTATTGAATCTTTGAAACGCCAGTCCGTACTGTCTTTAATATAAAACTCATTTGCCCATATTTCTTTTCGGCCAATAATGGTAAGCATTCCATTATCAACCCGAATATTTTGCTTACGCGCCTGGGTATAATACTGTTGCTCTTTATTGCGGATATGACCTACTTCATAACCCCATCTTGCAGTATCGGGCAAGCCGGTGTAGTTAAATTCATCTTGCCACACAAGCTGCCTTTTTTGAGGGTTTTGTGCAATACATAAACAACAAAAAATACTACTAAAAAGAAATAATAACAATATTTTCATTTGCCTTAATTTAAATTATTGCAATCCTCCATGGCCGCTGTATAATTTTAATGGTTTTTCTAATGTTAGTTTCAGTACTGTCATGTACTCGTCCCTGGCACTTTCCGGAACATCAATGAACACTAAACCTGGCACAGGACTCCACGAGATTTTACCAACCACTTTATGCGTCAGGTGTTGCGTTGTGCCCAACACTTCTACGTCGTTAATTTTATTATCTAACCCTTTTATCATAATATTTCCAACACTTTTGGAAGGTAAAAAAAGGTAAACATTCGTACTGTCTTTTGATAATGTAGATGGCCCATAAAAATGGCCTTGCGGCAATCCGGGCAGCGAATTAAAAATGGCTTCGCCATGTTTCTTATTCCATTTGCCCAGTTCTTTTAATACATGCACCTGTTCGGGTTGAATAGTGCCGTCTTCTTTGGGTCCAATATCCAATAATAGATTTCCACCGTTACTTACTACATCTGCAAAAATGGTAATTATTTCAAAGGGTGTTTTCCAAATGGTATCTGTTGGCTGATAGCCCCAACTGTTATTAATAGTCATGCACAACTCCCACCAATTATATTTAGGACGGCTTACCGGAAAGTTTTGCTCAGGTGTTTCGTAATCACCATAACCTTGCAACCTTCCATTAAGGATAGCGCCTGGGCGTTCAGTTAAAATATTCTGACGTACTTTTTGGCTTTGCCATTCTTCTGCGCTATGTTCCCAGTCTCCATCAAACCACCACAGGTCTGGTTTGTAAGCGGTATTTAGTTCATTTATTTGTGCCTGAAAAAACTTTTGAAAGCGCTTCCACCTTTCGGGATCATCCGCAATTTTATATCGGCTGCTGTCTTTTAAAAAACCAGGATAATCTTTGTGGCTCCAATCGATTAACGAAAAATAGGCACCGCGTTTTATGCCTTGCTTATCCAATGCTTCGTAAAATGGCTGCAACAAATCTCTTTTTGCGGGCGTGTTTTTTACAACGCTGTAATGAGCCTGCTTTGTTGGCCAAAGCGCCAGTCCATCATGGTGCTTTGTAGTGATAACGGCATAGCGGGCTCCGCTTTCTTTTATTAATGCTGCCCATTCGTCGGGCTTGTATTTAGAAGCGGTAAAGCCTTTCATCTGCTTCATATAATCGGGATGGGGAATTTCTTTATTATAGAAACTCCAGCTTTCACCAATGCCGTTTACCGAGTACATGCCCCAATGTATAAAGATGCCCAGTTTTGCATCGGCAAACCATTGCATTTTTTCCTGAATAGAATCCGCCGGAATCTTTTGCTGTGCACCGCAATTCAAAAACAATATAAAAAGGCCTACAACGGAAAGATGAAATTTCTTCATAACAAAATAATTTTATCTATTAAGGATAAATTGATGCCCCCTTTTTTAAAGGTTTTTATTACTGATCAAGAATAGCCTATTCTTTAAATCGAATGCGTTTAATAAATTTTTCGACCCCGTTCACCAATACCTTTAAATAAAACCTTCCTTTTTGATAGTGCTCCAGGTTGTAGGTAAAAACCCCTTCTTTTAAATCTTGGTATATATGTTCTTCCACTACTTTCCCACCCGGATCGGTTACCAGCTGCACAACCACATTTTGCGGTTTGTTGGCAAAATAATCAAGTGTGGTTTTGTCGGTTGTTCGTGTCGGGTAAAGTCCAATTGAAACTTCATCGTTGTTTATCGAATCGGGTTGTTCACCCACTGTAAAGTTGTACATCCAACCAGAACCATGATCGGATTCAAACGTTTTCAGCATTTGCCCATTTCCATTTAATAACCTCGCCAAACCCCGGCCCCCTCTGCGGTTAAACCAAAATTCCAAACCGTTATCGGCTGTGTCTACAAACGATAATTGATACGCACCGGGTGCAAGTTTGAACGTATCGCGGTACTCCGTAGCAGCCTTTAAGGTGCCCAAAATTCTTTCCCCGACGACTGTTCCCGAACTGTTTTTTAATGTATAAGCATTTTGTTCAGGCTGGTTGTTGGTTCGTAAATAAAAGACCACAACATTATCGTGTACCGGCGCTTTTTCAAAAGTCGATCGGTTTAAATTATCCTTAAGATAACCATCTTTTTTACCATTGGGGCTTTGCAATTCGGCCACAAAAACATTCTGCCCTTTTGTAGCATTTATAAATCCTGGCAACGTGATGGTATCGGAAGCTGCAGGTGATAATGAACCTATCCAGTTATATCTTTTTTTTGCAAAACCTTGAGTGCCATATTCAACCGTAAACCTTGTTATTTCAATTGCACCCAAATTCTTCACTACTATCTGCGGAGCAGCACCAGCCGGATTTAAACGCTGATGTGCTGATTTTAAAGAAGGCACAATGATTTCTTCGAGTGCAATATCGTTTTGGGCGGCAGCTTTTTTATACTGTATCAGATAGGCAGTAATTACTTCTGTTGCGGATGGTTTTGTTGCCGTATAATTCTGCATATTTACATCAACCGAATGTTGATGGCCGGGCTTTACAGGTAAGTCAAAAACATCGGGTTGAACCAGGTCGCCGGGGCACCAATTGGCGCGGTCTATTACCCAGGTGCCAGCTTGCGGATACAGCGGATTGTCACCACATTTTTTCCATCGGTTGCGTCGGTTCACCAGCTTTCCATCAAAATAAACTTCGCGGTATTTATTGCAAAACTCGCTGCAGCCATCGGGTTCATCCATGCCGTGACCGGTTTGCACTAAACGCAACCGTGTAAAGGAGGCAGCGTTTGTTGCTTTAAAAGAAACAGGCCTTAATGCCGTTTCAATTGGTTGTGTACTGTCTCCATAACGATAGTGATCGTCGTAAATTTTTTGAATAGAAACAGGTTCAAATGCAGGCTTTCCTTTAATCATTTCGAAGCGCACGGTAATGGCCCAGCCACGATCGGTATTTGGCTCCCAACCATTATGTTTGTATTCAATTTCTACACTGTCTCTAAGCAGTAAACTAAAATCAGTGACATCTACTTCCCACGAAAAACGCCATGATTTTCCAAAGGCGCCGCCATAAGGCGTCAACATTCTTCCTACTTCATAGTTTTGTAATTTGCCATTTACACCGCCGGTACGCATGATAGAGATTCGATCCATATAATCCCAATCTGCACAACGCATCGTATCGGGGCAGGCAAATGTTACGTGCATAATAATTTTTCTAATGTCTTTGCTTGCAGTTGGAAAAACACCCCAGCTTTTATAACTATTCTCGCCTTTTGATGGGTCGGTTACAACGGTGGTTTTATTATGCGTTGTCACCACCAACGTATCGCCGGGAATTGCAAATGCAGCGGCATTTATAAGTAATAAATAAAAACCAATAGCTAAATATTTCATTATATTTTTTTTCGTATAATTGATTTCTCCTGCTGCAATCTCGCTCCTGTTCCTCCCCAAAATGAAGATGGAAGTTTAAAGTCTTTCAGCTGAGTATTATAAATTGATGCTCCCAATATTTTGATTAAACCCTTCCTCGTTTCTACTATATTAAACAGGCTTTTTCTAACCGGCTCCTCCAAGTTTGTGTGCTGGAAATTGCCGACCTTTTATTTTGCCTGCTTATAAATACCTACTTCTGCAATATGCGGGTTTAATCGCGATGAGCTAATTCTCAATCTAAGTTTCTGCGCTGTTACTTCATCAAAACGTAATAACCGTTTAAAGCCAATGGTTGTTCCCAAAATTAACTGTTTCCACACACCATCTTTTTCATATTCAAAAACGAAATTTTCAACCCGCTGCCCTTTTCTGATATTTTCCTGCAACAACAACACATCAAATGTTTGCGGCTGTGGTAAATGAAATTCAATAGTTGTTGCTGTATCATTTGATCCGGAGAAACTTGTCTCAATTTTTCCATCAAATAAAGCGCCTAAATTCTTGCTGTTGGTGCCTTTCATGGCGGCCCCTTTTATAAGGTTTTTTGAAAACGTTTCATCAATTAACCGTCTCCATTCTTTTAGGTTTGCAACATCGTTCTCGTGTATCAAACCTCTTTGGTCGGGCGGAATGTTCAGCAACAACACACCATTTCTGCCAACAGAATGATAATAAATTTCCAGCAGTTTCTCCGCTGTTTTTACCTTGTCGTTTTCCGCTTCGTGATAAAACCAACCCGGACGAATAGATACATCTGTTTCGGCAGGATACCAGACCAATCCTTTCGCGTCCCGAATTTTATCGCGGCTGCCCAGATCGTTGCCCATCATATCGCCTTGTGGTTTAAACGCAATGCTTGTTTGCGAACCCGAAGCAATGGCCCTTTGATCGAGGTTGTTTGCAGGCACCACACTCCATTCTGTTTCACGGCCGTAGCCTGTTTCGGTTCCTACCCAGCGAACATCAGGGCCCATAATTGCAATAACTGCTGCGGGCTGCAATTTGCGAATGTGTTGGTACCAGCGGGTGAAATCATATACCTGCTTTTTTCCATTTGGCCCTTCGCCGTTAGCGCCATCAAACCACACTTCATCTATGCGGCCGTAATTAGTCAGCAACTCTGTAAGTTGAGCTATAAAAAAATCATTGTAGGCTTCTGTACCATACACAGAAGCATTCATATCCCAAGGCGACAGGTACACGCCAAACCCTAAACCAAATTCCTTACAGGCATCTGCCACCTCTTTTACCAAATTACCTTTACCGCCTTTCCATGGGCTACTTTGTACCGAATGTTTGGTGGTTTTTGTTGGCCATAAGCAAAAGCCATCATGATGCTTAGCCGTTAGTATAACTTGTTTAATTCCCGATTCTTTTGCCACCCGAACCCATTGCCGTGCATCTAATGCGGATGGATTAAAAATCTTCGGATCTTCTTTTCCGGTTCCCCATTCGCGGCCGGTAAAAGTGTTTACACCAAAATGAAAAAATGCGGTCAGCTCTAATTGCTGCCAGCGTAATTGACGCGGCGAAGGGACAATATTGGCTGCTTTGTAAATGATCTCTTTTTCAGTATCTGTGGCAGAAATAACTGCATAATTTTTTTTCTGCGTAGCACAGGAATAGAAAGAGAGATATAATAAGCCAAAGATGAAAATTTGGAAGCCGGCAGTTGAATTTCTATTTGGCTTTTCTTGCGTCGCACTCTTGTACTTTTTGAATCTTATTGAGCTGTGCCCTCCCCTTTTCAATAGTGTATTCAAGATAAAAAATTTATAATTTACCTGTTCATTTAAAGTTGTTTAACCATCGGTTGCGAAGGTCCACTCTTTTTGATAGAACTCGCGGTTACCTTCAATAAAAACCTCTCTGATGTGCTGCCTCTTCATAAGTCGTTCTGAAAACTATTGAAACAGGTTAAAATACAGGAAGCTTTAAAACCTGTTCAAAAGGGTGCTGATTAGAGACTTTGCAATTGGTCATTTGCTTTGTATCATTCAATTTCGCAATGTTCTTCCAAATGATTTTATTTATCACCACTTCTGACAGACAATCCTAAAAATCTATACCTAAATCATCAAAATAAATTTCTCATGGTTTGCTCTAATAATTCAACTTATATATGAACTCGCAAAAAGAAACCAACCTTTCTTAAAGGTTGGCTCTTTTTACATAATAAAGAGAAAATGTTTAAAACATTGCAATTACAACTATCGTACATCCCACCAAATGCGGCCTTTGGTATCCGTAGCTGTAGCGCCATAAGATGCGTCTTTGGCTTTTTGTGTTTCTACGGCTTTTAGAAAGTTATCCTGGTTTAAACTGGAAGTCATAGGTAACGCGTCTCTGCGTGGAATTTGTAAAGCTTCAGCGCCATCCCAGAGGCTTTCAAAATAGGCAATACTGGTCTTTCCAATCATTCCGTTATCTCCGGGCTTTACATCAGTAAACTCAGGATAGCCCGTACGCTTCCAATTCGCCCATGCTTCATCAGGGGTTACCAAATTATTTACCCAGGCTTGTGAGTATATACTTGGTAAACCTAGAAAAGGAATGGTAGCAGAAAAATTTCCTTTTGTTACAGAACTTGCCTGCGGAACATTGGTGGCTACTGCCAAATCTTTATAAAGATCGAAAGATGCAGAAATGCCTTCCCGATACCATTCTTCGGCCGATTTGTTTAAACCATTACCCCCTTTTGCAGCAATTTCCGCCATCATAAAACACACATCGGGATAACTAATAAAATAAGTTTTCATTTTAATGGTTGAACCATCTACATATTGCTCGTCATCGTGCATTAAATCGCGGGACGAAAGTCCGTTGTTACCACCGAAACCGCCATTCTTTACAAAAAGCCTCGATTGAATAGCTGATAAAAATCCAACTGTTTGATTGCCATTGTTGCCGGTAAGTAAAAAAGTTTTGTAACGGTTAGCCCCCGTAGAACCATAAGCGTTATTGCCGGCAGAAGAGGGAGAAGCATGTTTACCCCAATAACGAACCTGATTTTCGGGGAGTTCTAATGCTGCTTTTGATTCGGGCGTGCCCAATTCTTGTACCCTTCTGTACTGCTTAGCGTTTATACCAAAATCATTTTCACGAACCATAAATTTAATGCGCGGATCTGCCGTAGCTTTTAAATGCTCTACAAAAGAAAAAGAGGCATTATATTCAAATAATATTGAATTAATATCATCAACATTATTGTTCCAGTCGCGGGTGTTATTGATAGCAAACGATTCGGCGTTTGAGGACATAACCTTTCCGGCAAAGGATGTGGCTATATCGTTTAATACTGCAGTTAACTGTGCAGGATCTCTTTTCTCATATCGTTGGGCAATTTTTATACGAATACTATTGGCAACCGCTAACCATTTTGCATAATCGCCATTAAAGAACATATCTTGATTTCCAAGTTGTACTTGCTTTGTGCCCGAAGCAGCCAATGCGGTAGCGGCTTCTTTCAAAGTGCTATCAAATACCTTGTACAAATCCCAGTTGTAATCGTAGCCCGGTAAAGGGTACTTTGCTGGCTGAAAAGCCTGGCTGTAAGGCAAAGCGCCATAAATATCTGCTACGCGCCAGGCATGGTAAACATCTACTGTTTGACAAATAGCACGCAAACCTTTGTACGTTTCCTTTTCATCGGCAGACGACAGGTTATCTATCTTTTCTATAATGCGGTGCATATCTCGTCCAATAGAGTTGAAATAATCACTATAGTAGGGAAAACCTGGTACAGGGCCTTTTGAAGGATCTGTAGAGGATTTCCAATACCGGTTGGCTAAACCATCCGAACTGGCGCCCTCGGGAACCACATATTGCATCCAGGTTAAAGTGGTGCTGTACTTTTTCATGGTTCTGGCCCTGGTGTCTATACCAAGGTCTTTTGTAGCTCCGGTAAATAAATATTCCGGTGCTGCATCGTTTAACAAATTGGGATTGGTGTTTAAATCAATCATCGTCTTTTTGCAGGCCGGCGATAAAAGCGCCACGGTAGCAATAAAGAACAAGTATTTAGGAATATGTTTCATTGTGGTATTTTGAAGAATGAAGATTTAAAGTGTAATGTTAATGGAAGCCGCGTAACTGCGTGAAAAAGGCACACCCCCGGTAATAAACGGACGGAACGGATCGTTGCTTTGTAGCGCTTCTGGGTTTTGTCCGCCTTTAAGCGTTTTATACAAGTAGCCGATATTGCGGGCCGAGAGGTTAATGCGGGCTCCTTTTAAAAAAGCTTTATTGGCGATGTTTGTAGGAATGCGGTAGCCCAGCGATATTTCGCGTAGCATAGCCCATGAATTTTCTGACGTGCTGATGTTGTTTACACTGTTAATGGCAGTGCCCCAACCAAAAGAATACACATGATAAGCCGAGGCTTTCCAGGGTTCCACCAGACCGCTTTCATACGCCTCGCGAAAGGTCATTCCGGCAATGCTTACGCCTGTTCTTATGGGACTTGTTTGGCCTTCTGAAAAAACTACATCTGGAATGGCGCCATCAAAGCGTTCTTCACCTGTGTAGCTATCTATACGTTTTACTCCGCCATGTTCCGCATCTCTCCACTGCAAGGAAGCAAGTGGCGTACCCTGTGCCATTGCATAATTCAAGGCTTCAGAATAAACCCAACCGCCAAAACGGGCATCGAGTTGAGTAAATAATGAAAAGTTTTTATACCGCAGCGTTCCACTTACACCACCGGTTAGACTTGGTTCCACCTTGCCTATTTTTGCCCTTCCGTCTGCATCTGAATTATAAACGTAATTGTATAATTGAAAATCTCTTTTATCCAAAGGATTTGTGCTGATATTTCTGCCACTGACAGTTACCAAAGGATAACCTGTTTTTGGATCATGTTTTACAGACGCCCATGATTCTGAAACCAACACTCCAAAATCGCCGCCTTCATAAGCAAACACGTTGGCACCATCGTAACCACCACTTAACTCCCACTCTTTAATTCCGTTGCCAAACGACATGATTTTGCTTTTGTTACGGGACATATTCAACGATAAATTCAATCCCCAATCTTTTTTTCGTAAAGGCGCAGCACTCAATTCAAGTTCCCAACCTTTATTTTGAATATTTCCGGCATTTACAAAAAGTGTGTTGAAACCGGTTTCCGGCACACCGGCAAGCTGCAGCAACTGATCGAATGTGTTTGTTTTATACCAGGCAAAATCTACATTCAACAGTTCATTAAATACACCAAAGTTGGTACCCAGCTCTATAGAACGCTGTACCTGCGGCTTTAAATCAAGGTTTGGTTTTATATTTCCCTGGTATTGGGTAGCTAAACCAACAGATTGCCCATTTTGATTATAGGTTGTTGAAGGAGAGTAACCACTACCCGTAGCATAAGCACCGGCAATACCCGAATTGCCTACATGCGCAAGCGAAGCTCTTAGCCTGCCTGAAGAAAGCCACCTGGGCATTTGGCTCGTTAAATGATCGTAAAACGAGTAAGAGGTATTAACTGAAGGATAGAAAACAGTGTACTTGTTTTGTCCCCCAATAACCGCGTAAGGATAAGTAAGTGTACTTAACCAATCGTTTCTACCGGTAAGTTCCAGGTTTAAAAACTGTTTGTAGTTTAAATTTAATATTCCAGCCACACCAACAGTAAGCCTTGATGGACGTGTTACACCATAATTAATGTTGTTAGAAATACTGTTTACCGAGTTGCCAAGGAAAAACTGGTTTGGAACACTTAATCCACCGTTGGTACTTGCGCCAAACGACTCGCCCTGGCGGTCGCCATAAATTTCGTTAAGCAACCTAAAATCGGCAGTTAAATTCTTATTCATAAATGAGGTATTGGCATGCCCCATAAACAAGAGTGTATAATCTGTTGAATAGTTCCCGCCTATGCCAAAATAGCCGCCTTTATTATACTTCTCGTTGCCCATATTTTTTTCTTCGATATGAGTACGGTAGTAATTAATATTGGCGCGTGCCGAAAAGTCGAGCCATGGCGCCACCTGAGCCTTTATTTGCGTAAAACCCAAAAGTGAATTTTCGTTGCGTAAATAATTATTCTTATCAAACCTTGAAAAAGCATTTACCACCGCTGACAAGTTGCCGTAAGCATGGGTATAATCAGGCGTATTATCTGCATCTCTGTAAGTTGCATACCAATCTTTGGTATCTATATTTCGGGGCAGGTAATAGGTGTTAAAACCCAGGTTTTGCCCGCCGCCAAAATAATATCTTCCCTGCGAGTAAAAGTTGCGCGCCCTTGTATTTGCATAACTTAAACCAAACTCAGTACTGAATACTTTATTTAATTCACCATTCATTTTAAAATCAAAAGAATTCCGGCTCATTTCGTTATTAGGCAACAGACCTTTTGATTGGTTATTGGAATAAGAAAAACGGAATCCGAATTTTTCAGAACCACCACTAAGGGCAATATTATTATTTACATATTGACCATTTTGATAAAACACACTCCAGTTATCCGGTTGCGGAGAGTAGGGAACTAATTTATCGTAATTAGTTACTGCCGGATGAAGGCTTCCATCCATTCGTGGACCCCAGCTTCCCATAGTTTTAATCATGGTTCCATCGGGTCTGAAGTTGCCTTCAGCTGCCGACCAGCTCCCCTGACCGTAGATATTTTGGTACTCCATTGGCGCCTTGTATATGTCTTGAAGCGAATAGGTGGTATTAAACTCAATACCCAGACCAGAGCCTGGCCTTCCTTTCTTTGTTTGAATAACAATTGCGCCGTTCAGACCCCGCGATCCATAAATAGAGGTAGCTGCCGCTCCCTTTAAAACGGTAATTGATTCGTAATCATCGGGATTAAGGTTTTTTAGCTGAGAACCGCCATCTGCATTATCGGCATCAAAAACATTGTTCGTTAATACATGCCCATCAACTACAAAAATAGGTTGATTAGAATTTTCTCCCGGTTTGCCCAACACTTTCGCCCCTCTTATTTGTATAAATGGAGAAGTTTGAATACCGCTTGCTGACATTACATTTATGTTTACACCAGCCACTTTTCCCTGCAAAGCCGTAATTGGATTGACGGTATTGGTGCGGGTGATTTCGCCCCCTTTTAACGTGGTTGTTGCATAACCCAGGTTCTTGTCTCTTTTTTGAATTCCAAGCGCGGTAACCACCACTTCTTCCAAAGCGGCATTGTTTGGTGTTAAAGTAATTAACTGTGTGCTTGAATTACCAATGGTAACTTCTCTGGTACCAAATCCTACCGAACTAAAAATTAATACCGGATTACCGCCGGGAATGGTTAATGTAAAATTTCCCTTCTCATCGGTAACGCCGCCATTGGTCGTGCCTTTAATCATGTAAGAGGCCCCAACAACCGGATTTCCCTTATCGTCCTTTACTGTGCCGGAAATGGTTCTTTGTTGCGCCGACGCTATAGCCATGCAGAAGCTTAGCAACATGCACAGCAAAAACCTTGGTGTCATTTTTTTCATTGCAGTGTTTATTTATTATTTAAAATGTTTGTGTACCTATTTAATTTTTGAAAAGCGTTATGCTCCTTGCTTTTCTGGTAGCATTGTTTTTAACTTTTTACGGACGGGTTCAATTGTATCGTAGTGTTCCATAACCAGTGCTGCGGCGCCAATCATTTCGGCTTTATAGCCAAGCGAAGAAATTTCCAGTTCTGTATTTTCTGCAATTTTTGGAATGCATAGCTCATTTATAGCTTGCTGAATGGGTGCCAGCCATAACCTACCGCCTACTGACCCTCTGCCGCTCAGTACAATCAATTCCGGATTAAGCAAGTGAATTAATATAGCCACGCCACGCCCAATGTTGTATCCCGCTTCAGACAAAAGCCCTACGGCAAACTTGTCGCCCTGGAGCGCCGCTTCCATAATTCTTTTTGCCGTTTCTTCGGGATGATCTAAAGACAAATTTTTTAAGCCAGATGATGCACCAGATTTTAAACCCTGTACTGCTTTTTCGGCTACTACCAGTAATGAGGTTTCTGTTTCTAAACACCCTGTTTTTCCACAACTGCACATTTTATTGTTGGTAAACACCGGAATATGGCTGAACTCTCCGGCAAATCCATTATAACCTCTGAATAGTGCGCCATTGATAATCATACCTAAGCCTACCCCCCAACCAATATTAATAACCATAACGTTTTGCCTGTTGCGGGCAGAACCCAGGCGGAGTTCGGCAAGAGCAATTAAACTTGAGTCGTTGTCAATTAAAACAGGAATACCCACTGCATTTTCGATGTGACTAACAATACTGCCATGGCCAGTTTTTAAAAAAGAATGGTTAATGCCTTTTGTGACATCCACAAAACCTGGCATACCTATACCTATGCCAATAATTTTATTTTTAGGAACATCGGACTTACGTAAAAATGCTGTTATATGCTTAGTCAGTTGTTCCAAAGCAGCGGGGTTATGTGGCAACACCAGGTCTATCTTTTCAGCCCTGCCTACAATATTATTGTCTATATCAATAAGTGCTATGCGGGTAATTAATTGATCCATAGCAACCGATACAACATATACCTGGTCGGGCTTTAAAGAATACATCTGCGGACGTCTGCCACCTGTAGAAAGTGCATAGCCTGTTTCCATTACTGAACCCTCTTTAACCATTTCATTTATTGCACGGGTAGTAACGGGTAAACTTTTCCCGGTAAGCTCACTGAGGTCTGCACAGGAAAGAGTGCCTGAGAAATATAGGTGCTTAAATATTTTTCTTTTGTATGTAGTTTGTTTATTGAGCAAAATGTTATTCTTAAAAAGCAGGATAGTTCTTAAATCTTTAATGAAAGTAATTAAACTTATTAAAAAACAACGAAAAGTTTTTACTTTTTTTCAAAATGTGAATATTTTATATAAATGGAAGTCGTGCACAACAAATGTGAGTTTATAAATGTTGTGAAACGGAGTACTAACGTACCACCTGAAAGTTTTTATAACCTCACAGGTTTAATTACATTACTGTCCGAGTAAGGTAATCACGCATTTACATGGTTTGCGGCATCTAAAAGTTCTTAATGCACTAATTCGTCTTTTGAATGTGTCATGAACCTCACCCACTACTTCTCTCCAACAAATTGTAGAGAGGAGTTCTTTAGGTTAATAATAATTATATAGAAGTCTTATTTAATAATTTCATTTACGGGCACACGAACAAAATATAAATTTTTTACCCCTTCGTATAAGATTCCAATAGTGTAGTCATCAACTTTTGTAAGCGAAGAATAACCATAACCTAAACGTTCATCAATTAATAATTGGTGGGCCGGCAGCCAGGTTTCGCCGGCATCAAGGCTTGCTTTTATGGTCATATTTTTTCGGGCAGATGAAGTGGCGGGATTACTAAAAAACAGTATTTCTTGTTGTACCCCTTTTATAGACGTTTTTGCTTTAATTAAACTGGCCATACAAACCGGGTCGGGTAAGGCGCTGTAAGAACTCTGGTGTTCCGTCCAACTATCGCCCATGTTTGATGTGGTGGCCACGCTTCGAAAATTACCGCGGTTATCACGCATGTTCAACATCAACGTTCCGGCAGTGGTTTCTACTACCTGGCTTTCTGTGGTATTTGCTTTCGGTCCGCCGATTTTTCCAATCCAGTTTTTTCCATAATCGGCGCTGTAAATTATGGTTGAAAAAGGCATTTTATTCTCATCCCAATATTGCGCAGGAAAAACCAACTTGCCATCTTGCATGGCAATGCCATTACCTGGACCGTTGAAAAACAAATGCCATTTTGGGTCTTTTACTTGTTCGGTTATACTATATGGCTTTGTCCAGGTAAGTCCATCATCATCACTGCTCACTAAAACAAACTGTCCGGTAGTATCGGGCGACAAACCTGGTTTTGAGCCTGCAATAGAGCGGTTGCCTTTGCTCCACAAAGCAGCTACCCATATCTTTTTTGTTACCGGATCAAACAACACAGCCGGATCTCCAACACCATTGTTTTCGTGTGGCGCACCCATGTCCATTATGATTTTCTTGGGCTGCCAGGTTTTACCGCCATCCGTGCTGCGGCTCATCCCTACGTCAATATCTCCGGGCAAGTCGCCGCTATTCTTATAACGAATATCGTAGACCGAAATCAACGTTCCTTTATCTGTTGTAATTATCCCGGGAATACGATAGGTGTTTACGCCATCATCACCAGCTTTTCTAACGACTGTTCCAATGCGTTTTTTGTAAGCAGATGCATCTTCTGAAATAGTAAGTTTGTTGTTTTGGTTATCGTTCAATTCAGTCGCATGAACTTCTATAAAACCGTTGATATCCGCATCGTTTTTCAACACTGCACTTAACCATATATATTGCACACCGGGCTGCCAATTAATCGTAATAGGAATAGAAAATCGATTGGACGAAGGATTGACCGAACCCATTAAATTTCGTGCAGAAAAAGAAGACACTGTATCGGTAAAAAAAACATCCAGTTTTTCAATGGCAGCTAAAGCGCTTTGGCTTAACGTACCTTCTAAAGTTTGATATGAAACTTCTTTTTGCGCAGGAACAGTAACCGCTATGCGTACCATCGGGTTGACTGAAAACCCTTTAAAAAGGGGTATTGCCGGCGATGTTGATGAGGCTGTTGCTTCGTAGTTGCTTACTTGCATTCTTGGTGCACAACATAAGCTACCGATAACAATTAGTAACCATAAAATTGCGGTACTGCCTTTTAGGTGTATCATTATTTGTATTGTTGTAAATGGCCGATAAAACAGGTAGCATATTTATTCAGAAAAGAAACTTGTTGTTTGCCAACACCTGTTCTTTTTCTATAAACCGCTGCAGCAATGTTACCTGGTTGCCGGCCCGCACAAAATTTTGTCCCTCATATTTTGCTCCGTAGTATTTATCATCATCTAAATGATCGGTTAAAAACCGAAGCGCCTGCATGTAGATCATAAACTTTCCGGCGTAAAAAAAATGGCTTTTTTCTGTTACTGTTAATTCATCTTTCATTTGAAGATAGTAACCCTGCACAATGGCATTATAAATATCTTCACGAATTACAATTTTGTCAAAGTCTTCTTCTTCTTCGCTTACCGGCGATAGATAGGTACGCATCATATCGCCTACATCGCTGAAAAAATAACCAGGCATTACCGTATCCAAATCAATAACGCAAATACCTTTATTATGACGGTCAAATAACACATTACTAATCTTGGTATCGTGGTGGGTAACTCTTTGTTTAAATGCTACAGATGTTTTAATCTTATTAAAATCAGTAACAATGTCTGACCAATTTTGAAGTTGATTAATCAGGTGATTAGATTCCAGAATTCGTTGCCGATTACCTTTTTTCAAAACTTCTAAAAACTGCTGGTACCGCAAAGCCAGATCGTGGAAAAAAGGAATGGTGACGCTCAATTTAGTTACATCAAAGCCGGATAAAAGGTGGGTGAACTTTCCAAATTGTGTTGCTGCTTCATATGCCTGTTCTGCTGTTTCCACTACATCTTTTGAGTGCGAGCCACGCACAAAAGGAAACATGCGAAAATAGCCAGCATCTTTTTCATACACCATATCATTGCCATCAGCGGCAGCTAACGACGCTACAAAGCAATAGCCCGGGTGTTGCTTTTTAAGGAAGTTAGCAATGAGTTTTATGTTGTGCGCAATATTTTCAGGCTCTGGAAAAACATCATTATTTATCCGTTGAAGAATAAAGTGTTTTTCGCCATTTTGTACACTCCAGGTGTTATTAATAAGTCCGCTGCCAAACGACTTTATTTTTATTGAACCGTTGTTTAAACCGAAAGCCGGCAAAATACACTCTGTAACTATTGTTTCCATTTAGGTTGAACCCTTTATTGATGATGCGCTAAAATAGTATTATAAAAACCCTTTAAAAAGGGTATCTTTTTCAGTTGATACAAACCACCCTTTTTTAAGTGTTATTGCAACGGCTTTATCCAATAACTGTATTGCTGTTTGCCATACGGAATGCGGTATTTTTCCAGCGGTTGCGAGCCCCAACTGTCAATGCCTTGAACACCACTTTGCTGTAGATCAATATGTACATAAATTTCGTTTCGTTTTTCTAATTCGCCCGAATGGTATTGCTTTTTTTCCACTTCCGGGTCAAGGTCATCAAGACTGTAAGGCAATGCAGAAAAACTTAACAAACTATCAGCAAATACAAATTGCAGTCCTTTACCTTTTTCATTGGTAAAGTTTACCCAGCGCACTTCAGTTTTATTACCGCTTTCCTGCGGACGTGCATACGGAAAATATTGATCATCTACTTTTTGTTTGTACACGCCAATCAACGATCCGCTTTTCCTGTCCCAATAATTTTCGCCGGGACCGCGGCCGTACCATTCTATGTTTTTAAATTGTTTGTTTAATTGCAAATCGTTTCCCACGCGCAAAAGCATTTTATGGGGTCCTTTGATTGTAATAAAACGATTATCAACTTTCATTACTCCATCTGCAAAAATGGTAAATTGTTGTTCCTGCACGGCATCGCCGTCGAGCAATTCTTTTTTAAACAAAACGGTATAACTGCCGTCATTATTTTGGTTTGCCTCCGCCTGCATTATTTTACCCGCATTATATGCATTGCGCCAGTGGCGCAGTTTTGTGTTATAACCAGCGCCTATATCGTTGTCTGTCGGCGCGCGCCAAAAAGCAGGCTCCGGCCCTTTTTGCAACAATTGCTGATTTTTATAACTGTATGATTGCAGTAAACCATTAGCTGCGTTAAATTCTACAACAAAATCTTTTCCGGTAACGATTATTTTATCGCCACTTTTACTGCCTGAAAGAACGCCTTTTGCAACACCCTTTTTTTGAATGTTTTTAATTTCATTTAATGCAAACTGATCGTACGCAATTTCATAGCCTTTTTCTAAAAAGGGCTCGGCCTGTTTTAAGATGTAATGAACATTTAAAAAATATTCTTTTCCCCCTTTTTGTGCTGTTTTTATAGGCAGAGAAAATTGCTTTGTTTTGCGCGGATCAACAGAAATATTTGTTACGGTACCCTTTTCGATAACTTTTCCATCTTCAATTAATTCCCACACTAACTGCACATTATTTATATCGCGAAAAAAATAACTGTTGTTGATTGTGATGGTTTTGTTTCCATCATAACTGGTTTTAATAAACTGCTGCACTTTTTTTACTTCTACAGCCATCGGCGTCATTTCCCTGTAGGCTGTAACTACCCCTTTTACACAAAAATTATTATCGCTTAAATTATGCGGCACCGGGCCTTCAAGTGGAAAATCGCCACCATAGGCCTTAATGCGTTTGCCATTTTTTACCGTATCTATACTTTGATCTATCCACTCCCAAATAAACCCTCCCTGAAGTTTTGGATTGTTTTCAATGGCGTCCCAATACTCGCCATAATTACCGAGGCTGTTACCCATAATGTGCGCAAATTCGCTCATGATCAGGGGGCGCACTTCTTTTCCTTTTGAATAACGCACAAGCCAGCCAGGGTCTGGATATTGAGGCACAATCATATCGGTATTAAAATCCCATTCGGCTCTTTCGTACTGCACCGGGCGAAAATCTTTTTTCTTCAGCCATTCATACGCTTCGTAAAAATTCACGCCATTTCCAGCTTCGTTACCAAGCGACCAGGTAATAACAGAAGTGTAGTTTTTATCCCGTTCGTACATGCGGGTAATACGATCCATGTGCGGATTGCGCCATTGTTTATCGTTGCCAAAAGTTATTGCTAAATCGTAGCCGCGGCCATGCGATTCGATGTTGGCTTCATCCACCACGTACAAACCGTATTCGTCGCAAAGCTCCATCCAGTAAGGATCAGGTGGGTAATGCGAATGGCGAACAGCGTTTACATTCAGCTTCTTCATCATTTCCATATCCTTGCGCATATCGTTGCGCGTTAACGTATGGCCCTGTGTGGCATTATGCTCGTGGCGGTTAACGCCTTTTAAAAAAACACGTTTTCCGTTTATTAAAAAATCCGATCCTTTTATTTCTACCGAACGAAAGCCAACGCGTTGCGGAATGACCTGTATTACTTCGCCGGATTTATTTTTTAAAGTTAGATAGGCTGTATAGAGGTAGGGTATTTCCGCTGACCATTGTTGTACTGTTTTAATTTCGGTTTTAAAAGAAACTGGCGCCCTATAATTTCCTAACACTGTTTTTAAACCACTTTCATCTTTCCAAATGGTGTTGCCTTTTGCATCTACTAAATCTATGGCTACCGAAAAACTATCGGGTTTGCTGTGGCCGGTGTTTTTATCTATGCGATAATTGTCAACCGTTACATCAATGTTTAAAATTCCATTTAGATAATTGTTATCAAGTGTTCCGATAACTTTAAAATCACGCATGTCCATTTTGGGTGTGGAATACAGGTACACGTCACGTTCAATGCCCGAAATGCGCCACATATCCTGGCACTCAAGATAGCTGCCATCGCTCCATCGGAAAACCTGCAACGCAATCAGGTTTTCGCCGGGTTGCACATATTTTGTAATGTCAAATTCAGCAGCCAGTTTACTGTCTTCGCTATAGCCAACTTTTTTACCATTCACCCAAATAAAAAAAGCAGATTTCACCGCACCGAGGTGAATAAAAACCTGGCGTCCGTTCCAGTTTTCGGGAATCGTTATTTTTTTCCGGTACGAACCAACGGGGTTATTGTCTTCGGGAATATCAAAAGGCGGATTTAGTTGCGCTCCTCTTTTTGCATGTCCGGTAAACTCGTACGGATGATTTACATAAATGGGCAAGCCATAACCATTGACTTCCCAGTTGGCAGGCACTTTAAAAAGGGTCCAGGCGGCGTCATCGAAATCTTTTCTGTAAAAATCAAGGGGTCTTTTGGTGGGATTTTGCACCCAGTTAAACTTCCAATTTCCATTAAGCGATAGAAAAAACGGAGAGGCCTCTTTTTTCGCCTTTTTAGCTTCTTCCCTACTTTCAAAACCAAAGGCGCTTGCCCGCATCGGCATGCGGTTTACCGACACAATTTCTGGTGTTTGCAGCTCGGAAGGAAGGCTTTGCGAATTGGAAACAGACACAGTTGCAGTGCAGAAAAACGCTGCTATTATTCGGATGGTTTTTAAAGAACTTTTCATTTTGTAAAAAGGATAAGGCACACGTGCCATTTATGAAGGAAAGTTTTTTACTACCCTTTTTAAAGCATTTTGAAACTTCTTAAAAAGAGTAGATGCCATTGTAGCCAGGATTTAAAACCTTGGAATTGGTGCTGCGTTTTATAGAGTGCTTTTGAAAAAACGAAGTAAGTTTTAAAAACTGCAGCAGCAATGGGCTTATTATTTAATTTATATAGGAATAGTTTATTGGGTTTTTAATTGCGAAGCACCTTCCTTTAAATTGCGAACGCCAGTAGTGCCGCCGCCATCTAAAGTTAACGTAAGTGGTTTATTAGTTTTCCAGGCGCCGCGGGTAAAATCCGGAACGTCTACGGAACGCGATTCTTTATCAACGCTTTTCTGACTCAACGGCACGACCACGCTCCATAAAGCAGCGTCGTACACATCCTGATCAAGCGGCAATCCGTTGCGCAAACAATCAATTAAGCGCCAGTCCATCATAAAATCCATACCGCCGTGACCGCCAATTTTCTTAGCCATTTCGCCAATGCGTTTTACTATTTCGGGAGTGTATTTTTCCTCGTATTGCTTCATCTCGTCCTGTTTTATCCAGGCATGTCCAAATGCAATTCGTTGTGGGCTTGGCCATTTCCGGGCTACACCTTTGGTGCCACTTACCAGGTGAATACGTGAATAGGGTCTGGGCGAAGTAACATCGTGCTGCACCATAATGGTTTTTCCGTGCTTGGTTCTAATCAGCGTCGTATTCATATTACCACGGTAGGTTTTACCAACAAACTGGTTAAAAAACGGATCTTTCGCGGCCAGTTCTTCGGCCTTTTTCGCCATGTGAAAATCGTTGGTGCTCATGCTGGTTAAATGATCGAATTTGTCGCCGCGGTTAATGTTCATACACTGTGCAATTGGGCCCAACCCATGCGTGGGATAAGGGTTTCCGTTGCGGGCGATATTTTCTTTGAGGCGCCACATATCGGCATAACCGTTCTTATCAAAATTCAATCCGAGCAAGTCGTGTATGTAAGCGCCTTCGGCATGAATGATTTCGCCAAATACGCCCTGCCTTGCCATGTTTAATGTAAGCAGCTCAAAAAAATCGTAACAGCAATTTTCCAGCATCATGCAATGCTTGCGTGTTTTTTCCGATGTTTCCACCAGCTTCCAGCAGTCCTCTACCGATAATGCTGCGGGCACTTCGGTGGCGGCATGCTTGCCGTTTTTCATAGCGTACACGGCCATGGGCGTGTGTAGCGACCAGGGCGTACAAATGTAAACCAGGTCAAGGTCGGCACTTTCGCACATGTCTTTCCAACCTTCTTCTCCACTGTATTCTTTTGCATTGGGTAAACCAGCTTTGTTTAGAATCTTTTGGGCACTTGCAACCCTTTCAGGATACTTATCGCAAAGCGCCTTTATTTTAACGCCTTCAATATAACTCATGCGCTCCACAGCACCCGGACCTCGCATGCCTAAGCCAACAAAGCCTATGCGCACTTTATCCATTTTTGGCGCTGCATAACCGCACATATTACCGCCCGGACCTGCATCCTTGGTTGTAAGATATTCCGGAGCTTCGCCGATTTCATCATTGGCTATAATCCCGCCAAAAGAAGGTAGCGCAAGGGCTCCTCCGCTAAGAGCAATGTTTCGTAAAAAACTTCTTCGGTTTGTTGACATGAGTGATATTTATGTTTGATTGTTAACTTTCAACTTTAAATATAGTCAGACTTATGCAGAGATACGCTGCGCAATCGTTTGTTCCAAACTTTCGATAAACCCACAGTAAACATTCTATTACCAGAATAACAGCAGCCATCAGGCAAAGCTTCTATTTTGAAAGAGGCAGGCGGGCTGATGATAAGTTGCCGCAGAATCCCGGTAAAAATCAATTGTATTAATAGCCTTACTGCCGGTGGTTATTTAATTTGAAACATAGGATGTGCTGACGATTTATGTTCGTTATTCATTAATTGTTCCATTTGCCGAACAATAACCGGAAATTGCGCGGCAACGTTGTTTCTTTCCCCAATGTCGTTTGACAGGTCGTACAATTCTGTACGCACGGGTTTCGTGTCTTTATAAAAACGTATCGCTTTCCACTTGTCTTTTCTTACTGCTTGTTTAAAGCCACCTTCACCAAACTCCCAATATAAAGCTGAGGATCTGGTAGCTTGTTGTTTACTATTAAGCACGTTTACAAACGACATTCCATCACCATTCGGAGCCGTTGCATTGGTTATTTCCGCCAGTGTAGGCAGTAAATCCCAGAAGGCGCCGATGAAAGAGGAGGTAGTATTTTTGGCGATACTACCTTTCCATTTTACTATAAAAGGTACACGAATGCCCCCCTCATATAAGTCTCTTTTAATGCCACGCAGGGGACCGCTGCTTTGAAAAAAAGCTGTTGCATCAGTAATTTCTCTTCCTCCTTCAATATGTGTTCCATTGTCGCTTGTAAATATGACAATTGTATTTTCATCCAGTTTTAATTTTTCCAGCAAACTGTTTATTTGTCCAACATAGTCATCTAACTGGCTTACCATTGCTGCATAAGCTGCTTTGGGATAGGGTTGCGCACCGTAATGCAAGCCACCTGGCTGCGCTGTTTCAGGAGAAAACTTACTACTCCCGTCTGCATTGAGATATTGTTGCAAATATTTTTGTGGCACAATTAGTTCGGCATGCGGCAAGGTATACGCCAGATACAAAAAGAAAGGTTTGTTTTTATTTTGGTTAATAAAGTCCAGTCCTGATTTAGTAAACCATTCATTTGCGTATACGCCGTCTGGAATTTTCACTTTCCTGCTTTCATCATTTACTATTTGCCAGGCAGAGTCAGGTTTTTGAAAGTGCCCTTCCACGTGGTGCAGATGACCAGCAAAAAAATCCCAACCTTTCTTTTCCGGCGCCCCAGAGGTTCCTTTTTCTCCAAGGCCCCATTTTCCCACCATACCAGTTGTATAGCCTTTTTGCTTTAACACCTGCGGCAAAATGGAATCGTTGGCAGGCAGGGGCACTTCGCCATTACCTCTTACATAAGTATGCCCGGTATGTTGCCCGGTCATCAGGGTGGCACGGGATGGTGCGCATACTGTGCTGCCTGCATAAAAATCGGTAAAGCGCATACCGTCTTTGGCAAGCTGGTCTATATTAGGTGTCTTAATCCATTGCTGTCCGTAACAACCTACATCGCCATAACCCAGATCGTCTGCTAAAATAAAAACAATATTGGGTTGTTCCTTTGAGGAAGATGCCAGAGGCTTTTTTTGCATTGAGAGACAGGAGGAAAATAACAACCCTACTGCTGCTAAAAACAGAAATATGATAACCAGATTAAAAATTGATTTAACTGTCATTATTCACAAAGCTTTCTAATAATTTTTACCAAATAATATAAGGCACCTGATCGTCTAAGAGTTCCTAAAGGCTTTTTTGCTTTAGTTCTATGCTATTTCAAATTTTGTTTGCAGATAGCTTCTAAAATGAGAAAATTTACTTTTAATAGGTGCATGGTACTCGCCCTTTATATTTTTGCCATTCTAAGCTTTTCCCCACCCATGCTTTTGAACCAGCAGGGTTGGTAGCACTTACATCTTTACCGTTTGCGTTTCTTTTTAAACGGCACTTTAGTAATGATGGTTTCACCTCTGCCTTTTTCATTTGCAATACTTTGTATCGTCCACATACTTAAGAGATCATCAGCATCTATGATACTACCACTATAATCGCCCCATGCCACACCATCGGTTGCACCTCTTCCTTCGCCCATCCGCACCACTTTACGCAAGGTTCCCGGCTTATCTTTTTGAAGCCGATATGCAAAACGTGGACTTATAAAAGAATTTTCATTAACTTCCTGAAAGCCTACCAGCACGTCGTTTTGGCGGTTTACAGCCAACGTGGTTTGTATATAATTGGTCGTATCGCTATGCACAGATCCTGTTTGAATAATGGCTCCGCTACTTGCATTTATCTGGTGCCATTGAACAGCGGATCTGCCGTTACGTTCTACTGCTTGTGAAAACCAAATACAATTATTTTGCAACACTGCATTTTTTGGATTACGGTCTCCGCTGGAAACTTTTTGTGCTGTTCCCCTTTGCATAGATTGTGGAGGTTGCCGGTTATATGATAACTGATGTGGCTGAGTGGAAACTACCTGGCAATACGGCTTTCCATTGGCATCAGCAGTTATTTTACGAATAACAAAATTGTTACTTTCATTGCGGATAAAGTAAAGGTCTTCCATATCATCTTGTGTAAATACAGGCTGTCCAAAGTCGCCGGTAAAATGATAGACCTTCGCAGGTTTGCCGGCTTTTGCATCGGCGGCACTTAATACAAATGTATTTTCTGTTCCGCCCGGAAATGTATATCCGATCCATTTTTTGCTATACCCTATTCCACCACCATCAACACCTTTGGGTGCGGGCACAGGATAAGTATTCCAGGCGCCGGTAGGATCGCTTGTTTCAGAAACAGAAATGTTCACAGGTTTAATTTTTTCTTTATCGTAATACCACCACAGATCGAACACAAACATTTTATTGTGAATGTCAAAATACATTTTAGGATCTATTCCATCGTTAAAACACTTTTGTGAAACGCCCTGAACAAAAGCTCCTTTTTTATCATAAATTACCAACCCGCTATTGGTACCATGCAGCACATAACCGCCTCCTACCGCAATTTGCGGATCTACCTGCCGGTTACCATCCATAGAACCATTGAAAGTAAGATAGCCATTCACCTGTTGCGGGTTACCACCCTGCCTGCGTTCCGGACATTCGTTGTTATTATTAAAACTGGCTTTTCTAATTGGGGTAATAATTTCCTCCCTTGATGGCTGTTGTATGTCTCCGGCAGATTGAGCAAATAACTGGCTGATACAACCAACACTCAGACTAACTAAAAATATTCTTTTCATTGTTAATGAACCTAAACCAACATCAAACGAATGTGAAAAAATGTTAGAATAATTTAACCAGTCATAGTATTGCCGCATGAAAATTTTCAGTTTTCTATTCATAATCTTTGTTTTGAGCAATTAAAGTTTAAATCGCAGTTCACTATTGATTCCCTGTAATAAACTTAAAATCTAATTTTCAGCATTGTATTTTTTGTAGTTAATTGCAAACAGCATAATTCTTTACATTTTGCTACTCCGTTTAATTAACCGGCGGAAAATTATACGGCATCCACGTATCAAAAATATTTAATTCTTTTTCTACTTCTGCACTGATAGGAATCCCCCATTCTTCAAAAAAAGGAGCAATGTTTCTACTGGTTATTTTTGAAAATGTTTTCACCCACAAATCCCTTTTCATCTCGTCGGATTTTACATAACTGCCCGAGGGGTCTTTGGCAGCCAGCATCTGGTATTCCCGGAAAAAAGTTTTAAATGTTTCCCATCCAAAACCTTCCTGCAACTGGCGGAACATGATCAATGCTAAAAAAGGATCACTTCTCCATTTTTGATAATCAGCGCCTTCTTTAAAATATTTTTTCATGGCATTTTGTGTATTGATATTGGAGATGCCGCTGTGTGCTTCATCACGTCCGCCCATTAAACGATCGAACATATAAAGCGAAAAGAAATTGCAGCTTACTTCGGTAGTGCCGCCAAACACCCAATCACTATTTTGCAGGTTATGACCAATTTCATGAAAAAAACCCCAATTGGCGCCACCCTTGCTTGATTGCATTAGTAGCAAAGGATTAGCTATTACATTTGCCGACAACAATTTTCTGACAGGTGAATGATGCACCATAATTGGATAACCGCTGTGCATAAAACCACCCCCGATATGCTCATCTATTACGAGGCGGTGTGCCCGGTAAAAGGGCTGTGGAATCTGCGCCAGGTCCATTTCTCCCTTGATAATAAGGTCCCACAATTTCATTACTTCGCTGGGGTCAATTACCTTTTGTAAAACAGAGTCAGGAACGGTTAAGATTATATTGTCCGATGCCAGTTCTCCCCAGGGAGCCTTGTTGTTTTTTAATTGTTCTTCCCATGCCTTTTGTGTAGTAATACCTAACTTAAAAAGCGGGGCTGCCACTGCATGATTAATTTTTATTTCTTCTTCCCAATCATCTGATTTTGGAGGAACTGTAATGTAAATTAAGCCGCCAAAAGGCGAAGCGATCCTTGTCTTTTTCCTATTCAATTCCTCATTTTTGACTATGATGGGCATTCGCCGCCAGCTTTCTTTTGCGGCTACCCAAGTATTCAATTTATCGGTATGACAACCTATTTGTACGGTTACGCCTTTGCCTTTTAGTTTTGCAGGAATAACGATTTCAATGTATTGTCCCGGTGCGGCATATAGCCCCGTGCTGTACATATTGTTCCTCCAGGGACTTGAGTAATTAAGTTTTGATACAACCGGAACCAGGGTTTCATTTATTTTTTGATGTTTTATGTTTATTGCCCGGTTAGTAAAGGCATATCCGTCTTTTACTTTTCCCGGAAAAACGCCTGCTGATGGATGGGCCTTTATTCTTTTGTAATCTTCACTTTTAAATTGCTCTTCAGACCAAGCGCTTACAGCATCACGCAGCAAGGAATCTTTTACCAGCAGTGGGTTTTCGGGCGTGATGACAATTGTTTCGGGTGTCATGGCACCGCCATCACTTTGCGCTGAAACATTCATTGCAGCGATACATATCGAAAAAGCAATCAGCCATTTTTTCTTCCTCATAAGAATTATAACTTTATGGTTTGCGATGTCAGGATTCTTAAAATTTGTCACTCAATAATTAACAGCCACCCCTTCCCTTTTTCAACCGGTATTTTTTCATTTAATTTAAATGCTCTTCCTGTTTGAAAACTTTTTATTTCCGGCGCTGTTATAGTTGCTTTTGATGCATCAATACCCAACTTCTTCCAGTCTATTTTCAATTGTACTTCTGCATCATTTTGGGCCCAACTTGCTATTGATACCATGGCTTTTCCTTTCTTTTTATAAACCGTTGCCAATACCTTTTCGTTGCTTGTTTTTACAGGATTGTCAGCTACCCAATAACCAATCATTTGCGTTCCCTGCATTCCAAAATCATCCCATGCTTTCCAAATAGGCCTTGGATCGGCATTGTCGCTCCAGGGCATGCGGTTGGTCATGCCGTATATCATTCCACGCCAGGGATTGCCACCATCCTGCAACATTTCACCCATTAGTCCAAATGGAATTCCACTTACCTCTGTTAAAAAGAAGTCGGGTGAATTTTTTTCATAATCGAAATACTCACCAAACCAAAGACGGTTTAGATAAGGAAAGTGTTCCATGTATAAATTAGCGCTGTTATTAAAACCATCGCTTTTATTGAATTGATTTGCAGAATGCAGGTCTATAATTCCAGGATGATTGCTTTTTGTAAGCACCCTTTTTATACGTTTCATGGTGATGCGGTCAAAGGCAACATCATCTAAATAAAGACCATCAATTCCTACATTATCTACCAGCCAGTTCATACCTTCTACGTAGTAATTGTGCCAGCGGCTCATGCCACTGTTTACAATTGCCGCGTCTTTTATTTCGGGCACAAACCAGGCGGCAATATAATTACTGTCTAAATGCTCCTGCAGCCAGCTAAAGCCGCCGCCTTTCCCCGGCGAATAAATTTCGGTGCCCAAACTGCGCATGGCAAATGTTTCGAAAGCATGGTTAGATAGTTCACGAACTGTATTATAAATTTTTACTTTCAACCCTTTGCTGTGTGCTTCATCAATGTAAGCCTTCATTTTTGCATGTTCTATAAAAGGGTAATTGATCCAGGGATTAATGGCATTGGCATGATGAATATTGATAACATTGGCTCCGGTGGCTTTTACGGTATCAACAGGTTTATAACTATGATAAAAACGGGTAGCCCATTGAAAGTCTGTGTCAATTGGATGAAAAGGCGTGATGAGCAGCGTAAAATTATAATACAGCACATCGCCTTTCTTCATGTTGCGTTGTCCACTATAATTGTTTACCAAAACTGCATTGTTTTCTTCGCTGATAGTAATGCCGCCTTTTTCTACATTGCCCCATGATGAAGGGAGCAGCAAAGGTTTTTGCAAATAAAAATTGGTGTTTAGGGGACGAACATATTTTTCATCACGCAAAGAATATTGCAAACCGGCATTTACATCGCCAATCCATGCGCCATCCTGGTTTTTTTCTGCCACGTTCCATTTCCAGTTAAAAGAGGATGGACGATAGCCACCCTTTTGCCCAAGTCCCATCATGTATTTTGCGGCCGATTTATTAAATGGAATTTGAAAAGTAGTGTTGTTTAAAGCAACGTCTTTCAGCGCAGTTACTTTTACTTCGTAAGAAACAAATCCATCAAATTCCAACGAACCATTCACTTCCATTTTTAAAACATCAGACGTATTTGTGCTTGTCCATTTTACAGTGCCTGCCTGCCTTGTAATAAACTTTACGCTGGAAGATTTCCACAATAGCTTTTTACCTTCATTATCTTCTGCCAGCCATTGCATGGGTTTGTGTAAAACGTTTTTAGGGGTAGAAGTATAGCCGGTCATCTCTGGTGTAAAAAACGTTTGTATTTGTTTTGGAAAGCCGTCATTATTCAATTCTACTTTTCTTCCCAACAAACTAATGGTGTTGCCTTTTACCTGCAAAGGAATGTAAGGTGCAATCACTTCATTCTTTTGTGCCATTGTGGAGTTAAGCCATTTCAGTCTTGTCATTTTCCATGGCTCGTTAATGCCACCGTCCTTCATTAATTGCGCCGTTACAGTTAATGCAATATCAATAGTAAGCGGTAAAACTCCTGTTGCTGTTATGGTTGCTTTACCGGTATAATTCCCGGGCACTGCGTTTTGAGGTACGTCAATGCCACACTATAAAGGCTGCACTTCATTTTGTGCAATATCAATCCTTTTCACAAGCGGTTTTGCATCGTAAGTAGTGCCGTTGGTGTTGATGGAGATACTATTTTTTTCCGGAATTAATTTTCCATCAGCAGTTTTTAAATTGGTGAATTGGACTTGCACATTCTTCAGCTCTTGTAAAGCATACACACCTAACTGATAGGTATAATATTCGCCCCTTGCAGCTTCACCATTAAAAGATGGCTGCACTCCTTTTTGTATCCACCGCTGCGGAAGATCAGTTTTCATGCGTATAGAATACTGGCGATCTTCTGGGAATACCAAAAATGCTTTGCCGGTATACTTTCCTTTCAGGTTTTCTGTCTCTTTCGCAGTGGCAATAACTTCCATTGGATAAAAACTGTTGAAAGCATCAATAGACTGAATTTCTGTAACGAAAGCATTTAAGTTGATGGAAGAATCTTTAATTGACTGTAGCCAGTTTGCTGCTGCTGTAGCCTCTGGTTCTAGGTAAACCCCTTTGGGATAATTGGAACGGCCTTCATTTTTATAAGGCAGGTAATAAACGTAATAAATGCCTGAGCTTGAAATGGGTTCAAAATAAATTTCACCATATTCCCTGTTTACAATCCCAGTTTTTACATTCGCTATATTTTGATGGGTTTTGGCATCTTCAATAATAATGCGTTTGTTTTGCGGATCGTTGTCTCTTCTTCGCCAGTTAATTTCAACCTTAGCCACATTGCCGGTACCGGTATATTGTACAACTGCCCGATGGTTACCCAGCGAATCACTATTCCAGCAGGTATCACAATTAGTGTATTTAATTTCCTGTGCATGTGCTTTCACATAAAGAAAGCACATGAAAATAAAGAGAAATTTAGCTTTCATTGGGGCATTATTTATTAACCTTAAATACTTATTTAGTAAGGTTTGTTATTAATTAAAGAGCTAAATAGCAACCTGGCAAATTTCACGTGTAAAAAATACTTGTTCGGTTTATAAATAAACAGCTTTTTAAAATGATAGTATGAAGCGTTAGAAAATTTATCTAATGGGAATAGAGTTCTTTAGCTATTTAAACGAAGAAAAAAGTAAAAATTATTGAATAAACAAATAGCGCCAATCAAGAGCGATTAATATTTACATAAGATCGCTATTTTTTCTCATACCACACTGTTTTTATAGGGCTGTTACTTTGCTGTTGCATTCAATGCTTTAACGGTAATCACCCACACGCCTTCTACTTTAATATCAACTCTAACTCTAACAGACAGAGCTGCTTTTGGATTGGTATCGCTCGGGAACTGATCTATTTCCACATATTGAGCCGGTATCCAGAAATACATGAATTTTCCGTTAGCAGCTGCATCTTTAAACGGATAAGGCGGAATACCAAAGTTATAGCTCATAGTACTATCGGTATATTGTGTGCGGTCGAAAAGAGCAAACGTAGTAAAGTCGTTTAATACAGAACCATCTGCAAGTAAACGGTTTTGAATAGCCGTTTTAGGATTAAACGGCTTTCCATTTTTATCAACTATTTTCAATTGCACCTGATTTTCTGAATTACTGATCTTTTCTACTGTTACTGTCCGTTCCGATACAGGCAGGTAAGCATGCGTGGCAGGGGTACCATCCCTTGCGGTGCCCAACAGTGTTGCCGGATCAATAACATAAGGAATTGGATCTTTTAATATAATGGTTGCCGCATTTATTATTTGCTTTGACCCTTTTACATTGGACACTTCAAGATCAAATTCATACTCGCCTACTGGAATGTTCTTTGTGCCGGTGTTAAACCGGAAATAACCTCCGGAAGCAACAAACTCAAATGCAGGGAACTTACCATATTCAATTTTTTTCTTGAATAACTCCATAGTTGTATCTGTTGCCGAAAGTGGAGAAATGAACCGATAGGAGTCATAGTTCTGATACCATGCATCAGCATGTTTGCCGGTGGCCTTATCTCTGATGTCGAGAAGCTTTACATTAAGCGGCAAAGTGGAGCCGTCAGGAAAGATAAGATTCTCATTTGCAATTTTTACAACACCTCTTTCTACTTCAATTGTTGGAAACTGATACCTGATGTTTTCACTGAGATAACCCTCTTCCACTTTTTTACATGAATTGAAAAGTAACACCGAGAGTAATAGGAGAATAAATGATTTTGCTATATACACTATTTTCATTTTATAATTTCTTTTGAATGAAACAATTATTTATTAAAGCCGAAAACGTGCTGGTTGCTTAACACATGTAATACACCGTTGGTAGTTAATATGCCGGAAGTCTGGCACCTTACTTCAATATCTGTTTCTTCTGCAGGCACAGTAACACCGGGAACATCTCTGGTGCCATACACTTTTACTAAATACAGGTACCGCGGTTTTGTAGATACACTGCCAATGTACTCAATTACCTCACGCAGGTAAACGATCTTTTTATCGCCCTGAAGTGCAGTAGTAAACTCCTTATCTGTCAAAGCAAGATTTTCTCTTTGTACTCTTTGCGGGATAATGTATTGACTGAGGCTGTCTTTAAGTTGTGTATTTGAAAAAGTACTGAGGGAAAGTTTTCTGGCACTATCCTGCCCATAGGTATTAAGGATCTTACCCCTGATTTTTGTAAGCCAGGCAGCTATGCTATAATCGGTCGGTGCAAAGAAGGTAGCATCTACTGCATTTACAGCATCCTTCAGCCCCGCTCTGTCAATAAGGATAACGGTAGAATCGAAAAGAGGATTGGTCTTCAGGTAATCGTAGGTAGTTACATTTACCTGTGGGTTGTGTGCTCCCTCTCCGTCTATAAAGTACTCTGTTTGTTTTTTGCAGGATGTAAACAGAAACATCCCTGCCGTCGCTATAACAATGAGTTTTAATAACTTTTTCATGAGAAATAATTTGTGTTGAACAGTTGAATTTTAATACCTGGATATCCAGTATTCGTTTTGTGTAAGTACATTATTATCAAGAAATATCTGTTTCTCAATGGGCCAGAGGTGAGCTCCCTGGCTAAACTCAACCTCAGTGAGGTGAGATGGGAAATGTTTGGTTCTAAGCATATCCCAATATTTGTGCCCTTCTAAAAATAGTTCCCGGCAACGCTCGTTAAAAACTTCGTCGTACAATTCCGCGTCTGTTGCCGTTGAAGGCTCTAATCCCGCCCGGGCTCTTACCGCATCCAATAACATTCGCGCATCATCAAAACGATTCAATTTCGATAAGGCTTCCGCTCGCAGCAGCATTATATCCGACAATCTGAAAATAACAATGTTATCATCAAATCGTACATCGGCAAAATTGCCTGCATCTTTGTAAAACACGTCACTATACTTTTTACAAAATACATTGTTACCCGATCTTTCGAACCAGGCGGCAACTCTTTTATCCTTTGTATTGGCGGTAGTGTCCCCATAAATTTCCTGCAATTCAGTCTGGTCAATAAACCATGCGTTTGTTTTGTTTCGGATATAAGGATCAACTAACAGTTGCCGGGCAATACCTCCAGCGTTACCTTCATTTTTAGATGATTCAAATTCAATTTCAAAAATGCTCTCCAAAGATTTACCGCTAAAAAGAGCAGGCATCTGGCTCATGGGAAGCAGGGAGTAACCGCCGTTTGTAATTACTTCGTTAGCGGCCTTTTCAGCATTCATGTAGTCTCCTGTCCAGGCATAAATATGTGCTAATAAAGCATTTGCAGAACCTTTATTAGCCCGTACCGCTCTTTGTGCTGGAGAAGCGTAACCATATTGCAATTTAGACGCAGCCTCTACGAGGTCTTTTATACAGCCTGCCAATACAACTTCTTTTTTTGTTTTGGGCTGATTAGGCTCCGATTGTGTGTCTTTTTCTACTGTAGTTACATACACACAATCGCCCCATATCCTGGTTAAATAAAAATAAGTAAGCGCCCTGATGAATAAAGCTTCGCCGACAATTTGATCTCTGGCTGCAGCACCTCCGGATTTGAATGCTGCCTCCGGTATCTGTGGCACTTTGTCAATAACAAGGTTTGCCAATGCACTTATCTTATAAAAGGGCCTCCAGTCTCTTAGTTGATCCTGATAAGCAGCGGTAAAGTTACCTTTTGCTATCTCGGGTAAAAAAGACAGATCACCTGCAAAAGAAGCAAACACATCGGCCGGAATCTCTCCATAGTAATAGTGGCGGTTCGCTCCATTCAAAACATCGCGAAGGCGTGCATAGGTACCCGACAATGCACTAGTAGCATCCAGTTCCGTTTTCCAAAAACCTTCACGGTAGATAGTATTAGACGGCGTCTGGTCTATGATTTTTTTACAGGAAGGTGCTGCAAGGATTACGATAATAAAAAATCCAGTATAAAGTAACTTTTTCATTGTCATTTCTTTTTTAAATCGTTAAAGCGTAACATTTAAACCAACAGTTGCTTTTCTTGGAATGGGATAGCTTTGCCCGTTATAATAGCCGTAAAAATCAACCTGCTCAGCATCAGGAACTGTTTTAGCGTTTTGAATGATGAATACATTGTCCAGCGTAGCAAATAACCGAAGGCCCTTTAATTTAAAGCGGGAGAGAAAACGTTCATCTGTGTTATAACCAACCTGCAAAGTTTTCAATCTGAAGTAACTGCCTTTATCCATATAGATAGATGAATTGGGGTTCCAGGTGTACAAGTCAGTTCTGATGGGAACCCGTGGATACTTAGCATTATCACCTGGTTTTAACCACACACCCATTTTTTCATAATTAGATATGGACATTTGGCTGAATGCATTAATGCCACCAAAAGTGATACCACCAAAATCATCGTTATACCAAAATTCTTCTACTAACGAATTATTTTGAATATCACGGTCAAAAGTGAATACACAGTTCAGGCTTAAGCTCCAGTTTTTATAAGAAAAATCGTTTAGAAAACCACCTGTAATGCCTGGGTTAGGATCCAGTTGTGTGATAAAATCGCCATAGGCACTTGTTTTATCATCTTTGATAAAGTAATCGCCGTTGGCATCAAAAAACCGGGCCCAACCAGCACCTGGCGCAGAGCCTCTAAAAATATAACTGATTTTATTTCCTGTTAATGGATCAACAGGAATATCAGCATCTGTTGCATACACTCCATCGTACCTGATCAGATTAAAGAGATTGGGCGAACGGCCTACAACCAGTTTGTTGTTGGAATAAAAGCCTCCTGTAAACAAATCACGGTCGCCATTAGGCAGACTGGTAATAATATCCTTATTTTTTGATATCGTAATCCGGGAGTTCCACTGCAGCGGGCTTGTACGGGGTAAGTTTTTGGTGCTGAGCGTGGCTTCAATACCCATATTCCTCATACCTACACCATTCGTTTGTATTCTTTCATACCCCGTATGATAAGGAAGCGAAAATTCAAAAAATCCGTTTTCAACATTGCGCACATAGGCATCCACATCTAACCGTATTCCGCTCTGTGCACCAAAAGCCATTTCTGCCCCTACATTAACCTGGTTGGTTCTTACCCACGAAAGTTTGTCTTGCGCTACGCCATTCCTCCAGTCTGGCTGTACAGCAACAACTCCATTATAAGTAAGTGCATTATCAGCATTTCCGGAAAATCCTCCGGCGCCGGCCAGATACTTATTGTACGATAGGTAATAGCCATATTCTGCCGGAGGTTCTACCCCATTGATGCCATAACTTGCTTTAAACTTAAGAAAGGAAATAAGCTTACTGTTTTCCAAGAACTTTTCATCAGAGGCGATCCAGGCAGCAGAAATAGAGGGGAAATAAGCCCATCGGTTATCCTTGCCAAACCGGGATGAAGCATCTGCACGAAAGAAAGCACTAAGTATATATCTGGATTTATAATCGTATGCCAGCTGCGTGAAATAAGAAAGTAATCCGCGGTTGCTCATGTCAGAACCTCCACTCAGGTAATCGCGGGAAACACCTCTTACTACCTGTATCTGATCGCTAACAATGTTAGAGCCACTTACAAAGGTAGATCTGTTCTGCTCGTACTCTACGCTGTTACCTGCTGTTGCTATCAGGTTATGAACATCATTGAACGACTTAGTGAAAGTGAGTGTGTTTGTTAGATTCGCATTGTAGTTCATAGAAGTGCTGGAACTGGCAGATGCCAATCCGTTTCCATTTAATAATCCAGAAACAAAAGCATCTCTGCGGCTTGGATAAAGAGAGAAACCAGCCCGGGATTCCAATTTCAACATGTTACGGATCAACTGGTAGGAGACCAGTGTGTTTAGATTCAGGTTATGGCTTACTCTTTTATCTTTAAGGTTGTTTGAACTTCTAAGCTTTACTTCTTTATCTAATTCGCTTAAAAATAAAAGCGAAGAGGGCATGCCGCCAGGATTTAGGGGTACTGCAGCACGGCTACCAGAGCCCGCCAGTCTATCCATTAAAGAATAGCGCAGAATGCTTTGAATATTTATTCGATCAGAAGGCTTAAGATTGACTGTGCTGCTGAAAGAATAACGTTTGAAGCCATAATTTTTTATAATTCCTTCTTCATCATAATAGCCAAGTCCTACTCTGTAATTGGCATTCTCAGATCCACCCGTTGCAGAAAGATCAAAGTTCTTAACCACACCGGTTTGATAATACAGCGATTGCCAATCAGTGGCATTGTTGAAAGCCGGGTTTAAGCTGTCCGTAAGGATCATTGGCAACGCTGTTTGCATTTGGGCAGGAGTGGATTGATTTGTAATGATAGCGATCTTAGTCCTCCGCTCCTCCATACCTGCCAGCACTTCGCGCAATTTTGGTTTTTGCGTAAACCCGCTATAGGTATTAAGCGTAATGGTAGGCTTGCCGGTTCTTGCTCTTTTGGTAGTAATTACTATAACTCCGTTGGCTCCCCTGGCGCCATAAATGGCAGCAGCAGAAGCATCTTTCAATACGTCGATAGATTCAATATCGTTCGGGTTGATACCTGCCAGAAAATTGGTCCCACTTTGTTGAAATTGCGAAACATCATCGTTATTATAAGGTATGCCATCAACGATATACAAAGGATTGCTCATAACCGGGTTCTCCGAATTAAGGTCTCTCCCTATACGGGTATTGCCCCTGACAAGGATAACGCCCTGCGTACCAGGCTCGCCACTAAAACTTTGAATATTTACTCCCGACAAACGACCCTGCATCATGGCATCAACACTTGCAACAGGAATATTTTCAATCTCCTTCGCCCTGATGGTAGAAACCGCTCCAGTAATTTTTTTACGGCTGATGGTTTGATATCCTACCACCACCACATCT